>JAUNPI010000134.1:285-7370 GCA_030536875.1 Clostridia bacterium
CAGGTATCGCAGCGCCGCGCTCTCCAGGCTCTTCCCCTGCGCGATGTCCCTCGCCGCGCCCTCGTCGCGAGAAAACGCCTCGAGCTCCTCCTGCGTCCATCCGTCCTCCATGAGCGCCGCAAGCCCGCGCGTGAGCGCTTCCCTCCGTTCCTGCTCGCGCGCCTCTCCGCCCGCCGTCGCTCGTTCAGCCTCCTCTCCGCCGTCGTCCGGTTCCGTCATGTTCTGATCGTCTCGTCCATCAGCGCCTCTCACATCGGCAGCCGTGGCCTCCGCCATCAGCTCTTCGCTCGTGACCGTCTCCTGTCCGGTCTCGCCCGTCCTCTCTTCCATGCCGTCCTCCTTTCGGTCTCCTAATCCACAGTCTCACATTTTCGGGGAAACTCGCATCGTCGCTCCCGGCTCATTCCTGACGCTCCGCCTCGCTTCTCCTCCCACCGGGCGCGCTCGGCTCCGGTTCCGGCATGTTGAACGCCACGTTTCCCTTCTTAAAGACCACGCGCACCTCGCCCACATCCTTCTTCTCCTGCTTGATGCCCGCCCGGTTCATGATGTCCGCCGCCGCTTTTTGGTTGATATAGAGCATATTCTCCGGCACCTGCCTGTCCATCAGCTCAAGCTGCTTTTGCACGGCCCTGTCCGCGCTGGCCATCACCCGCAGCTTCGCGAGCTCGCGCATGGCCTCCAGCGTATCGCGCTCATCTGCAATGCGTTTTTTGTCGTGCGTGACCCGCTCAATCTCCTCTCGGCTGACGCTGTATTCCTCCGCCAGCTGCTCGGCGCATTCGCCGTCAAAAACGGCCCTTCGAAAAATCTCCTTTTTCTGCGCCGCCGTCAGCCTCGTTCCCGCCAATCGCCTTCCCTCCTCTCGCCGTCGACAATCTTCCCTCCGTCGCTTTGCCCTTTCCTCATTGCATCATTGCATCTTTGTTCACGCATTCACGGACGCGCTTAATCCGTTTAGCGTCCATTGCATCTACTTTAAGTAGATACCGTGACAAAAAAGAAGCTCTTCTTCGAATGCCAAAGGCTTTTTACCGCCCATCTTCTTTGTCATTTCGTTTTCCCCCTCTCTTCGCGTTCTATGATACACTACTTAAAGTAGAATGTCAAGACCAAAAAGAAAATTTATGCCTTTTATTCTTGTCAGAACTCTACTTTTAGTTTATAATAGACAAAACAAGAGGTCAATCGATCGGAATCGGAGGAACATTCCCTATGTCTATCGGCCAAAACATTAAGCGCCTGCGCGAGTCGCACGGCATGAGCCAGCTCCAGATTGCCGAAATCGCCGGCGTCACGGACAAGGCGGTTTCCACATGGGAAAACGACGTCAAGATCCCCCGCATGGGCGCCATTCAAAGGCTTGCCGACTACTTCGGCATCACCAAATCAGATATTATTGAGGATGAAACCGTGCAGAGCCTCAATCCCCTGCTTCTCTATCCCAATGCGATCCCCATTCGCGGCAAACGGGCTGTTCCGATTATCGGCAGCGTCGCCTGCGGCGAGCCGATCTACAATCCGGGGGACGGAACGGAATATATCCTCGCCGGGGACGATATGTCTTGCGACTTTGCCCTCATCGCCGAAGGCGATTCCATGATCGGCGATCGCATTCAGTCGGGCGATATCGTCTTTATCCGCCGGCAGGACGATGTGGACGACGGCTCGATCGTCGCCGTCGCGATTGACGGCGAACTGACGCTCAAGCACATCTCCCGCCTCCGCAATGCCGACGGTCATATCCTGCATACCTGCCTGACGGCCTCCAACCCCAAATACCCGCCGATCATCATCGGCGGGGCGAATGAAACGCGTGAAGCGCGCATCTTGGGCAAGGCTGTCGCCTTCCGCTCGATGCTGCCGTAATGCCCTCTTTGTGTTCAAGGCTGACGCCTTGCGGAAAGATTGATACTATTTTCTGATAGAAACAAGCTATAAGCGCGAAGCGTTACCTGACGGGGCTTAGCGCATGGCGGTTTTGATTTGAAAACAGTATGACATCACAAAAAAGGCACAGGCCGCTGCAACGCGCCTATGCCGTCGTCTGTCTCTATAGATCGTTTTTGCCCATGCGCCGCGCGCAGGCAGGACGCATCTCTCGCTCGCTCAGGTCAGCCGAGCCCTTATTCGCCCTGTCCGGTGAGCACAACGCGGATCGTCATCAGGATGATCTTCCAGTCGACAAGAAAGCTCTGCTCGCGAATGTATTTCAAATCGAGCTCGAGCCATTCTTCAAAGCTCAATTCGTTTCGATGCGGCTGAATCTGCCAATAACAGGTAATGCCGGGCTGCACATAGAGCCTTTGCCGCTCATAGTCGTCATATTGCGCCACTTCGCGCGGAATCGCCGGTCGCGGCCCCACGATGCTCATGTCGCCCATGAGAACATTGATGAGCTGCGGCAGCTCGTCGATGCTCGTCCTGCGGATGAATTTTCCCACCCGCGTAATCCGGGGATCGTCCTTGATTTTGAAAACCGGGCCGTCCATCTCGTTACGATCGAGCAGGCCCTCCAGCTTCTGTTCCGCATTGGGCACCATCGATCTGAACTTGTAAAAGCGGAACGTCTTTCCATCCCGGCCGACGCGCTCTTGGGCAAAAATCGGCCCCGCGCCCGGGCTGTCAATGACGATGATGAGCGCAACGATGGCTAAAACCGGCCACAGTATGGCAAGCGCCAGCAGAGAGAAAAAGATATCCTGCGCGCGCGCCTGCCAAGCCAATACACCTCTCTTCGGTTGGAAAGCCTCGGCGCAGTCGGTATACTTTGAACGAGATGAGAGGATACTGTCTTTCCGAAGTCGCTCTCTGCTCTCGAATTCCCTCATTGTGCTCCGCCATGCTTTCCAGCTTTTTTTGCGCTATTCCTCTGAATGAAGGCCTTTGCTCATCCATCCCATGTCGCTTCGCTCCAGTCCCGTGAGCCATTTCGCGTATTCCTCTCCCACGCGCTGTTCCAAAGCTGTATAGGCCTCCCGCATTCTAAACGGGCGCCTTATGCAGTTGTGCGCATCCGAGGCGACGAAATCGATCATCTCGTCCCTCAGCCATGCGCGAATCTGCCTGTCCTTCCAAAAACCTCGCCCATCGACGATCGTGCTACAATTGACCTGATAATGCACGTCGTGTCTCTCTTTAAGCCTGTATGCATTTTGCGCGCGATAGAGGCAGTCATACCGTTCGATGTGCGCCAGCGTCACCACATAGCCCGATCGCTCCGCCAGCCCGACTGCGTTCTCGATCTCCTGATAGGCGGCATCGGGCACAAACTCCAGCAGGATGTGATCGGAACCCGCAAGCGTGGGCAATAGCCTTTCCGCGGCATAATGCCTGATGGCCGGCGTGTACATGATCTCCGCGCCCGCTTGAACGGTCAGCCCATACCCTCTTTCCCTGCAATACCGCCTCGCCTGCATGAGATGCTGCTCGTAAAGCGCATGGTCAAACGGCAGAACGCCCGGCGTCACGTGCGATGTGGCAAAGAGGGTCGAAATGCCCTGCGCATGCGCCGCGTCGAGCATCGCCTCCATCTCCGCTTCTGTCTGGGCGCCGTCGTCCACACCGTAAATGACGTGCGAGTGAATATCCGTAAATCCGGTCATGTCCGCTTCGCCTTTGACTCCTTCTGTCCGGAATGTTTGCTCTTGCGCGTATCCTTCTCGTAACGGTCGTATTTAGAGTAATATGACTTATAATAGTACTTTCTGCTCAGATAGCTGTCATATTCGACCATGTTGAGCACCGTTCCTAGAATCGGGCATTCCGTCTGCTCGAGCTGCTCCTTGACGTCGATCAGCTCCTGCCTGCGCACGGTGTTGTAGTTGACCACCAGCAGCGTTCCGTCGCAGGATTTGGCAATCTCCGCCGCATCGATGACCGTGCCCACGGGCGGGGCGTCCACAAACACATAGTCAACCCCTTGGGCCAGCCTGTCCAGCAGCTCGCCGAGCCGCGGCGAGTTGAGCAGCGGCAGCGGGTTGGATACCTCTCTCCCGACGGGAACCATGTAAGCCCCGTCGATATCCGTGCTGTAGATGACGTCGTCCATATCCGCCATGCCTGCCAGCAGATGGGCCAGCCCCCACCGGTGTTCCTTGTCCGCAAATTGAATGCTGTATTTGGAGGCGATCATGCTCCGGCGCAGGTCCGCATCCACGATCGCCACCGTCTTTCCAAACTTGGCCATTGTGCGCATGATGTTCATGGATAGGAAAGACTTTCCCTCGGACGCGTGGCAGCTGGTGATCATGATCTTTTTGACGTTCTCTCCGGAGAAGGAGAGATTCGTACACAGGGTGTTGACCGCTTCGCCGCAGGCGTAGCTGAGCGGCGGAAAACGGCCTATCGACAAACTCTTCATGCTTTCCTCCTGCCGCCCTTGGCGTTCCTCCTGCCGCTGCCGTCGCTCTCTTCCACGGGAACGACGGCCAGCGTGATCAGGCCCGTATACATGCGGATATCCTCCGCCGTCTTATACTTGTCGTCCATGATGAAGCGCAGCGTGACGATGCCCGCCGCCAGCACGGCGCCCAGCAAAAAGCCCAGCATCACATTGCGCGTCTTGTTCGGGCTGACGGGGTTGGACGGCACCAGCGCAACCGACATGATGTTCGGCTTGTCCGTGGACATGGTGTCGGCGATATATTGGCTGGCGACCTTCGCGTATTCGTTGGCGATCGCCGCGGCCTCCTCCGCCGACGGAGAGGTTATGCTGATGTCGAGCATGCGCGTGTCCGATTCATTGACGACAGAGAGCATGCTGCGCATCTGTGGGTACGAGTAGGGCAAATCCAAGTTGGAGATCACCTGCTCGTGAACCTCCCACATCTTGAACACCTTGATATAGTCGCTCGTCAGCGCCGTGCCGATCTGCAAATCGGACATGTTGATCGCCGAGTCGCGGCGGCTGAGGACATAGATGGTCGACGTAGCCTGATACATCGGCGTGACAAAGTAGAACGTGTACACGCCCGCCGCTATCGCAAAGACCAGCGCCATGCAGACGATGAGCATCCAATTGCTCAGCAGCCGGTACATGAGCCCCAGCAGGTCAATGGTGTCGCTGTCCGCCGGCTGGGCCGCCGCAGGGGCGCTCGGCGTCGATGTCCGCCTCTTCTGTCGATCTGACATTCCCGATTCTCCGATCTCTCTGTGTTGTCAACGTCTTGCGTTTTTAGCTTCTTAAAGAAAGAGGGAAAGCTGTGAGGAGTGCGCAACCACTTCTACGCCGCTTTCCCTCGTCCGCATCATGATGAACGATTCTCCGGTTTACTTGCTCACCATGGCCAGCAGAGCCGTGCCGTTCTGAATGGCCTCCACGATCTCCGCGCTCAGCTCAACGCGAATGCGGCCCTCGGTCTCCTCCTGTCCTTCAACAGCGCCCAGACCGATTCCCTCGAACGCGTACCATTCCACCGTCTGCGTGCCGTCCGCGTTCACCGTCACAAGGCCGATCATGAGAACGACCTTCTCGTCCTTCTCATAGGGCGTGGAGAAGAGCATCGTCGCGGTGACCTTGCCGTAGGCCGCCTGATAGCCTCCGGCGACCGCCGGGCAGAATTCGAAGACGTTCAGCTCCTCCGTCTCAAGCAGCTCCTTGAGCGAAACGATCTGGCCGTCAATGTCCTTCACCTGGCCGAAATAGGTCTCGATGGACTCGCTGGCCGACAGCTTCTCGATTTCAGCCTGGCAGATGGCGAGGTGCTCCTCATATTCCGCAAGCGCGTCGCCGACCGTCGGCTCGTTGACGGGATGCAGGAAAAGGTTCGCATCCTGCGGAAGATATTCCGCAGTCACCTCAAATTTCGTCAAATCGACCGTCGTCTTGCTGGGAACGGACTCCGCCACAGCCGCCGCGCTCAGGCACAGCATCAGCGCAAGCGCAATGCACACAACCCTTTTCATCTTCATGTTCTCCTTTCAAATCCGCGGAACGGGTTTGCCCGCGCCGCTTATCATAAAGCCGAAGCCGACTTTATTCAACCCTGTCGTAGAACAGCTCCAGCACCTCCTGCTGCAAAGCCGTCTCGTCAATGTGGAACTGCATAAATCCATCCGCGCCGATCTCGTGCGTCCCTTCCGGCTCGATGAGCGCCGCGCGCTCATAATCCCGGCTGGCCCATGCCTCGTTGATCAGCCTTCCTCTGCTGATGTTCGTGATCAGGTAGGGCTCCAGCTGATCGTACAGCGTCCCTACAAATTCCTGCTCTTGCCGCATTCGTCCGTCGAGCAGCGCCGTCAGCTGCGCGATGTATTGCTGCTGGCGCTTCATGCGCGCCTCGTTGGTTCCCACGCCGATGTTCATGCGGCTGCGCACAAAGTATTCGGCCTGTTCGCCCATCAGCGTCAGCGTCGTTCCCTTCGTCATGGTGGGATCCAACGCGGAAAAATCGTCCTCCAGCGTCACCGTGACGCCGCCCGCCATGTCGTTGAGCACGGAAATGCCGTCCAGGTTCATAGCGATGTAGAAGTCGATCGCCGTCCCAAAGAGCAGGTTGGATACGGCGTTTGCCGTCAGCTCGCAGCTTTGCTCCTTTCCGTCGCCAAAGCCATGCGACAGACAGATCTGCGAGGTGCGGATGCCGGATTGGTTGCCCAACACGCCCAGCACGGTGATCGGCGTCATGGTGTCGCGATCAATCTGAATCTGCGAAACCCTCTTCTGCGCGGAATCGATGACCAGCAGCCGCAGAAAGTCCGCCTGTCCTCCGTTGCGGTAGCTGCTGCTTTCCACGCCGCTCGCCCTGTCGATGCCCATCAGCAAAATCGTCGTCAAATTCTTGCGCTCGCGGTAGGAGACCCCGTCGTATTCGACCAGCGTGTCATAGGCATAGCGCTGGCGATAGTCCCCTCGCGTTTCGGGTTTTTGGTTGCGCCTTTCCAGCCAAAGCCCGCCCTGATAAAGCAGCGCCAGTATCACAGCGGCAATCAGCAGCGCGACGGCGCCCTGAACGCCCCTCTTCTTCCTGTCCCAATTTCTGTTCACATCGATAGCTCCTGCCCGCTGATCGCCGTCATCTTCACGCGCATTAAAGCGCCTTAAAGCGCCCGTTTTTTCCGTCTTTTTCGTCTCTTTCGTCTCT
>JAUNPI010000007.1 GCA_030536875.1 Clostridia bacterium
CTCTTGTCTTATATTTGGGGCTATACTTCTTGACGCGGGAGGGGTTGACGCTTACATAACCACTTGCAATCTCCGCTCTTTTGCGGTATGATTCTCTCGTTGTGTTTGGTTCGTCACAGTTTCAAATTACAACAAAAATATGGGAGTGTCAAGATAAAATAATCTTGATGCTCCCATCTTTTTTCTGCCTTAGCCTGACAGCCCCTTCTCATCATCTTGTCATGAAATGACGAGCAGTTGACAAGAACGAAAAGAAAGCGTACAATGATGACAAGAGAAGTGGAGGTGCTCAGCATGAAGTTCATGGAGAGCGATACGGTTGAACTGAAATCAGAATTGATATCCGATATTTGTCGTGAAGTCATTGCCTTTGCCAATTCGCATGGCGGAACGATTTATATCGGTGTGCAGGATGACGGCAGCGTGATCGGGATTGGCAACATAGACGAAACGCTCCTATGGCTGAATAACATGGTGCGCGATTCCATCAAGCCCGATGTGACGATGTTTGTCCGTTACGATGTACAGCAGATTGAGGGGAAAGCTGTTCTCTCCGTCGCCGTGCAAAAAGGCACAGACCGTCCGTACTATCTGACCAGCAAGGGCCTAAAGCCCAGCGGCGTCTATGTGCGCAACGGTTCTTCAACCGATCCGGCTACGGATACAGCCATCCGGCGCATGATCAAGGAAACTGACGGAGATGTTTTTGAGGACATGCGTGCTCTGAATCAACAGCTTACCTTTCACTCGGCAGCTGAGCAATTCAAGAAATGCGGCGTGGACTTTGACGCGCAGAAAATGCAAACGCTGGGACTGATTACGTCTGACAAGATGTATACGAATCTTGGGCTTCTCCTGTCCGATCAATGCCCCAGTGTAGTAAAGGCTGCAACCTTCGCAGGACAGGATAAAGAAACCTTCCAGGACAGACGGGAGTTCGGCGGTTCGCTGTTCCGTCAGATGGAAGACCTGTATGCGTATCTGGATATGAGAAATCAGAATCACGCCACTTTTTCGGGCCTTTATCGGACGGATACGCGCGATTACCCGGAGGAAGCGCTTCGCGAGGCGCTGATGAATGCCATCGTTCACCGTGATTATTCATTCAGTGCCAGCACGCTTGTGAGCGTCTACGATGATCGGATTGAATTCGTATCCATCGGCGGACTGGCAGGAGGGCTTGAGGTTGAGGACATCATGCTGGGCATGTCCGTATGCCGGAATCCCAAACTGGCCGCTGTTTTCTATCGGTTGAAGCTGATTGAAGCCTACGGGACGGGCATTCCAAAGATCATGAAAGCCTATCAGGAAAGCGGTTGTCAGCCTCAGTTGACAGTGACCAGCAATGCCTTCAAGATTGTTTTGCCCAACCGTAATATGTTGAAAGAACCTGCCAGTGAAAGCCTCAGCCCGGAGGAGCGGGTGATTGCTGCCATGCGCGAACATGGTTCCATGACGAGGACGGAGGTTCAGAAACTGCTGCAAGTCAGCCAGGCGACAGCCAACAGATTGCTCAAGCGCATGATGGAGCAGGGGTGTATCCGGCAGGAAGGAGTTGGACGCGGCACGAAGTATTTAATGAAAAGCTGACGCTCCTAGTTAATGGATACAACGCATACAGCTTGGCGTGTGCAAAATAGAAGAATATGCGGAGGCGCTATGCCTGCTGTGATGAAGAAGCACAGCAGGTATAGGGCCTTCGTCGTTTCTGAGGGAACAAGTGAAACAGAGAATGACGCAGATACTCATGATAACCGCAGAGCTCGCTATGCATTACAGGGAATTGGGGACTGGGCCACCAACAAGCAGCGTGCAAAAAGTAAAACGTTTGCATTGCTTGCGAATGTTTTGCAAAATGTAAAACATTTGTTCTGCTTGCGAATACTCAAATGGGAGGAAAGAAGCGTGCTTTATCTTTGAGTTTGAGGTTGAAGAGTGTTGTTGTCCGAGATAAACAGAACGTCTTTGTGTGAGTGTAACGGTTCATTTCAGTTTCACACAGTGCTCCAGGGGCAATTCTCGTATGTCTGTATAATAATGGAGCTCATCCTGATCCCAGATGGCGTTTGTGGTTCTTAAATGCCAGAAACAAGCTTGGAAATCCGATTTTTTGTGATTCAGGGTTTTCATGCTGTACTGTATTCGTGCTGGTAATCCTTAAAAAAGAAATTCAGATATAGCTCCGTATGACGAAATCATGACCTTCTTCTTTGCACGGGTCATCGCAACGTATAGCAGACAACGTTCACTGGTTATGGCGGCTTCTCTCTCCGCAGGATCAGTTCTGTTTACTGCTGACTTCAAGGGGATATAGTTTTTATTTGCTGCAACAATAAAGACAGTGATAAACTCCAGACCTTTTACACGGTGCATGGTAGCGAGCCTTACTCCCATACGGCTCCGGTCATCAGCCTGCCTGCGTTTCACCTCAAAACTGTCGATGCCTGCTGCAGCAAGATATTTCTTATAGTCGTCAACCAATGCATTTGTTCTTGCCACAACACAGATTTCTCTCGGATCAATTCCTGCGGCAATCTGTTCCCGGATGCGTTTGACCAGTTCGTCGGCCTCCTGATCCTGAGTAGCATACACAGAAACCGATGGCTGATCGCCATGACTCAGAGAAACATAACCTTCTCCGTCATCGACTCCATCATCAAGGTCATCAAAGGACAATCCGGAAAGCATGTTCATTGCACTATGTCGAATCTCTTCGGTGGTACGGTAGTTCATGCGGAGCTTGCCGGAACGACCCCTCACGTTGATTCCGCAATGGGAAAGGATGACTTTGTTTTTATATATTCGCTGATGCGCATCGCCTACGATGAACAGGTCATTGGTATGTTCACTGCCTGCGATTGCTCGAAGCAGCCGGTAGGCACTGGGCCCGAAATCTTGGCCTTCATCAACGATCACAGACGTATAAAGGCGAACCTCGGGGCCAGCGGACAGCAACTGAGCGCATTCATTCATAGCGCAGGCTGCGTCGCAGACTTTCTCCGCATCCATTAATGCGCGATATTCCTCAAAGACCTTCCAAACGCGCATGCGAAGCTTTCTATCAAGGCGAACGCCTCGACCAGGTCTTGGCGCTTTTGCATACTCCGCAAGTGTCTGGATACCCTGAGCCTGAACAACTGTCTCCCATTCCTCCTGAAAAAAACCTTCTGGCAAATTGAAATCTTCACCTGTAAAGGATTCTGCCTTCTTCCACATCTCTGCAATCTGATTTCCATACACAATCGTGTATGGATACTCATGCGCACGGAGATAACGGTTCACCCACTGATCCAGATTGACAACCTCTATGTGCTTCATCATATCCGGAGTGCAGATCTTTCGCAGATTATCCTGAATATCAGCAGCCAGGTTCTCCGTAAAGGTCGTAAACAGAATCCGCTCATTGCCAAGACAATGAGACGCCAGCTCCTTAGCACGGTGCATGGCGACGACTGTTTTTCCAGTACCTGCTCCGCCAAGAATTCTGGCTGGACCTTTGTATTCCTTCCGAACAATTCGGCGTTGAGAAGGATGTAGGTATACGCGCCACAGCTCAAGAGGCGCATTCATCATTGCCTTCAGGTCTTCCTCTCCTTCTGCCACATAGAACTGCATTTTGGTGATCGGATTCTGCAGGGCAGATGCCAAATCGCCGGTCTTTTCAGCAAATGTTTCTCCATACAGTTCCGCAATGACTTCCTCCGGGTCAAGCCCGATATGGACGTAATCAAGTGCTTCAAAGGCATCGCGCGGCAGCTTTTCCTTTGCGCTGTCGAAGTTTTTATTTGTCAGGGTGCGCACGTAAGCAATCAGTTCTTCCGGCACGCCCAGCTTTTGAAGCACATCGTTACTGATCGCCTCAAATAGAGGCTTTTCCTCTGAGGGAATCCGGGCTATAGGCTGAGATGTTTCCTGCATCTCATACACCTGAATACTGCCTGTAGTATGGTTCAGAATGCACCGTTTCCTCACGGCCCAATCGTACGCTTCATCATGATGATCAACCCAAAGGAGAAGATAGACATTGGCATCCTCTTCACGAATCAGAATAGCTCGATATGTATCATCAATCCGTACAGAGCGCATATTCGGATCCGAGGCGTTCTTTATTCTTTCGTAGTTAAATCCATTTGCTTCAGGATTTGAGCGAAATTTGGAGAGGAATTCCATGACCTTGTTTTGCTTGCTCTTGGGCAGCGCCGCAAACGAATTAAAGAAATCTTGAGAGATCGCGACAGTAGCCTTTCCCATACCTTAGACCTCCTTCAGGGCGAGTGATACGCCTTCATAATCTGGGCCGTATACCTTCCAGCCCTGAGCTTGTAAAAATGCCTTGTAATCCGACTCATCTTCCGATTGAACAAGCACCTTCTTGTTGCTCCACTGGAATTCAGACATAGGTGCGTCATCCTCTTCGGAATACAAACCAGCTTCCGGTGCGAGAAACCCATCGTCACGAATCTGCTTTGCCAGGTCGATCAGCTTCTGATCCACAAGACCCTCAATTATCTCTTTCCATTTAGGGTCAATTGTGACTGCATCTGTCGGTTTTGGGCCCTCATCGATCAGCTGATCATAGGAATGAGCAGCAATTCCACTCTTCGTTGCAAGCAGCGATCTGGGCACAAACTGGAGAAGATTTCCTGCATACAGGAAACCGCGCCAAGCCTGGATTAATTGCTTTTCAGGCAGCCCGTCGTCCAAAACAACAACGACAGTGACTTGGGTCTCATCGAAGATGCGTACCGATTTTCCATTCGCGTCCGTTCCGCCTTTCACACCGTCCGCAGGCAGGTTGACATAGACTCGCAGACCATGTACTGGTTCATGAATACCGATCAGCACCTTTTTGAATACAGGAACCGGCACTGTCCAGCGGAGCTCAGGCAGTGCAGAATAGCCTTGGTTCCATTCGGCCATATAAGCCTGATCGCCTGATTCCCGAAGCCTCAGCATACCAAGCGCTGTCGAAGAAGCATAGGTGCAGAACCGTTGGTCCCCATCCGGAGCAGCCAGATACTCAATCAAAAGATCGAAAGAAGATTTCCGACTGACCTCCTCAAGGCGATATTTTCCTAGAGCCTGTTTTGTCAGATCGGCTGATGCCAGTGTCTTCGGTGCAAGAACTTCTTTCGCAGTTGATACTTCCTTTCGATCGCACTTTTCCATGACATCCTGCCAAGTGAGAGACCATACAGTCCAGCCCAGCCCTTCACGGATGGCCATTCGTTTCTGTGCATCAATGTCAGCGATATCGATGTGATACGATTTTCCATCTGTGAACACCGCCACAGGCTGACGTCCGGGGTTACGCTGCGGACGGAATACAAAGTCCGGCTTTGATGGGATTTTTACCCCCTGGTCACCTGTCAGCGGAACCTGGAGTTCAAGCCGCCACAGATTTTCTCCGATGGTTAAAGTATACCCTTCCTTACCACCAACGACAGCCTTGTTCATCTCGATTCGCTTCCCGCTTACCTTGGTCATGGACAGAGCTTCCAAAAACTTCGCTTCAAGCAGACTGTCGAGCAGGGTATTCACAGAAATCTGTCGGATATTCGGAATCTTCTCCAGCGTGTTGCGACCACTCAGAATCTGCTTGAGCATACCCACAGCAATCCGTCTGGAAATCTGATTGATTCTGTTGGATTGCCGGTAAGCATATACACAGTGATAGCAGCCATCCTTATTGGGATCGGATGCACAGGAACACTTCTCCATTGCCTCAAGCGACAGTTGGAAAAGATCCATCATGGCGTTCTTTCCAGCCATCAGTTGTTTCAGATAGCCTGTACCGCCTGGGACGGTATCAAAAATCACCATATAGGACTTGCGTACCTCGGAATCCGGTTCCGGCACATCAACTACGGTGAAATGTAGGTGATCCACACTACCGAATTTCTTCCTGAGACCCAACATAATGGCTGCAGCAAAGGACTCTACCTTCTTCGCGTCTTCCATTTTTATGGCAGGAATCAGGATGCGAACCGCTTCTGATACGAATTCGCGGTACAGGAACATACAGCTATCAAAAACTCCCTTGATGCCTTGCTGTTTGGCTTTGCAAGTGGATGTATGTGATGAATCTTTCGCGCTTCTCTGTACCATACCGCAGGAATGACAGATAGTGAACCCCTTCCTGGGCTGAGTAATGCCAGCCACAGGGAATGCCTTTCCCATGACATCGCTTCCGCCGAAATTGACCTCGCGCATCGTGGCCTTCTTTACAAAATCGTATCCAAAAGGCAGATCTCCGCCCGTTGTACGATAGCCGTAGAGGACATCCTTTTCTTCATCCACATCTACCAACAACTGACGAGTATAGTAACGCGATGTGCGGTCATCGCTTTCATCACCGCTGCGAGCCGCTTCATATTTCATATCAGAGTAGACAGTCCGCGGGCGGATCATCATGCACTTCTGATCGGTATCAGCCCATGCTGGTGAACCGCACCGGGGACAGGTACTGACATGATGAAGCATCGAATTTTTTGCCGCGAAATTGCAGTTTGGACAAAGTCGCCAGGATTCAGGCTCCGAGGTTTTGACGTCTATCCGGCTGATCTCAAGCTTTCTTCCTGAAGCATAGAATGAGTTGCAGGGGGCAAATTCGGAAATTGCTGCAGCAGCGCCGCGTGCGTACTCATATGTCACTTTATCTGTCTCATCATATGGACTGGTGACTTCTTCTGGACGCTTTTTTCTTGTTAATACAGCTTTCAGCGTGATACCCGCTTCTGGGAAAGCATAGTTTGGCAGGATGCCCTCGTCGGACAGGAAATTAAAGGTATTTCTGCTGTTCATAGTATCCACAACACTGCGCAGTGCTTTTCTTTCGTCATACAACTCCTTTTTTTGTGCCTCGAAAGAAGAATCCTTGGGAAGCGCATCCAAATCATCAATCGCTTTCTTCAGTTTTTTGATATCGTCCTGCAAGCGATCCCTGTCCTTTTTCACCTCTGTAAAGGAGACCAGCAGGCGATGCTCAGGATTGTCTTCACCCTCTCCGAGAACAAACGAATGCAATCGCTCCCGGGTATCCGCTTCAAGCTTATCGCCAAACAGCCCAATGAACCGACGCTCAAGCCGAGCCATGCTGCTGTGCATATAAGCGAGCAAATTGAACGGGAATTCGCCAGCAGGCTTGGTATTCTTGTCCACACGGCTCAGGATGCCCTTGATTTCACCGGGCACCGCTGTTTCGGGAATGCCAGATTTCACCCAGCAGTCAAAACAGAAGGCCATGAACTGGCGTTCCAAAACGGCTGAAGCGTTTAGGAAGACGGCTGGGGGTTCAACTGCGCCGGAAATCATCTCCGTCGGTTCCTGATAGAAATACAGGTCGTGTTGTTTGGTTCCGGCCACCGTAACGGTAAAGGCGTTTCCATCCTTGCGTCCAGCACGTCCCACACGCTGAACATACTGTGCTTGTCCCGGCGGAACCTGGCAAAGGACTACTGTAGACAGGTCTCCGATATCAATGCCCATTTCCAACGTGGGTGTACAGGAGAGCAGATTGGGGTCCCATGATCGATGTTCGGCTTTGCTGTGCTTGAAGGCATCTTCAAGCGCTTCTCTGTCGGGACGTTTCAGCAGGCCGGTATGCTCACTTGCGTGAATGCGGACAGGATCACCCTGGCTATATATGAGGAAGCTTGCGTCAAGGATGCTTTCCATGCTCTCATAAGTACCTTTGCAGTCCTTTCGAATGCAGGGTACGCCTGACCAATGCATGGCATTCCTTTCATACACAGAGAGAAGCTGACCACATTGACTGCAGCGCAGCTGCGAGACATCGGAAGTGATATGAAATCTATCGGGGTTCAGACCGAACACCGGCATTCCCTTGGGCCCGACCATTCGCCTCAACAAGCCAGCCTTTTCAGCTTCGTTGACAATCAGGCTGATGGCATCGGCATATCCGGGCGCTTCAATGGCGGTCTTATCAATCGTCTGCAGGAATTTTTGCGTGTACCAGCACTTGGGGGCCAGCATCTCAAAATTGCCGCTCCAGCTTGCATTTGATCCTGCGAGGAAAAGCGGTGTAACAAAGCCATCCGGCATCCAGGCGTTCATGCGGCCGGAATTGGGGGACAGGACGTATTCGTTACCGCCCGATTCAACGAAGCTTGCATAGAGCGGCAAGGCAAAGGCGCCGTTCTTCCGCATATGGGTCACCCACAGGTGGAGGAAGCCAACCAACTTCTCCTTTGTAAGCAGCTCCCGGACACCTGCTTCGTTTTCAATACGCGGCAGCGTCTTTTCTGCGATATACTCGAGAATCTCATCGTCCACACAGGTCATGGATGCTCCGCTGCGTTCCAGCGTTCGCCCGATGTGGCTTCGCCGTCCGTATTCGAGCAATGCTTCCAGTTCCACACGGTGCTTCACATCATTGACCAACGCCTTACCGGCTGTTTCGTTGGGGAACTTTCCGCTTGTACGGAGAACCTCATAGGCGTGGTCATCAGACATATTGAACGGAATGAAGGTGTCCACGAAGGATTCCTCATCCATTTTTGACAGCCAATAGTCGCCCATCTCCTGCCCGAAGCGGCTGAGGGACAATCCGTTGCCGCCATCATCTACAAAGTGCTGCATTGCAATGCGGAAGGTGGAGCGCCAGGTTCGCGCGTTAAAGAAACTGGCACGGTGTGAGGCGTCCTGCACATTATCGCTAAAAGCCAGCAATTTCTTGTCATCATTGAAGCGGGAGGCATAGACACGGGAAATTCCCGCGCTGAGGGCCGTAGCGCTTCGCAGACCAATCATGATCAGGCTGCGCTCTCCTCCGCAGAAGGGGCAGATATAGTTTTTGTGTTTATATTCAGGCAGGATGTACCAGACCGGAATCGTATCCTTGCCGCAGACGGTGCACTTGCCTGCCCCCTTGTCCATCTGCACATTCTGGCAGTCCGGGCAGTAGCGGTATGGCTGATGGATCTGTGAATCACGGTTGTCTTCTTCTGATCGAGGGAAAATCATGCGAATATGTTTGTCAGCAGAGAAATACTGATTATAGAACGTGCCAAGTTCCCGAATGATGACGCGCCCGCTCTCATCCTCGCACCCAGCCCAGCCGGTTGCCCCGCAGTCATGGCAGTTCACCACGGGCAGATAGCGAGCCTGATCCGCAAGCTTCTGGTTCAGGTCGGATTCCAGCATCAGCTCTGATTGATTTCCGTCCACCTTGGCCATCACACGCCGCAGCTCACGCATCCATACCTGAATCTGCACCTGCAGGAATGGACGCAGATGCCCGCCGCTGTCCTTGATCCGGGCATGACTGATCAATGCCAGCATGGAATCCACGATGGCAAGCGCATACTTCCCTCCCATTTCAGGATAGACATTTGTCAGCTGCTTTTGAATCTCTGATGGCGTACGGATTTTGCTATCCATCACACCCATCAGGCTTTGGAAGAAGGAATGACGCATCAGCTTTTCAGCTAAAGCCACTCTCGCTTCATCCGAGGCCGGTTCAGCAGGGCGGCCGCTCTCATCGAACCATGCGGCAACGGTATGTTCTAGGTAGCCTTCAGCGTCTTCTTCCTGCGCCAACAGGCTGAGCTCCCGCGCTTCAGCCTCTGTAGGTATCCGATACAGATTGACCTCTGCGCTGTCCAGAAACTCATGCCCGGTCAGCCGATCTTCTGTAACGATAGCGTCTTTATCAAAGACCTCACCAAAGATATTTTGGGCATAATCCAGCAGCGCCTGAGCGGACTCTTCTGCGCCCATTGTGGCAGAGGTACCTATGCAGCAGAGATCACCTTCCGGAATATTCAGGCGGCTCTTCAGGCGACGGATTAAGCAGGCCAGGTCAGTGCCCTGTGCGCCGTCAAAGGTGTGCAGCTCGTCCACCACAATAAAGCGCAGCGCCCCTGTGGTATCGTTTCTGCTCCACAACCTCGCGTCTTCTGGCCGCACAAGCAGGTAATCCAGCATTTTGTAGTTGGTCATCAGGATATCCGGCGGATTATTCAGGATGGTCTCATGATCGGTAATGATGGCATCCTTCTGCATCGTCTTACCTTTGGTGCCGCCAAATCCACCCACATACATACCTGCCGTGATATTTCCGCGCAGCTCATCGCTGCCATAGATCAGCCGGGCGATACGCAGTGCCTGATCGGAGGCCAAAGCATTCATCGGATAGATGATAATGGCCTTGATGCCCGGCTCCCCCTTGTGGGCATAGCAGTATTCCAGAATCGGGTACAGGAAGCACTCGGTTTTACCAGAACCGGTGCCCGTCGCCACCAGGGTGGAGACGGGGTCCGTGCCGCAAAGACGGTCAAAAGCCCGATTCTGATGCACGTAGGGTGGGTAAGAAGGATGCAGCGCCCTGAACCGCTCGTTTCCGTGCTCAGCCACGCGAAATGGCAGCTTGACCGATATATATGGCTCATGAAAAAAGTTGTTTTCCCTTTCCATGAAGCGGCGTATACACCCGCGGAAAACCGGCGTCGTGATGGGATACGACGCATCCATGTATTCAATCAGGCCATCCCGGAACCGGGAGGCTAGAACGGAAGGGATCATAGGCGGCACTCCTTTCATCGAGATTTCAGTTCAGGCTTGCTCCAAATCTCTGAATGACTTCTTCGCTGTCGCGTCCATTGACAGCCTTGCCCATTGCAGCCGAGATGGCGTCCAGCAGTTTCTTTGTTCTGTCAATGATGAACTCATCAAAACAGTCGCCGCGGCACAGTTCGGGATCAATCCAATGAGAGACAAGATACACATCCAACGTATCCGGATTGACGGCGCCTTTCTTCTCTATCCGTCCCAGATACCTGGATGGCGCTACGCCGCCGATCTCTCGATTTGTTCCGGCAGATATGGGCGTCTTGTTTACAATGGAATTCCATTTCGCCTTGCTGTAATTGCACTTCATGCAATAATCCTGCGGGAAGATGTGATGGATGTCAATCTTCTCAGCCTGGTATACGGTAAAATCCATCTCTCTCCCGCTGATCAGATCCTGTGCGTGATTCTTCAGAATCAACGCCATGATTCCTTTATAGGCTGCAGAAAGGCGAGATTGCATGCTCAGCAGGCGTGTCGGGTTGAAATGAGCCTCCGCGCAAGTACGCGGCAGCTTCTCGTCTGCTTCGATCCAGGTCATCACATCCGGCACATCGTAGGAATAACGTGTTTCATTCGCCGAACCGTACAGCTCACCGAAAACGCCGCACCAGTACCACTGCTTTAACTTGTTTTTGATGTTCGTGGTCCTGATCCGATGATCCTCCATGAGAAGTGTGCAAAGCACTGCCAGCGGAATCGGCTGGGTGCTGTAAGGCAGGTCACGGCTGGAGAAGATACGCTCCTCCTGCAAAAGCTTTTCAGCTTCCTGAAATCCCCTGGTCAAAACGTCAGCATATTTCTTGTACTCTGTCAGCGGCAGATTCAGGACATCCTTCTTCTTGCATTTAACAGGTCCACCGCTTTTATAGCTGGATAGGAGAGTAAGCGCGGTCAGAAAATCCGTAGCGGTCACACCGGAAATCACATCTCCGCTCAGGTGTTTTTCCTTCCGGGCAGACCAGTCCTCGCGGAGCGGGAAACTGTCCATGGCATAGACAGCAGTGACCAATTCGAACACGGTCAGCGCCACACCTCCGGTGTTGACGTTTTCAAATACCTGGCATACGGCTTCCTTGGGTGTATCCTTATCCAGCACAATAACGGGCATCTGATACTGAGAAACTGGTATTAAAATGCGCGTTGTGAAGTCCATGAACTGTTTGGTGATTTCCGGAGCATACTGGTAATACGCACAGTACTCACTTTGCCAGAGCTGCCATTTACTGCTGTCCAGAATCAGATTGAGCGGCATGCGCTTCTGCTGATACTCTTTTTCCGGGGTAGAGAGGTCAAGAAGCACGTCCCGGCCAAATTCGCCAGTGACAATCCTCGTATCCGGCACAGATATGATAACCTCATCATTCTCAGCTGAAGGATCGAGCGCCTTTTCAATATCAATATAGTAATAGCGGTCGATTTCCCTGCCCTTATCCGTTTTGGTATTCACGGGCTTATCGCTGTAAAGTGCATTGAAGATAGAGGTCAGCCGCTGCTGTCCGTCCAGGATCAGCTCGCTGGGAACAACGCCCGATGGAACAGCCGCTCCCTCAATGGGCTTGTATTGAAACTGGATCTCTGGGTTGCCGTAGGTCAGGAACATCGCCGCGCCGACCGGGTAATTATGAATGATGCTGGCAATCAGCGCCTTGATACGGCTGTCATCCCACACCCAGCCGCGCTGAAAGTCCGGGAGCTGCGCAGCACCAGACTGCACTGCCTTCATCAAATCCGTGATGGTTCTATCATTGGTTCTCATCCTCTGCGTTTCCTTTCTATTTCGTTTCAGCCGTAGGTGGACCATTTTCTATTCCAACCGGGATTGGAATTCTCTGATCTCCATTTCTGATATAGCCTTTCAGCCAGTCCTCCCTTATCCCTGCTGTTTGCTGAAATAGGCCCACGCCGCCTCATAGTCCTTTTCCCGGTCGCACCTGTCAAACGGCGCGACATACTCGATCGTCCGCTGCACAGGCCCGCCGGGCTGGGTGTCGTCGGTGATGGTGCGGTAGAACTTCTTCCCAGCGGGTGCGCCCTTGACCTCGGTTTCCCACGTTTTGCGGTCAAAGCCCACGCCAACCATACTTCTATCGGTCGTAAATACAATCCTGCCTGTAGTATCATACCACGTTTCGTTTTCCTGACTTTGAAGGATAGAAAACTGCACTCGATAGATACCTATTAGCTGTTCTAGTGTCATTTTTAAGAGCTGTGCGGTAATGACATCAATCTCAAGTAGCGCCTGTCTGCGGGCATAATCGCTTCTTAGAGGTGTATCATATGACCATACCTCTGAGAGTTTGCAAAAGTATTCTGGATCCAAACGACTATCCGTCTTTGACCACGTTAGTTGGAGAAAAGAAGTGCTAAATACAGATTTCCAAAGTTCTGAATAGTCCTTTGTCACGCAATTTAGAGCACAAATCCTCGCAATCGCCGGCAAATATTCATTCCGAGAGAATAAAGGAAGTTTCTCAGCACCATCAATCAGAAATGCACTTTTCCCAGTTGACTTGACGATAAAATCTACAGGAAGAGATACAAACATCGCAGCGACAGCTGCCAACTCGCTATAATCGGCAAAATTCATAGCAAACACCGAATTAATATGCCCATAATAAGGCGGAATAATTGCCGATATTAGCGACCTGCGTCCAACAGGATCAACCATTGCTCTTGTAGCAAGTCGGTATTCAACTGTAGTATTAGCCCCCCAAGGCGTTTTAGGAATCTTCCTTTCATACACTTCTGCAGAACACGCAGGTGTGTAGTTCGACCGCTGGACATAATGATCCCCAATAAGCTGAAGGTCAATATTATCATAGTCGCTATTCAATTTACAGGTTTTTCTAGGCGTCTTAAAGAGCGGATTAGCCAATCCTAAATGTGGTCCTGAAACGATCATGCCATTCGAATCAGCAGGGAATCCTGTTGAACGCTTAATCGTTCCATCTTTTTGGGCATTTGTTTCATCCCACATGCGTGATCCAAATACTCGTCCCTGTAGATTTACCACCTTTCTTTGTTGATTAGCAAACAATACAACAACATCCATGAAATCTTGAATGTGAAGAACGGGCAATCTTGCAGAACGCCACGATGCAGAGTCTCCATCGTACATAGTTGCAAATGCTTTAAGCTCTCTTGAGCCAACATGAATAACACGTTTCGGGGAACACCTTGTATTCCATTCTCCATTTTCATTCTTCAATCCAAGCAGTGCTGTATCGCAACTCACACTCTCATCGTAGCATTCGTCAATTGACTCGGGTGAAAAAAGATTACTTATTGATTCGAAGGAATTAGTTGTTTCATTGCAGTATATATTTAGGCTATATATTCTACTATGATGGACTTCTGGAAAGAGTCGCATTTCATTTCTAAACTGAAAGTGTTTTCGCAATCTTGGATACAGTTCCATCCGCAAAGCAGCACCATTCGGGTCGTCAAAGACACCTTCAGGATGCACAAATGCAGCAACACCGGTCATGGATCCAAACGTCCATGCTTGTGGCAGAAAGCATTTGAATAGATTAGTCTGTTGTCCCTGTAACAAAAGGTAGTTTGAACGTGCAGATATATAGTTTTGCATACCCAAAAAGGTTGTGCATTCATTTATATACTGCATACAAAGGGAATAGTCCAACAGTATGGTGTCACGAATATCCGCAACTTGCTTAGCATTAAGACTATGTATAGCCAAAACAGGTTTATTTTCTGAAAGGATATATGTCTCTTCCCATTTGATCTTAATCCACGGCGGATTCCCCACAATCAAATCAAACCCGCCCCGCTCCGCAAACACATCCGCAAACTCCAGCTCCCAATGGAAGAAGTGCTGCTGCTGTGCCACCTCGTCGGCAATGCGCAAGCGGCTTTCCATTGTACCGGGTTCAGGCGTTTTTCCAGCACCGCGCAATTGATCCAGATTCACCGCGCCATACTTGCCGTAGCGGTCAGAAAGCTCCCGTGCATAGGGGTCGAGTTCGAGGTCGTCAAACATGGAGAGCTGGCCCTTGCGGCCGCTGGTGTCCACGACATCCACGCCCAGCAGCATGTTCACATCCCACAGGAACTCCATGCGGCTGGGCAATTCATCCGCCTTGTCGATGGGCCAGAACCACAGGGCGCACCAGTAGTCCATGACCGCCTTCAGCCGGGCGTAGGGGCTGGCGTTGCTGCCGCCTTTGCTCAGATACAGGCTTTCATAGATGCGGTCCTTGTCCCGGATGGTGGTGGGCCGGTGCTTCTCGTCCTGCGGCTGTCCCCAGACGGACAGGGGATCGGTGGTCTTGTCCTTGATCTCGGCGCGAAGCTGGGTGTGTGCGTCCCACAGGGCGTCAATCTGGTTGCACAGGCGCAGCACATCGTCCGCCTCGCTGTCATTCAGCGGGCGGGTGAACGCCTTGTTCCATTTCTTGATGGCGGCAATCTTCTCCGGCTCCAGACCTTTGATCACCTTGTCGGTGTAGGCACACATGCTGGGATCGCCCAGCAGGAAATGATATACCTGCTGGCGGCGGAGGCTGCGGTTCGTGCCGGGAGCAACCCGCTCCGGGGCACTGTTGTACCAGGCGCCCGCCCCTTCTGCCTGCGCCTGAGAAAGCGTATAGCACTGCCGCCGCGCGCCGATCAGACTATTGCCGTTCACAATCTGCGTGCGGAACCAGGGCACATAGCCGCCCTGATAGATGGTGTTCAGCCACAGGGAAACCTCTGCCAGCTCCACAGCGGTGGGATTCAGGTCGATGCCGTATACGTTGCGGTCGGCAATCAGCATCTTGACCTTCTGCAGCTCCTGCTGCCGCTGGTCGTGGGGAATGCTGACACCGGTTTCCTTCTGTTTGCGCTCCAGATAGGCTTCAGCCAACTGGCTGACTGCCTCATTCAGGAAGGCCGCGCTGCCCATTGCGGGCTCGCAGATGGTCAGCGCCAGAATGTCATCGGCGCTCTTGCCCTCCAGCAGTTCCTTCAGAGCATATTTCACCAGACAGCGTGTCAGCACCTCCGGGGTGTAGTAGGAGGCGGACTTCTCCCGCTCACGGCCTGCCAGACGGTATATGAATTTGCCCTTGGGGTGGACACGCAGGGTGCCATCCTCGTTACGAACGCGCTCGTCCTCGGTATACTGATCCAGCTCGCGCAGGGGGATGAAGTAGCCGACGTCCAGATCGTTCACCTTGTCCCCGGCCCGCTTGACCTCGTACAGATCCTCCTCCGCAAAGAAGCCGCGATAGGAGAGCAGCGCCTCATACACCGCGCCAAGCTGGTTGACGCCCAGATTGCTGTAGCTGATGCGGCCCCGACGCTGTCCCTTTCCGCCCCTGGAGAGGCTCATCAGATTGATAATCTGCTGCAGCTTTCCGTTTCGCAAATGGGCCTTTTCAATCAAGGCGGTGCGCTCCGGGTCGAAGATATGAGCCTTGAGCGGCTCAACGGCAAACACACCTTGCAGGGATTCGCTGTCCGCAGGGGCCTCCACTTTGGTCGGGAAGCCGGTATAGACCAGGCCGAACAGCTTGTCGAGGCTTTCCTTCAGGAAGTTGCCATCCTCGTTGATCTCGCCATCGCCCTGTGCCTGTTCACAAATCTCCCGCAGGCTCTCGAAGGAATAACCAGATTCATAGGTTTGCGCTTTCATCGGCGCGTAGCCCAGCTCCGGCTTGGCTTCGATGAAAAGCATGAAAAGGATGCGGTACATATACCGCAGGCACTGCAGGGTCAGATCTTCCGCCAGCGCACGACCAAAAACGGCTACATGCTGCCGCTCCTTCATATCATGGACAACCTCGTTGCCGAGGATCTCGATACACTGCCGCAGGGCGAATTTCAGATTGCCGGATACTTCGGTAGCATGCTTGTGACTGTTGTCGTCCAGTACGTCCAGAAGACTCCCGCCATCCTTCGGGCAAAGGGAGTCCCGATGCAGCAGAACAGTCATGGCCTGCAGGGTGCTTTCCTCATTGCGGCCAAAGATCATATCCAGATCAAAAACAAGGAAACGCTTCTCATTCCACTTGTTCCGGTCGATCAGGGCAATCTGGTTTCCGCTGATGAGCACAATCCAGCGGGGGCTTTCATCCAGATCGTACAATAGACGCCCCAGCAGCTCCTCCATCGGCTGACGGAGAAGCTGCTCCCCGGTGAAAGATGTCACGCAGTCGGGCCGCAAATCGGCAGTCATGGGCACATAGCTCAGGATGTCGGAGACATCGGTTTCATCGTCATTGGAGATGACCTGATCGGCGCTGTCCGCAGACGATGTCAGGATCGTCCAGAGCAGGGGAGCACCGTTCTCCTTGCTGATCTCCAGCGCCACAGGAACCTTGCCGACATTCGGGATTTCTTCCAGCTCCGGTTTCGCAGAAAGTACGTCATAGCCCAGCGAGGTCATCAGATCCCGTGCAATCTCGGTGACAGCCTCGGCATAAGCTATCTCGCCGCGCCGACGCTCCTGCCTGCCTCTTGTCAGAAAATAACGCTTGCCCGAATCGCGCAGCAAAGCCCAGGGCGTCCGAAGCTCAGTGCCATGAGCAGCCTCACGCCATGCGCGGATCGTATCCGCTGCATTTTCCTCGAAAATGGAGGCGAAATAGTGGTTGGTATAGTATTCGTTCCGGTTCATAATGCCGGTCAGATCCATGCTCATACGTTCACCCCCATGAAAGCGGCTGCGATGCGGATGTAGGGATGGTCAGCTTCAATGTCCATGCTTTCTCGAACCCATTCAAAGAAAGTATCGAATATCTGATCAATGTGGCGCTGTTCAGCGTCCCTCTGCTTTTGCTTTCCGAAGAAGGTAAGCTGCTCGTACTTTGCCTCAAGGTGAGCTTCATGCCTCTGCTTCAGCTTCTCCAGTTTTTCCAGCTCCGGATAGATCTTTTCATATGGCCCATGCTTGTAGGCCTGTGCAGCCTCCGCCATCACGCGCTTTGCCTGGGCGACAGCCTGTGCGCGCAGTGCAGAGACAGACTTGGCGTCTTCCTCCGTGAGCGTTCCTGCATTGGGCCGGTCGCTGCGATCAAACTGCGTTTTGGCAAGGAGCTCTTTCATGCTGAGCTGCCGGTCAAAGCGTCCGTTCACAAAGCGGAGTCCGAACCATTCATCCACCAGTGGTGCAGATCGTCTGTTGGGAATACTGCCAGCCATGCAGAAGATGACCTCGCCCTTTTCAAAAGTGGGGACGCCTACCAGCGGCGCTTCCTGCCGCCCAAAGAACTGGCTGGCCTTGTCGCCGGCCCACTGCATGATAGGATGCTGACGCCACAGGTAGTGTACCCTGGGCCAACTGTCCTCTTCCAGCGCGTTTTGCAGGCTGCGTCGATTTTGCCTGGCTACGAAGTCCTTGTCAGAGGAGACCATCAGCCATTCATCGATCGCCGGTGTCGCTTCCGGAGGAAGCACATTGCGGAACCTGCGCTGCATATCCGGCGTCCAGCGAATCTCCAGCCCGTCCGCGTCATGCAGCGGCAGAACCTTGTAAGGATGCGTTTCTGCCAGTAGGCGGACAGTCCCCTCCAGAAAGTCCTTGTCGGACATCAGGGTGCGGTCTTCTGCGGTCTCCGGCATAGCGGCTTTTGCCTGAGCAGGCGCTGACGATGCGGAGGAGTCCTCGCCCCACAGATCAGCAAACAGATCTTCGAGGGATGCATCCTCCGACAGGGTTAGTCTTTCTTCGAATGCTTCGGCGTTGCTTTCTTTCATGGCATGGTAGGTCAGCTGCTCTTCCGCATCCTGATCATACAGATTCATCAGTGCGCCAACATCGCCGATGTTCTTGTTGGCCTCCGCCTCTTTGCGGATTAACACCTGGAGAATACGCATATCCCCCCGGATATCCTCATTTGTGGAGCGGGTAACCATATAGCGGATATCTGGCGACACCTTTTGGCCATACCGATCCACGCGGCCATTCCGCTGCTGAAAAACCATCAACGACCACGGAATGTCAAAGTGGATCATCCGATGGCTGAGGTAGTGCAGGTTAATGCCTTCAGAGGCAACATCGCTTGCGACAAGGATGCGGACAGGCGCTTCGTCCCGTCCAAATTCCTCGACGATCTTCTGCTGCTCAATATCGCTCATGCCGCCGTGCAGTGTCTCAATGGCGTTGGCAGGAAGACGGAGGTCCTGCTGAAGATGCTCAGCCAGCCAGCGCATGGTTTCGATGCGCTCAGTAAAGATGACCAGCCTGTCATCTTCAGCTCGATCATTCCACGCATAAGCAGGATCACGCAGCAGCTTCAACAGCTCTTGGTATCTGGAGAAGTCCTGCGGCTCGATTGCCTTAAGCGCCTGCTCCAGCACAGAAAGAGCACGGCGCTCTTTCATCGCGTCTTCAGAGGCTTCCTTTTCAAGGCGGCTCATACGCACCTGTACAGATTTCAGACAGGCGGCAGGACTGGAGAACATCGCCTTTTTGAAGGTCAAATCGCGAAGTCTGCCGTTCTCTGTTTTCGGCAGCATGGATTCATAGGTCAAGAATGCGTCGAGCGCAGCTTCCTCCTTTGCTGTAGCCGTGCAGGGCACTTCGCCGATATGTCGTTCCTTAAAGCCGCCCTTTGCCTGATCCTGAATATCTTTCTTGAAACGACGGACAAACAGGCCTTTAATGTCGTCGCCGTTGTCCTTGATATCCTGCTGGGTATAGTTGTCCGGGTCGGGGATGGCGGTTGGGTCCAGCATGTTTATAAGGGAAGCAAAGGAACGGGCATTACCGTCGTGAGGGGTAGCGGACAGCATAATCAGCGTGTCACTCCGGCCAGAGAGCAGATCCGCAAGATGAGCGCGCTTTGAACTGCTTTTACCGCGCTTGGCAACATTATGTGCCTCATCGATGACAATGATATCCCACCGGGCATTTTCCAGATGCACACGATATTCGTTGTCCCGCTTGATTGTATCGATGGATACAATGGTCTTGTCATAGTAGTGGAACGGATTGTGGTTGCTCGGCAGATCCCGGCGAATGCGCTGAATCTTCGCGGAATCCAGGCTGATCAACGGAATGGAAAAGCGCTCCCACATTTCCTTCTGGAATTGCGCCATCATGCTCTTGACAGTCACCACCAGAATACGACGTCCCTTTCCGCGTACGATCAACTCGCTGATCAGGATGCCAGCCTCCAGAGTTTTGCCAAGGCCAACACCATCCGCCATCAGGATACGCTGACGAGGACGGGAGAGACTCATTGCAGCAGGCTCCAGCTGATAGAGCATTACATCCATGACCGCATGATGCCCGATGTGCAGCTTTTCGTCTGTCGGTATCTTCTGCCGCCACAAGCTCTCCAGAAACAGACGAGAACGGATAAAACGGGTAGAGCCGTCTGGAACCAATGTGGTTTTTGCAGGATCAATCACTGCGATCTTTTCCAAATCGCTCAGAAAATAAGCAGTTTTATCCCGCACCAAGGGAGATATACCGACACATTGCAGTGTATAAGTATTGTAGCTATTTGGATCGCACTTGCGGATCATCCATTCTTCATCACGGATGAGCACACGCATGCCGGGAGCAAATTCTGCCATTGCTGGATCCTCCAGTGCTTATCTTTTAGTCAACAGGCTTAGCCGATACAGCCTCACAGATATCACCAATGTCACAATTAAGCGCTGTGCAGATCCTTAGAATAATCTCCATGTTTACCGGTTCACCACGACTCATTTTTGCGACAGATGATTGGCTGATCCCGGCAACTGTCGAAAGATCTTTCTTTTTCAGATCTTTATCAATCAGCATTTTCCAGAGGCGTTTATAACTAATCTCCATACAGATTCCCTCACTATGCTCCTTTTGATACAACTGAATTACAATCTATAAATGAGCAAATCCCGAAAAATGCACAAAATAACCCAGTTACAGTGAAAAGTCATTTTGAGCAAAAGCTATCTGTAGAACACAATTTCTGAAGTAATGATACCCTTTATCAAAGGCCCCAATGTGCCCAGCGACGGTGCAGCATAGGAAGTGAACAAACGACAGAATGAGCCACATTCTCGTAATGCCTTTCTCTTTGCGAAGCTGACACTTATCAAAGGCAAGCTTCTGCTTGCAGCTTCTGAAGAACACCTCAATGCTCCATCGGTTCGCATAGAGCGAAAGAATTTCCTGTGCAGAGAGTTCTGTCCGGGTAGAAATAAATACACGGAGCGCTTTGGCCTCCCCAAAGGCATTCTTTGGATAGCTCAGCAGCACGACAGCATCATCACAGCCATTCACTTTGCCCTTATACCCAAGCATAAAGACAGAATGGACAATGGTTTTCATATGTTCCAGATAGACATCGGATAAAATTTTTCTGAGTTGTAATGCGTTTAGGGTCTTGCAAATCTCTTCCGACTGCTTTACACTGTCGGCATGAGACATCTCCTTTCGTGGCGGTGGTCGGATGGTTTTTTGGTAATTTCATTGTATCATTCACCACGTTGGGATGTCTCTATTTTTTGTTCAATTTTTCAAATTTGCTCATTCATAGTTGCAATCCAACCCTTATGGATTGCTCGAATGTGGAAAAAGAAAGGGTGAATCTTCATGAAGCCGGGATATCTTGCGCTTTGCGCAATGGCGCTGATTTGGGCAGCGGCATGCGCGTCGGCGGAAACGCTCGATCTATCGGAGCTGACAGAAAACGCACGCTTTGCGGTTGTGCGCGAAGAAGAAAAAAACATCCTGCATTATGAGGAGAAGGAGGGCGGCGAATGGAAAACCGTTTGGGAAAACGACGCCATTTTGCCGGATGAGGAATTTGCGTCGCTAACGCTCAACGCATACAGCGAAACCGGCGTATGGGAAACAGAATGGTTTGAGCGAGAAGCCGGGGCTTCCTGCAGCGTTTACGGGAGTTGGAACGAGAAACTCGATTACGCGGAGTTTTCCTTTCATATCGAGCAGGGCGAGGACGGAACGTGGCGGCTTGTCGTCTATCAGAATGATCGGGAGGATCTCGGGGTTTGGATGCTTGAGGATTGTCTGCTGTTCTGCAGCGGCGATCTGTCATACAGCGCGGCGATTTCGCTGCACGAAGCCAATCGAACGGCGTCAACCTTCGACCCCGACGAGATGAAGGGCATATGGACGGAGCTGGAAAAACAGTTTGAAGGAATGCCGCAGATTGTGGGCATTGGTCAGGCGTTTCCAATGTTCATTGCGCTGGGGGAAGCCAAGCGTCTGCCGGTTTATGAAATGCCCGGAGAACGGCGGATGGCTGAGGATGTGCCGCTTGACGGATGGGTGATGCTGCTGGGGCGCTATGACGAAGGCGACTGGGTTATGGTGCTGTGGCAAAATACAGACGGCGAATACCGCACGGGATGGGTTGAGACGAAGGAGGACGGCGGCTTTTCTCGCGCGGCGGCGTATGCGCGGGTGTTTAACGCGAGCGAATCGGAATACGACAGGGTGGAGACCGCTCAGGAAACGGCGCTCTTTTCAGACCCCATCGGTTATACAGGAGAGCTGTGCAGGGTTCCGGCAGGCGTTCAGCTCTTTGCTTGGTTCGGCTATGCCACGCCGAATGAGGATACGCTGTATGTTGAGACAATTGGAAACGGCGAATACAGGCGCGGGTTTGTCAAAATCGAAGATTTGCATATTGATACGCATTCTGATTAAAATGGCTTCATCCGCGCGCCATCTTTTCCGCTCTGACTTTGCCTCGTTCCGTTCAACATACCGTGAGGTACGCCTCACTTCACTTGGCTTCGTCAGAGCAAAGAATCTGTTGCACTCTATGAAGCATTTGAATTGCGAATGAGTATGAAAAGGCGTGGAACTGACTTCATGCCTTCTTTTTCGGCATTTCAAGGAGCGCCGCCATGCTCAGCAGCACCAGCATAAACTGGAAATAATACCGCGAGCGCGTCTCCCAGATGCACAGGAACAAAAACGCCCCCAATAGCGCAATCGCCAGCGGCGAGGCAAGCGTCTCTTTTCTTCGAATGCGCTGCACGCAGCTGAGGCAAGCGAGCAGCATCTGGCAGACAAACAGCGCCGTACACACGTGGGTATACGCCGCGTGAAGCGCTCCGCCGTCAAAGATCAGCTGCTTGACGGCGTTGTCGGCCTCGTGCGCGTCGGACTCGATGATCTCGTTCAGCCCGAATGTGCCGTCGCCGAAGGTCGACAGGTTCTTGCGCGAGAGCATGTTGAGCAGGCGCGAGGGATAGCGCAGATAGTAGATTCTGTCGATCACCTCGGAAAGCAGCGCCGCGCGGCGCTCATCCGGGTCTTCAAACGAGGTGGAAAAGATCAGCCACCCGCCATAGCCGTATTGCCCATACCCCTCGTCCTCGTGGACGGGCAGGCCCATCGCGATGTAATGCAGCTTGGGCAGCTCGTTTTGGGCGATCTCCTCCGCAGGCAGGTGGCGCGCCGTCTGCGCGTCCATCGCCGCGCCGCCTATGGCAAACGCCGCGGCGAGCGCCGCGGCGCACAGCGCCGTCAGCCGTATGCGCAGGCCGAAGAGCAGCGCAAGCAGGCAGGCGACGCTCACGATGATCGAGGGGAAGCGCAGCTGCGCGCCCACAAACGAGGACGCCGCAAACAGCGCGGCCCAAAGCACGCGTCCCTTCACCGTCTGCGCCTCCCGCACGCGGAACATGCACAGCACGATCACCGGCGGAAACGCGAGCGAGAAGGCATCCGTGTACAGCTCCGACGTGCAGTAGAGCAGCGGCAGACAGGTCAGGCAGAGCAAAAGAAACCGCGTCTGCGCCCGCACGCCTCCCAGCCGCCTGCACACGCGCGCCGCGCTGAGCAGCCCCAGCGTAAAGAGCAGCCCGCAGGCAAACGCCGCCTGCATAAACCTGTCCGTCAGCCCAAAAAAGCCGAAGAAGCGGAAGATCGCCGCCAGCGCGTAGACGAGCCCCAAGTTATGCGGATAGCGCGTAAAGTAGGTCACCGAGCGCTCGCTGTCCCCAAACGTGCCCGTGTCAACCAGCCGCTGCGCAGCAGTAAAGCACTGCTCCGCGTCGGTTTTGGGCTCAAAGCGCAGCGCCTGCGCCATCAGCAGCTGGACGATGAAGTAAAACGCCGCCACACCCAGCAGGATACCGCGCTCGTGGCGCGCAAAAAACGCTTCCCCCCTGTCCGCCGCCCGCATGGCAAACAGCAGCAGCGGCAGAAAGAGGGCCGTAAGCAGGCAGAGAAGCAGCCGGTTTCTCTCGTAAAGGGGCCACGGCGAAAGCGTCACGTTCGCCGCCGTGAACAGATAGCATGGGATCATCATCCCCATGCCGACGAGCAGCAGGATCAAGCAAATCCCCTTGCGGCCCTTTTCCCCGGCACAGTCACGCACGATGCCCTTTCTCCTTTCCGTCTTTTTCATCTTCTTTTTCTTTCAGCCCGTCTCCCGTCGTCGCCTCGACGGCCGAGAGCCCTTCTTGACGTAAACTTTTCCTGACCGCGGGTTCCGTCAGCCCCATGACGCCGGCGCAGGAGAGCAGGAGCATCACGGGCATAAACCCAAAGAAATACCGCGAGCGCGTCTCCCAGATCATCAAAAAGAGCATGAGCCCGAACAGCGCGACGCAAAGCAGCGCCGTTCGCAGGTCATACCGGCGAATCGCCAGCATGCACCCTACGCAGGAAAGCAGCAGGTGCGCTCCCCATATGCCCGTACACAGCGCGCTGTATGCCCGATAGTGCGGCCTCCCCTCCAGCACGTAGGAGGAAACCACGTTTTCGCGAACCGGGTAGTCGTCCAGCATCTCCGTCATGCCGAACGTGCCGTCGCCCACGAACGAAGCGTTCTTGCGCAGCGCCGCGAGAACCAGCCGGTTCGGATAGCGCAGCGTGTAAATGCGGTCCTTCATTCGCTCGAAGATGGAATCCATGATTTCCTCGCGCGACGCGCCTTCATCCATCATCCTCCATGTGCGCCCGTAGTCGCCGCCGGAGTAAGAGCCGTAAGGATTTTCGCTCGTCGGGATAGACATCATCACCCAGTGTATGGCGGGCATCCGCTGCTGCGCGTAGACCTCCTCGTCGACGACGTCCGTGAGCACGATGCGATGCAAAAGCGATGTTCCCCCCGCCATCACTGCGGCGCACAGCAGCGACAGCAGCGCGGCGCGCGCAAGCGGCAAGGTCAGCAGCCAGCAGATGCACGCCGCCATCAGCGCGATGGCCACCGTCATTTTGATCTGCCCGCCAATCATCGCCGCCAGCGCGCACAAAAGCGCATAGGCAAGCTGCGCGCGCGGCGTTTTCGCGTCCATGACCCGCTGGGCAAAAAACAGCGTCAGCACGACAAAGGGCAAAGAGAACGTATCCGTATAGAGCACGGCCGCCGCCAGATACAGCGGGAAGCACACTGCGAGCATAAACAGCATCAGCATTTCGCCGCGCGCCCTGCCGACCCGCCGCGCAAGCGACAGCGCCGCACGCATGGCCGCCGTGTACAACAGCGCTTGGATGACGTTCAGCGCGAAGAGGCTTCCCTCCGACCCTAAGGGCTCCAGCAGCCGAAACAGCTGGATGAGCATGAGCAGGAAACCCCACTGATTGGAAAACCGCGCGAAGTAGAGCCCGAAGCCCGGCTCCGCGTCAAAGCATCCCTCTTTGGCATACAGCTGCGCGCCCCGCAGCAGCATATAGCTGTCCCCGATCGACGTGTAGGCCATCCAATATCCCAATGCGATCTGGATGATCAGCAGGGCGAGGAGAAACGCCGGCCTCACCACGCGCAGCGCGCGGCGGACGCTCTCCTCCCGCGCATGCGCCAGCCCAAATCCGGCAAACAGGAACAGCGCCAACGCCAGCGCACACCAGCCCCAAATGGGCAGCGCCTCCTGACCGTAGCATGCCCGGGCAAACGGCAAAAGCAGCATATTCAGCGCCGAAACACCGCAGCCGAAAGCAAAGCAGCCCATGCCGCTCCTGAGCAATTCCGTTTTAAGCCCCTTCTTCTCGCTCATAGCATCTCCCTCAGCCTTTTGAGCTGATACGTCCCCCGGGCGGCGACAAACTCATAGTCGGCCTCAAAGATCTCCGCGACGCGCGGGTCATACGGCGGGCTGAACTCGCGGTTATAATAGATGACCAGCCAGCGCGGGGGCTCGGTCTCAAAGGTTTCGACGATCTCGTCCATCACGGCGGGATCGGCCTGCGCCAAGATCTCCTGAAGGAAGTAAAAGCGCATGCAGGGCAGCGCGCCCGTGGCCACATACCACCTCGGCTCCACGCGATAGGCCATGAAACGGTCGCGATCCTCCTCGGGAACCAGCGCATACAGCGCCTGCGCGTCCGCCGAGAAGGTCTCATAGTCCCCATATCCGTCGTTCCGATGCGCGATGACCTGCGCCCCGCCCGCATACGTGACCCCCACGCAGAGGAGCAGACAAATCGCCGCCCCCGCCCGATACGCGCGCTTGCCGTCGCGCGCGGCCGCGCCCAGCAGCGCGGCGACGCCCATCGCGGCGAGCGGCGTGCCCAGCATCAGATAGTGGATATAAAACTTATGGGAAATAAAGCCCGCAAAGCCTGCCCCTGCAGCCCCGGCGACCATCGCCAGCGCGAGGGCCGGCGAGCGGCGGCGCAGGGCAAGCGCGCCGAGGCAGCTGAGCGCCGCCAGCATGAGCGCGGTATGCCCGTATGAGCTGTGCAGCAGCATGTCCACACGGCTCTCCGTCCCGGTTTCGGCATACATGAAATTGTGCAGGATCGCGCCGTAAAAGGCGTCTCCCAGCACGCCCTGCGCCGCCAGCCACAGGACGAGCGGCAGCGACGCAAGCAGCAGCCCCAGCGCAAAGCCGCCCGCGCAGCGCCCGAGATCGGCAAACGCGCGCTTGCCCGCCAGGTAAACGGCCAGCCCCAGCGTGAAGGCGCACAGCGGCAGCGCATTGTTCGCGCGCAGCATGAAGGCGAGCGCCGTCACCGCGCCCATCCCCGCCGCGTGCAGCGTCAGCCCCTTGCCCGTGAGCCGCGCTTCGCCGCCAAAGGCGGAAAGCGCCAGCAAAAGGCCCAGCAGCGTGAACAGCCCGGTGTATTCCTCCGTCAGGTTGCCCCCGTCGGCCAGCGGGCAGGTGAGCGCCAGATACGCCAGCTGCACAAGCAGCGCAGGCGCGCCCAAGCGCCGGGCGATTTTCCCCGCGACGCACAGGCAGGCAAAGAGGAAGAGCACCTCCATCACAAACACGGCGAGCGTCGAATACCCTCCCGCGATCCACTGGGGAATCGCCTGCATGGCAAAGAGCAGCGGCCCCTTGTGGTCAAACACGTCGGCGTAAGGCCGGTAGCCCCGCGCAACCGCCGTGCCCATCGTCAGATACATGGCGTTGTCGCTGCCGATGGTCGGCTGCACAGGCGTATTGAAGGTGAAAAACACCAGCGCAAACGCCGTCGCCATCGCAAGCGAAAACAGAGCGGACAGCGCCCTTCTTCGATTTCGTGTGTTCATTCCTTTCCTCCTATCCGCTCATGTCGATCGGGAAGCAGCGCCGCGCCCAGCATGAGCGGCAGCGCGTAAAGGATGGGCATCAGATATCGAATCTCGCCGCTCTTGGGCGAAAAGAGGCTGATGGCCAGCGTGCCCACAAAAAACGCAAACGGCACAACCGCGCCCATGCCCCCGCGGACGATCATCACCGCCAGCAGGAACAAAAACGCCCATGTCACCGTGTCCACATAAAACAGAAGGCTCACGCCCGGCAGCCGGCGCAGCGTATAATAGATCAAATTGTGCAGCGCCAGACGGGCGTCCGCGAAGGCGGGGCTGTGCTTCAGGTTTATGCCGCCCTGATCCGGCGAAGTCAGCATCAGGCAGACGATCGTGTTGCTGTCCGACGGGTAAAAGTAGCCGTAGATCATGTTGAGCCACGCATCCAAATACACGCCGGGGTGGCGCAGCCCCATGCTCAGCCACGCGGAGAAATAGGCGCCGAGATCCTCCGCATCCATATCCGGATTGGACGTATCCTTGACCGGGTCGCTGAGGCGCGGGTCGTAATGCGCCTTGGCGTACTCCACATCGAGCACGCCGGCAATCGCCTCGGCCTCCTCCTCCGTCACGTCGTCGCCATGCGTGAGAAGATAGCGCGTCGTCTGCTGAAAGGGGATGGAGAGCGTCTCCCTCACCTCTCCGGGCATGACGCCAAGGGCGGGCAGCAGCAGATGCGTATACCCCGCAGCAAAGAGCGCAAGCGCCCCCAGCAGCAGCGCGGCAAGCCGAAGGCGCACGGCCCGATAGCGCCCAATCATCAGCAGCGCGGCAAACGCCAGCGCATACGCGGCGCTCTTGCGCATGAGCATCAGCAGGAGCATGTTGACAAACAGGCCAAGCGCATATCGCTTAGACCGCACAATCTCCCCTTTGCTCCTCTCCAGCCGGATCATCTGCGCGACAAACAGCAGCACGCAGGGCTCCACGCTCACATCCTTGCACATGTTGAACGCGTACAGCGCCAACACGGGATACAGCGCGATGCCCGCGCCCAGCGTCAGCGTCGCCCGACCGGAAAGCCCGGCGTCATAGAGCGCGCACAGCGCCGCGGCGTAGCATATGGCGATGGCGGCCATGCTCGCCAGGCTGTACGTCAGCTGGCCGATGTTGGCATCCCCCAAAAGGAGCCCCAGCTTCATAAACCCGCCGTAGATCACCGTCAAAAACACGGGATGATGGTCCGACAGCGCGCTCCCGTCCCCGATGTAGCTGTTGTAGCCGAAGAACTGCAGGATCTGATCGTGCGTGTCATAGATATTGGTGCCGGGCGCGTAAAGCAGCAGATAGGGGAGCGATCCGGCGAAAATCAAGACGCCGCACAGCGCAAACAGCCGCCTGCGCTCGCGCGGGTTCCCCTCTTCCCCGCGTGCCGCGTGCGCCAATACGCGCCGAAACAGCGCCAGCAGCAGCACGACGGCCGCCGCGGCGGCCAAGGCCAGAGCGGCTCCCGCCAGCGCCGCGGTCACAAGCGTGCGGCCGTTCTTGAGGATCATGCGATAGGAATTGATGGTGTCATAGGAATACCCAGCAACCCGAAAGGCGGCAAACAGCGCGCCCAAAGCGGCGCCGGCAGCGCATTCGCGGCGCGACGGACGCACCGCCAGCGCGGCGAGAAAGAGCAGCCAGCAGGCGATGAGCGCCGCGGTTCCCGAAAACAGCGTGCCGAAATAGGCGCCCATCCATGCGGCGCAGACACATGCGGCAACGCCCGATGCGGCGACCACGCTCAAAGGCAACCGGTTGACGGGGTTCATGCCCCATTCCCCCTTCTTCAGGTCATCTTTGGAAAGATCAAACTCTTTCGTATGCCTCCGCTCCTCTCCTGCTCGGGTTCAAAGGCCAAACCGCTCTTGGAGCACCCGCATCACGCCGTTTTCATCGTTGCTGGGCGCGATGTGCTTCGCCGCCGCCTTGAGCGTCTCATGCGCATTGGCCATCGCGTAGCTCTCGCCCACGCTTTCAAGCAGCTCGCAGTCATTCAGATAATCGCCGAAGGCCATGCATTCCTCGGGCCGTATGCCCAAGCGCCGCTGGAGCGCGCGCATCGCCGCCCCCTTGTTCACGCCGGGGCGCATGACGTCGACCCAATGCTCGCCGGAGAGGATGACGCTCAGGCGGTCGCCCAGCCGCTCCTTGAGGCTGGGCAGCTCGTGCGTCTGCGCATCCCCTTCGTCATAAAAGGCGACCTTGCAGACGTCCTCGCTGTCCGTGCAGGTCATCAGGTCATGGACGACGCGCTGGCTGGGATAGTAGCGCAGCGTCTCCGCGAGAAAGCCCGGAGCCGCCGTCTCCTCGATCAGCCCTTCTCCCGCCCGGCAGACGACGGGATAGACCCCGCGCAGTCCGCGCCCGGCGCGCACGATGTCCGGCAGATCCCCCGCGTCGATGGGGTCAATGTGGAGCTGCCGGTCGTCCTGCATGACCAGCGCGCCGTTTTCGCAGATAAACAGGATATGGGGAACAAGCGCCTCCAAGTCGCGCCGCAGCGCGGCATACTGGCGTCCGCTGGCAACGGCGAAGAGCGTGCCCCGCTCCCGCAGGCGTTCCAATGCGGGCAAAAGGCCGGCCGGCAGCCGCTTTTGGCTGTCCAGCAGCGTCCCATCCATGTCACAGGCGATCAGTTTGATCATCGGGCCTTCCCCACCTCCGCTCTGGGATCGCTGCGCAAAATGGCATAGAGCGCGACGTCCACATACTTTCCCTTGTTGTACAGCCGCTGGCGCAGCACGCCCTCGCGCTTCATGCCGCATTTTTCCATCACCCGGCCCGAGGCGGGGTTGGTCAATTCGTGCTGCGCCTCGATGCGGTTGATATCCATCTCGTCAAACGTATAGGCGATCACGCGGGCAAGCGCCTCGGTCATATAGCCGCCGTTCCACAGCCAGCGCGCCAGCGAATAGCCGACCTCGACGCTGCCGTTCTCCTCGCTGTAATCCATATAGCCGATGGTGCCGACAAGGCGGCCCGAGGCCTTCTCCACGATGCCCCAGCTGGAGGGCTCGTCGTTGCGATAGCGCCGCATCATGAACTTGGCATAGTCCCGCGCCTCGCCGATGTCCCGCTGCGCCGACCAGAGCACATGGCGGGCGACCTCCTCATCCCGGCTATAGGCAAAAATATCCTTCGCGTCTCGCATGGCGATCCGGCGAAGGATGAGCCTTGGCGTATCGAGCGTGGGCATGGAAAACAGGCCGTGGGGGTTGGAATAGAACATCGTCGTCGCGCGTCAGATCGCGCTCCCCTCCTCGATATCGAAAATCGGAATCACGAAGCCGGCCTCGGCGGGCGCTTGCTCACGGCTCTCGCGCTCGCGGATCCCCAGCGCGATGCACAGCCCGCCCGTGAAGACGATGATCCCGACCACGGCGACAAAAAACAGCGTAACGGCGCGTTTCACCCGCAGACACCTCCCTCTTCACTCTCATCCTTATCCTCATCCTGATCCGGCTCATCCGCGCTCAGCATGCACCGCCCGCACGGCGAAAAACTGCGCCGCGCCGGAGCGAAGAATCGCCCTCAGGCAGCCGCATGAATACGGAATGCGAGTCGACTCCATTATACACGAAGTCCATGCAAAACGGAAGACCCCTGTTTAAAACATGCGTTATGATCTCCGTCTGAGCCCCTTGGGATAGTGGTTTTTCATGATGCCGCCCGCCTGCTTGCCAAAGCCAAGCGACACACCCTCATAGGTCAGCAGCGTATAGCCATTGGGCCTATCGCCTAGATCGAGCGCCTCGCCCGCCTGATAGGCGAGCGCCTGCTCGCGCGTGAGCGCGGCGCAGCGAGCGGCCTGCTCCGGGCGAAGCGCCATCGCCAGCGCGTGATCCGGCTCCATGCGCCTGCCCTCCGCGTGGGCGAGCAGCAGCCCCGAGCGCAGCACGCGAACGCCGCTCAGCGCGTCCATGTCGATGCCCTCCGGCAGCGCCCAGAGCTTGTCTCCGGAAGGATATGGCCGCTTAAAGGACACGCCCGGCGCCAGAACGCCCTCGGGCAGCGCGGGAGCCGGCGTCTCCTTGCCTTTGGCCGCCCTCGCCGGGCGTCCCGCGCCTTTGGCGGAAGCCGCCGTCCGGGTAAGCTCTCCCGCCGCCTGCGCGGATGCGCGCTTTGCAAGCAGGGAGACAAAGTGCCCCTCTCCGCGAACGACGTGCGGATAGAGGTGAACATAACCCTCCGGCGCGGGCGGCAGGCCCGGCAAGGCGAACGGCCGAAGCTCAAACTCGCCGTGCTCGGCGAGGAAGCGGGCGAGCACGCCCTCGTTTTCCGTGTCGTTGAACGTGCAGGTCGAATAGACCATGACCCCGCCGGGGGCGAGCATCTTCGCCGCATGGCGCAGGATGTCCATCTGCCGCTCGGCGCATCCGCGCGGCACGTTTTCGCTCCACTCGTCCCTCGCCTCCGCCTGACGGCGGAACATCCCTTCCCCGGAACAGGGCGCATCCGCCAAAATGCGGTCAAAGAACGCCGGAAAGCGCGCGGCGAGCTGATCGGGCATCGCGCTTGTCACCACCGCGTTGGTCACGCCCATCCGCTCCACGTTGCGCGAGAGAATCTGCGCGCGGCTTTGCACGGGCTCGTTGCACACAAGCAGCCCGCGCCCGCCCATCCGCGCCGCAATCTGCGTGCTCTTGCCCCCCGGCGCGGCGCAAAGATCGAGAATGCGCTCCCCGGGCTGGGGATCCAGCGCCGTGACGGCGGAAAGCGTGCTGGGCTCCTGAAGATAATACAGCCCGCCCTCGTGCAGCGGGGAAAGCCCCGGGCGAGCGCCCTCCGCGACAAAATACGCGCCCCTGCACCACGGAACGGCCCCCTCAAGCCCCTCGATGGGGCAGGGCGGCACGCCGTCCGGACAAAGGAGCAGGTTGACGCGCAGCGCGCGGGCCGCCGGCTCTTGGAGCGCGCGTTCATACGCAAAAAAGCCTGCTTCCCCAAGCAGGCGTTTCATCTGTCGCACATAGGCTTCCGGCAATGGATTCATCATTTTTTCTTCAAACATCTTCAAACGTATTTAAGCGTCGTCAAACGTCGTCGGTTTCTGGGCCTTCATCACCACGGCGCACAGCCGCCGCTTGTCGTCGATGCCCGACTCGACGACGTACATGCGCCCGACCTCGCAGGCGGAGTTAAAAACGGATTCCTTCGTCGTCAGAATGCAGAACACGTTTTGAGACGCGCGCGAGAGCATCTGACGGAAGACCACGTTGGGCGGTTCCATCCCGCTGCGGCGAATCTTATGCGCGAAGCGGCGATAGGCCGTATTCGCCTTCGCAGGATTGTGGAACACCTCGGACGAGAGCACAAGTTGGCAAACACCCTTCTCAATGCGGCTGGATGTCAGATAGCGGCCCTCCCACGGCCTGCTTTCCGGCCAGGCGACGATGTCCACGACGGCTTTGCCCGCCTCAATGGTGCGCACGCGCGTCCCCTCCCTTCTCCTGAAAGCTGTCAGTTTCTACGTTTCCATATTGATTATAACACAAATGCGATCATGACAGCAAGAAAAACGCACGAATTTTCGTTATTTTTATCAAAATCCGCACAAAAATACCGCTTTGCCCACGCAAAGCGGCCAGTTTGTTGCGATATGCGTCAAATTCGCTCACGACCATCTCGGTTTCCCGATGATGACGGGGATCTTTTTTCCCGCTCTCTATCCCTGCGCGGCCTCCAGCCCGGCGACGCATCCCTCGCCGACGGCCTTGGCCACCTGAAGCGGCAGGCCCGTGCAGTCCCCCGCGGCATAGATACCGGGGATATTGGTTTTCATCCTGCGGTCCACGCGGATGAAGGCCCCGTCCATCTCCAAGCCGGGGATGAGCGCGGAAAGCGCCATCGCCTCGCGGAAGATGAACACGCCGTCATAGGCGATCTCCTGCCCGCCCGCGCGAATGCCTTCGGCCCGCGCGCCGCCCACGATGGCCTCGGGCTTCTCCTTTCGCAGCGCGATGCGGGGGTCGAGCGCCTCGTCCTCCTTGCCGAAGTAATCGACGTGCGAACACAGGCCGGCAAGGAAGTTGGCCTCCCCGACAGCCTCCGCCCCCGCGCCGATGACGGCGACGGACTTGCCGCGGTAGAGCATGCCGTCGCAGGTGCCGCAATAGCTGACGCCCCGCCCGAGCAGCTCCGCCTCGCCGGGCAGCAGCTTCGGCTGCTTGGCGCCCGTACACAGGATCACGCGGCGGGCCTCCACAAACTCCGCGCCCAGCGAAAGGCCGAAGCTCTCCCCGAGCGGCACGACCGTGTGAACGACGCCGGGCAGCAGCTGCGCGCCCATTTGCCCCGCCTGATCGCGCATGGCCTCCAGCAGCGCGGGGCCGGAGACGCCCGGCAAACCGGGGTAGTTGTCGATGCGTTCCGCACGGGCAAGCCAGCCCGTGTTCTGCCCGATGACGGCGACGGATTTGCCGCGCTTTCGCGCGCTGACGGCCGCAGAATAGCCCGCCGGGCCCGCGCCGATGACAGCGATATCAACCATATTGCAAACCTCCTGCGCTCCTTGCGCCTGTAGGCCCTCGTCCTTGGCGGCCTCTTGTTCGCCCAAGCTCTCCGCCGTCAGGAAAGCTCCACCTTCTGCCCCTTGAGTCTGACGCTAAGCGGCTCGCCGGAAAGGAGCCGCAGGCCCGTGCTCTCCCTCGTGACGCGAAGCTCGATCAGCCTGCCGCGATAGACGATCTTAAAGCCATAGCCGTCCCATCCCTGCGGAAGCTGCGGGTCGAAGCTCAATTCGCCCGTGATCGTGCGCATCCCCGCAAAGCCCTGCACGATGGACAGCCAGCTGCCCGCCATCGAGGTGATGTGCAGGCCGTCGGCGGTGTCGTTGTTGATGTTGTCCAGATCTAGGCGCGCCGTGCGCTCATAGAGCTCCTGCGCCTTGTCCAGATAGCCGACGGAAGCGGCGAGGATGCTGTGAACACACGGGGAGAGGCTCGACTCGTGCACGGTCATCGGCTCATAGAAGTTAAAATTGCGGCGGATGGTCTCCTTGTCGTAGAGGTGTTCGAGGAAATAGAGCCCCTGAAGCGTATCCGCCTGCTTGATGAAGCAGGAACGCAGAATCCTGTCCCAGCTCCACTTCTGGCACAGCGGGCGATCGTATTCCGGCAGAGCGGCGGCGGGCATGAGCTCCTTGTCCAGAAACGTGTCATGCTGCACGAAGATGCCCAGCTCCTCGTCCTCGGGCAGGTACATCTTCTCGCTGATCTCGCGGAAGCGGCGAAGCTCCTCCGCGCTGACGCCCAGCGTCTGCGCCTTCTCGCGCGGCACGATCATCAGCTGCTCCGCGGTGTAGGCGAGCATCCACGCCGCCATGCGGTTGGTGTACCAGTTGTTGTTCACGTTGTTTTCGTATTCGTTGGGTCCCGTGACACCGTGGATCATATAGCGGTCCTTGCGCGCCGAGTAGTGGACACGCCCCGCCCAGAAGCGCGCGATGCCCAACAGCACGTCGATGCCGTATTCGTCCAGATAGCTGCGGTCGCCGGTGTACTGCGTATAGGCGTAAATCGCATAGGCGATGGCGTTGTTGCGGTGAATCTCCTCGAAGGTGATCTCCCACTCGTTGTGGCATTCCACGCCGGTGAAGGTCACCATCGGGAAGAGCGCGCCGGGAAGCCCCTGCTCGCGCGCATTGTGATAGGCGCCGTCCAGCTGGAGCCAGCGGTATTTGAGCAGGTTCTGCGCGACCTCCTCGCCCGCGATGGCGGTGTACATCGGCAGGCAGTAGGCCTCCGTGTCCCAATAGGTCGCCCCGCCGTATTTTTCGCCGGTGAAGCCCTTGGGGCCGATGTTCAGGCGCGCGTCCTCCCCATAATATGTGGAGAAGAGCTGGAAGATGTTGAAGCGGATGCCCTGCTGGGCGGCGACGTCGCCCTCGATGGTCACATCCGCCTTCTCCCAGCGTCGCGCCCATGCGCGCTCCTGCTCGCGGCGCAGCGCGTCATACCCCGCCTCCTGCGCGCTGATGACGCCGCTCACGGCGCTCAGCTCCAGCGCCTCTTCGCGGTGATCGCGGCTGGTCGCGACGCAGACAAACTTGTCGCAGCCCACCGTCTGCCCCGCCTCGCAGTCGAAGACCAGCTTGCGGCAGACATATCCCTCCTCGACGGAGGTGCGGTTTTTCTTCGTTTCGCCCTCGGGCGTGACCGCCATCGCGCCCACGACGGCAAAGCGCGGCGTGCCGAACGGGTTCTCCTTGGTGCGCGCGCTGACGCTCAGCGCGCCGTTATCGTGCTCCTCCTCGCCCTCGAAGAGCCAGAAGGTCTCGTCATAGTTGGCGTCCTCGTTGCGAACATCCGCGTCGATGGCGGGCAGAAGCGCGACCTTGCAGTCGTAATCCGCCGTCACGCGGCAGCGGATCGCCAGAATTTCCGGCCTCGCAATGGAGACAAAGCGCTCAAAGCTCACGCGCACCGCGCCGTCCTCGCGGCGGATGACAAACTCGCGGGAGAGCACGCCCGCGCGCATATCCAGCACACGGCTGAACGACTCCACCGTATCCTCGGCGAGATCGATGTCCTCCCGGTCGATGCGAACGCGCAGGGAGAGGATGTTCATGGCATTGATGACCTTGCCGAAGTAGAGCGGATAGCCGTTTTTCCACCAGCCCACGCGCGTCTTGTCCGGAAACCAGACGCCCGCCAGATAGGTGCCGCGGTGGCTGTCGCCGGAATACCGCTCCTCAAAGTTGCCCCGCATGCCCATATGCCCGTTGCCGATGGACGTCATGGATTCGGACAGGCGCATATCCTCCCTGTGCAGCTCGCTTTCGATCAGCCGCCACGGGTCATAGGCAAAAATCGTTTTCATACCCTCCAACCTTTCTTTGCAGGCCCTTTTGGCTAGGATAACCGCAAAAGGGCCGTCGTTTGCAAAAAAGCCGCGCAAAACGGCGGCTTTGGGCAATCGCTTAGGCTTCGACAGGGAGCTTGATGACCACCTTGCGGTAATGCTTCACAAACTCGTGATGGCAGGTGGCCTTGTGAGCGTCGCTGGGGAACATGATGAAGAACATGCCCGGGCGGATGGAGATGGAGGTCGACGTTCCGGTATAAAAATAGTTGTCGTGTTCCGGGTCCTCGCTGACCTTGTTGAGCTCTTGAATATGCGCCCACGCCATGCGCTCGCCGCCGGCGATGCAATACTGCAGATCGATATACTTCTTGTGCGCCTCGAGGTTCACGGTGTCAAGCTGGCGGGTATCGCCCTCGGACACTGTGGCAAACAGGCCGTGCTCCAGCTCATATCTGCCGGGCTCCAGATCGGGCGCTTCCGCCAGAAACGCAAAGGCAAGTTCCATATGCGGATGTAGCGCGTAATAGCGCTCTTGTTCTTCAATGCGATCGATGATCACAGCAATCAGCCTCCTTTTCGCATATTTCCATTATAAGGCAAGACGCGAAAACCGTCAATCCTTTCCATTTGACTTCGCGAAAGCCGCTTGTAGATCTGCAAATACATCTTAGCTATGTAGAAATAAAAGGCTATGAACATTTCTGTTATCGTAAAGCCGCCACATAAAGTACGGCTCAAAGGAGCCTCTCTATGAGCAGTAGCAGCTAACAGTTGATGAAGTATGATTTCCCCCCTGATAAAGTATGCGAGTCAACATGGCGTCAAGCATTAAAAAGATTTTTTGTTGTCATGGGTA
>JAUNPI010000135.1 GCA_030536875.1 Clostridia bacterium
ATCCCCCTAAAGCAGACTTTTGTTTCTCCCCTTGGTCCGCTTTAGAGGGTTTATATCAGCAGCGAGATTTACATGATTGGGACGGTGATGCCGCCGGCAGCATGCCGGTCGTGCTCCAGCAGACGCATGGCGCGCTTTCTGACCTGTGCTTCCATGAGCTTTAGACGTTCGGGCGGCAGGTTATATCGTGAATGACGCTTAAACCGGAAGGTCAGCAGCCTGCGAAGCTGCTCGCGGTTCTCCTCTGTCATAAAGCGTCTGGCCGTCGCAAAGAAATCGTCATACACACAGGGAACCAGCGTGTCAATATACCGCTGAAAGGCTTCCGCGCTTTCGTAATCCTCCGGCCCTGCCTGATTGAACAGGGAATTGCCGTGGTCGAACAGCGGCGCGGGCGCGGCGATGGCGTTGGTTTTGTTGTCGATCATAAAGCCGAAATTGCCGTAATGCCTGTCCGTATTGCAGATGACGGCGTCGAACACGAGCATGTCCCGAAAAGCCTTTTGGAAAGGCTCGCCCAGCGCTTCGTAATACCTGACCACCGCCTCAAATCCTCCCGAACGCACCAGATTGCCGACCGGCATATAGGCGTGATCGATGTCGGTAAACAGTGCGCAGGTCGAACAAAGCCTCCCCTTCCATTTCGACAGCCCATACGGGATTGCGCCGATGCTCATGGCCTCGGCGACCTGCGAGGCGTAGTATTCGCAATAGGGCTCTGCGCCCGTGTTGTATCCGCCGTCCGTTCCGCCCTTGAACAGCGTCACCTGTCCGCCAACCCTCCGCCAGCATTTGGGCAGCATGCCGTTCGTGGTGAACTCCGGGCTGGATGCCAGCGAAGAGCGGTTGCCGCTGCCATAGCCCGTAAAGGCAATCAGCGCGAGCACCTCGCTGAACCGGTTCTCAAAGAGGTTGTACTTTGCAAAGGCGCCCTCAAAGCCATCCTCCACCACCCAGTAGCTGTCCTCCACAGACAGCCCTTTGCAGACCGCCATAATGCCCATCGGGCGATTGGCATTTAGCCCGCATTTAGCAAGAAACCGGTTCACAAACGCCCGGTTGCGCGGAATCGTGCGGTGACGCAGCCAGCGGCTCACGCCCTCCGGCGTTTTTTCCATGTCCAGAGGCAGCAGATGCTTCTGCTCCTCGTTGATCCAATGGATCTCAACCTCCGACGTGCTCGCATCGTTCGTAGCGGAAAACCGCATGAGCGCAGTGTCGTATTGCTTGAGCACCAGCTCCATTCCGCCGCCTCCCTTCGGGTATCCTTATCATTCTTACTTTACCATAAACCCCTCTTTTGATCAAGCCATTCATCGTCCGGACACGGTATCCATCATTCGTGAACAATCCGTCGCGGCCAAAACCCGGAAAAAGATTGTCGAAATGCTGAAAATATGATATGATATTGTGAAGCGAAGTTTACACAAAAGGAGGAGACTCCATGCTGCTGATCGCCATTGTGGATGACGAGCCGAGCGACTCCGCCGCTCTGAATGCGCTGGTTGCGGAATACTTCCGCAAAAACAGTCAGGCTTACATGATCCACGTTTTTAATACCCCCCTCGATTTCATCCGCAGTACGGAAAATCACGATATCGTGTTCATGGACATCCGGATGGACAAGCTGGACGGTCTGGAAGTCGCCCGAATCATGCGCAAAATCAATACGGATTCCGTGCTCATCTTCGTCACCCATATGGCGCAGCTGGCCATCAAGGGCTACGAGGTCGACGCGCTGGACTTTATCGTCAAGCCCGCCGATCAGTTCTCCATCAACTATGTTCTGGACAAGGCGCTCACGCGTCTGGAAAACACCAGCAGCACAATCTTTGCGCTCAAAACCTCGGACGGCATCGTCAGCCTCTCCTCGAACGACATCACCTATGTCGAGGTCTTCGATCACAACCTCGTCTATCACACGACAAAGGGCACCTACGACGTCCGCGGGCGCCTGTCGGACGTGATCAAGAAGCTCGATCAGAAGCGCTTTATCATGTGCAACCGTTCCTTTGTCGTCAACCTGCGCTATGTTTCCAGCGCCTGCAACGACTATCTGGTCGTCGACGGCACGAAGATTTCCATCTCCAAGTCTCACCGCAAGGAGATCATGCAGCACTTTTCCAACTTCTTGGGTGACAACCTATGATGACGGATCGCCTGTGGATCAGCCAAGTGGATCACCGCATCTCGACGGCGGTCATCTTCTCCCTGCTCCTGCTGCTTCTGGGAAACAAGAGGAAGCGCGCCTTCTTTCCGCTGCGCGCGGCATGCTGCATGCTTCTGCTCTGTCTGGCCAGCTGGTTGGTTCGCTACGTCATCGACGTGAAGCTGCCGGGGATCACCATGCAGGGCGTCGGCTACAGCCTGCACATTCTGATCATGAGCCTGCTCTATTGCGCCAGCTACGCCTTTTGCTATCAAACCATGCCGGTGGAATTGGCGTATGTCGACATGCTGGCGCTGACGGTCTATAAAATGGCTTGGAACACCTTCAAGGCCTGCGGCTACGCGACCTCCATCGCGGGGATTCCCGCCGTCTGGTCGACCTACAGCATCATGGGTTCCCTCGTCTCCTATGTCGTTTATGCCTCCGTCTGCGTGTTCGCCTGCAAGCTGTGCAATTTCATCATCATCTATCCCTCCGCCGATTCGCCGAACAACCCGATGATCATCGCCATAGCCGGCTTTATGTTCTGCCAGATGGTTTTGGAATTCTGCGGGCACGTGTTCACGGCGGACAACCGAACCAATTTCCTCTATTATCTCTGCGCGCTCATGTACACCGTCATCAACTATATCGTGCTGGTGGCGATCGCGCAGCTGTCCCGCTATCGCCGGGACAACGAGGACATGCACAACTTTATTCAAAACAAGATGCAGTACTACCAGATGAGCCGCGACGGCATTACCTCGCTCCAAATCAAATGCCACGACCTCAAGCACCAGATCGCCGCCATACGCTCCAAGGCCGGGAAGGCCAACTTTGACCAGTACATCGCCAAATTGGAGGATTTCATCATTGAATACGGCACGGTGGTCGACTGCGGAAATGAAACCATCAACGTCGTCCTCACGGAAAAAAACATCTTGTGCTCCACCTGCGGCGTCAAGTTCTCCTACATCATCGACGGCACGCTCTTTGATTTCATGTCGGAGATGGAGATTTACTCGCTCTTTGGCAACGCGCTGGACAACGCGCTGGAGAGCTGCAGCAAGGTCGCAGACCCGGAAAAGCGCGTGATCTCGCTCAAGGCCATCGCCCGCGGCGAGATGGTCGTTCTCCACGTGGAAAATTTCTTTGACGATGAACTGACAATGGTCGACGGCATGCCGCTGACGACCAAGGACGGTTCCGGGCATGGCTTCGGCCTGCGCTCCATTCAGGAAATCGCCGAAAAACACGGCGGCATCGCCACCGTTCAGGCGGATAATCCCATCTTTAAGCTGACCGTCGTCATGCGCCCCGGGGCTTGACGGGCCATTCTCCCTCGGCAGTTGAAACAGGGGCTTTGGCCCAGCCGTTTTTCTCCCCTTTTCCCAAATCCCTTTCCGATATTTCATCCATCTTCCATCAGATCGCCAAATCTATTCGCGTCATCTTTGCGCCGTGAATCGTTCGTCAGCCATTCCGCGGCTTTTTCTTCTGCATTGAAGACATTCCCTTTCCTTCGGATTTTAAGTATGTTATAATGCAGATAAGCGATGGGTTGCCTGCGCGCGGCAGCTTGTCAAAAAGCAAACGAAAACGAAAGTGGAGGAGAGTGTACATGAAAAGGACTCTGAGCGCGATCATCGTCGCCGCGATGCTCCTGAGCATGGCGCCTGCCGCCTTGGGCGAGTCTAGCGCCACTTACATCCCTGCGCCCTACAACGCGGCGGAAGTCGACCCGACCGTCACCTATCTGGAGCCCGTTTTCTACGAGAACGAAAACGGCCCGACCATCGGCGTCACCACCGTCGGCGTCATCCAGCAGGATGGCCTGTACTTCAAGGATTCCGACAACGACCAGGAGCTGGATGTCTTTGAAGACTGGCGTCTGGACGCCGAGACCCGCGCTGCCGACATGGTCTCCAAGATGACCCTGACGGAGCAGGCCGGCTTCGTCATGAATTCCCTGATGATCAACCCCGTTTCCAAGACCCTTGCGGAGGTCACGAACGAGGACGGCACCATCGATCCCGCGAAGGTCTTCCCGATGGTGGCCGAGGGTGAAACCAGCACGAACATGGTGATGTTCAACCGCAACGCGTCCGGCTTCGCCGGCGCCGACGATCAAGTGCTGACCATCGGCAAAATCCGCGCGGGCGTGTATCGCGGCGGCCTCAACTACGACGCCTCTGTCGTAGCGCTGCTGACCAACGTCGCCACCGAGATCGCCGAGTGGGATTCCGCCAAGTCGGGTACCCCGGCCATCCCCTACACGCTGATCTCCAACCCGATCTCCGCCGGCTTCCCGGATTCTCTGGGCATGGCCGCCGCCGTGATCGGTGACGGCAACTACGACGCCATTCGCGATTATGCCGAGGTCGACCGCCAGATGTGGCGCGCGCAGGGCATCATCTTCATGTATGGCCCGCAGATTGACCTGGTGACCGACCCGCGCTGGCCGCGCAACTCCGGCACCTACGGCGAGCGTCCCGACGTCGTCGCCGGCATCATCACCGCACTGGTGGACGGCTACCAGAGCGGCACCGAGGGCGTGAACGAGAAATCCGTCGTGCTCTCCGCCAAGCACTTCCCGGGCGACGGCGCGGCTGAGAACGGCTTCGAGTCCCACACCTATCAGGGCCAGTGGCGTCTCTACCCGACCGAGGGCTCGCTGGAGAAGTATCAGCTCGTCGGCTTCCAGGCTGCCATCGACGCAGGCGTGGGCGCGATCATGCCCTGCTACTCCCGCGATACGGCGGACGAACGCTCCGTGACCCAGACCTACCGCGGCCATGAAATCAAGGTCAACGAGCTGGGCTCCGCTTACAACGAGGAAATCATCACCACCCTGCTGCGCGAGATCATGGGCTTTGACGGCTTCGTCAACTCCGACTCCGGCATCACCAACACCCAGACCTTCGGTGTGGAGGAGCTGACGGGCGTCGAGCGCTTTGCCAAGCTGATTGCCGCCGGTACCGACGCGATCGGCGCAGAGCTCGCCCCCGAATACATCACCACCGCCGTGAACTACGGCATTCTGGACAAGGCTGATCTCGACCGCGCGAACATCAACCGTTCCACCGCGCTGTTCAAGCAGGGCCTCTTCGAGAACGCTTACCTCGACTACGCAAAGGCCGACGAGGTGCGCGCCACCAACATGGCGACCGCTCACGATCAGGCCTACGACCTGCACCTGAAGGCCACCGTCCTCATGAAGAACCATGAGAACACCCTGCCGCTGGCCAAGGACGCGGGCACCAAGCTCTACATCGCTTCCTTCACCGGCACCGGCGAGGATGAGGCGACCATCGAGGCCATGACCGAGCTGTTCACGGAGCAGGGCTTCGAAATCGTCAAGAAGGCCGCCGACGCGGATGTCGCCTATCTCTACGTCCAGCCGAAGGCCACGAATTCCACCTCCGCCGGCCCGTCCGAAGCCGTGCTGAGCCTCGTGGAAGATTACGAAGTGCCCGAGCGCGACGCGTCCAAGTCCGACAACGAGATGTTCGGCAGCGGCAGCCAGTCGAAGACCGGCGAGACGATCGAGGTCACCACGCTGGCGGACGTCGACGAGATCGCCGAGATCGCCGAAACCGTACACGGCAACGGCGGCAAGGTGGTTGCGACCATCGTCTGCACCAGCCCGTGGATCCTCGACAACCTCGAGCCGTACTGCGACGCGCTTGTCGCCCAGTACACGACTTCCGCCGCTTCTCTGGCCAACGCTCAGAGCGCGCAGGTGGACGTGATCGTCGGCAACTACAACCCGACCGGCAAGCTCTCCGTGACGATGGTTTCCTGCGAGGAAGTCGTCGCTCTGACCGAGGTCACGCGTGAGGACGGCACCGTTTACGAAGTCTGCGCTTCCCCGAACGACGTGCCCGGCTATGACAAGGATCAGTACATCGACGCCGAGGTGCTGGCGAAGTCCCCGTCCGGCAGCTATGCCTACAAGGATGCCGACGGCAACCTCTACGTCTCCGGCTTCGGCCTGAGCTACTAAGCTCACGGCGCAGGCCTGACGGTTTGACCGTCGGGCCTGTGCCCTACAATCCATAGCAAACACAGATGCGTCCGGGGTGGACAGCGCGAACCGAAAGTTTTTTCGGTTGTTCACCCTTGACGCATTTGCTCCATTTAGAAACCGGCATGCTGCCGGTGGCATGACCGACGAAATCATGTCAATTCCACCGCTTTTCAGCCCGAGGCCGGTGCCCCGCGGTAAGATCTGCATAACATACCGGCATGCCGCCGGCTGCACCGCCGACGAATTGCCCCCTTCCCATCTCATATCCGAGGTACATGAACATGAAAAAACATCTCTTCGCGCTCTTTTTGCTCCTCGCCATGCTGATTTCCGTCGGCTTTGCCGCCGCAGAGGCGCTTGATTCGGAAGCGCCCGATCCGGAAACGACGGAGGACAGCGTCATCGCGACGGTCAACGGGGAAGCGCTGCTTTCCTCCGATTATACAAGCGTCGAAACCACCTATCTGCTCGAGTATGCCAACATGGGCTTGGATCTGAGCGACGAGGCCGTGAAGGCCTATGTCCAGGATCTCGCTCTGACCGCCGCCATCGAGAATATGCTGGTTCGGCAGGATATGGCCGCGCAGGGCTTTCTCACCTTTGACGAGGAAACCGAGCGCTGGATCGCCGAACAGGGAAAGGCCGCCTATGAATCGGCGCTTGCGGATGTGGGCGACGTGCTGCGCGCCGAGCTCGAGCTCTCGGAGGACGACGACGTCACGCCCTACGCGCTCTCCTATGCCGCTCTGCTCGGCGTCACCGAGGAGGACTATGCCGACGTCTACCGCACGCAGCTGGCAACCGTCTATTACAACGACTGGCTGACGCAGGATATCCCCGTGACCGACGAGGAGATCCAGGCCGCCTACGAGGCATACGTCGCCGAAAACGGCGACGCCGAGCTGACGGACGAGCTCCGCGATGCGCTGGCCGCCTCGCTCTATGAGCAGCGCTGTCAGACCCGCCTGAGCGAGCGCATCGACACGCTGGCGGCGAGCGCCGAGGTCGTTTATCCCTG
>JAUNPI010000136.1 GCA_030536875.1 Clostridia bacterium
ATATGGATAAGAAGCATATGGATAAAAAGGAATTGATTCTGCGCGAGGCGCGGATGCTCTTCGCCGAAAAGGGCTACTACGGCTTGGGGCTCACGGAGCTGCTCGCGCGCTGCGGCATCCCGAAGGGCAGCTTCTATTATTACTTCCCCGGTGGGAAAATCCAGCTGATTCAGGAGGTGCTGGAGACAAGCTACCGGCTCATGGAGAGCGGCATCCGGCGCCGCTTTATGACAGCCCCTTCGGCGCTCGCCACGTTTGAGGCGATGGCGGATTCCCTCGCCCACGGCATTGAGACCAAGGGGCATTACGTTTCCCTGCTGCTCTCGATGATCTCCATCGAGTCCGTGTATCTGGACGAACGCGTCCACGCGACCTGCAAGCGAATCTACGAAGACTGGCAGGCGCTCTACGCGCAGCATTTCGTTCGCTGGGGCATGAGCGAAGAGGAAAGCGTCGTCAAGGCGCAGGCCGTCTTTTCGCTGATCCACTGCTCCATGATCTCCTCTTGGATCAAGCAGGATCCTTCCGACCTTCTGCTGGCGAAGCGGTCTTTAAAGCTGCTCATCGGCGATCACTGAGATCACCCAGGGGGCAGGATAAAGGCGAAAAAAAGATCATCCGGGCTTTAAAGCCCGGATGTTTTTTCACCTTTGACCTCGCTTCTAAACTCCCGGATGCTCTGCCCCAGGGCCTTGCCCACGCCGGCGATCTTGCCCCCGCCAAAGAGCACAAGGGCGAGCACCAGAATCAAAATCATCTCCGTTGTTCCCAATCTCATACTCAGCCTTCTCCTTTCACGGCCATGCAGTCTTTGGGTTCAAGCCCTTGAAAAGGCTTGATTTTCAGGCTTTCAAGTTTTTCCGAATGCCGGGGTTCCGCGTCATATGGCGGTCGCGCCGGTCAGCCAGATGAGCCCCATCGAGATAGGCTCCACATAGGTGATGAGCAGCAGCGCGATCATCAGCGCGATGATGTAGGGCACACAGGCCTTAGAAATCTGCTCAAAGCTCAGCTTTTTGCTCATGCCGCAGGCCACATACAGGCAATTGCCCACGGGCGGGGTAATCATGCCGATGCCGAGGTTCACGATCATCACAATGCCGACCAGGTACGGATTGACGCCCACGCTCGTGAGCACCGGCAGAAGAATCGGCGTAAAGAGCGCGATGGCGGAAACCGCGTTGAGGAACATGCCCGCGATCAGCAGCAGGATGTTGAACATCAGCAAAATGACGTACTTGTTCGTCGTCACGCTCAGCATGGCGTCGGCCAAGAGCTGCGGAATGTGGCCGCGTGTGAGCACAAAGCCAAAGGTCTGCACGCTGCCCAGAATGAGCATGATCGTGCCCGCGCCAACCGCCGTGTTCACCAGAATTTTCGGCAGATCCTTCCATTTCAGGGTTTTGTAAATCCATTTGCCGCAGACGATGCCGTAGACGCAGGCGATCGCGCCGCTCTCGGTGGGGGTGAAGATGCCGCTGTAGATGCCGCCGAGGATAATCACGGGCATGACCAGCGCCCAAACGCTCTGCCCGAAGGTTTTAGCCGCCTCCTTGGCGGTCACCTTCCTGGTGTCGACGACGATGTTCGGGTTTTTCTTCACATACATGTGGGCGTAGATCATCATCATGATCGCCATCAGGATGCCGGGGCCAAATCCCGTCAGGAACAGCGTTCCGACGGAGACCTCCGCCAGCACGGCGTAGGAGACCATGCCCACGCTCGGGGGGATGATCTGCCCCAGCGTGCCGGCGGCCGCGGCCGTCGCCAGGCTGAAATCCTCGTCATAGCCCGTCTTCTCCATCTCCGGGGTCATGATGCCGCCGATGGCCGCGGTCGTCGCCGGGGAAGAGCCGGAGATCGCGGCAAAGAATGCGCTCGCCGCAATCGTGACATAGGCAAGCCCGCCCTTAAAACGCCTGAAGAAGAGATTGATGAAATCCACCAGCTTTTTGCTCAGGCCGCCGTCGCCCATCAGATTGCCGCAGAGGATAAACAGCGGAATCGCCATAAGCTGGTACGAGGTCATGCCGGCGAACATCGTCTGCGCCACAACCACCATATTGACCCGCATGCCCGTCATGACGATCGTCACAACGGCCGCCAAGCCGAGGCAGGCGCCAATCGGCGTGCCCAACAGCAGCAGCACGCAGAACGTGCCAAACAGCCATCCAATCATTTATTCAACCTCCTCCGCAATTTCCTCCGCCGTCTTTTCCCGCTTCTCCTGCTTTTCCGTCAGCAGCAGCGCGCGAACAGCCAGGTAAAAGCTATAGACCGTCAGCAGCAGCAGGCCGATCATCATGACGACGTATACCATGCCCATCGGCCATTTGAGAATCGGCGTAAACTGCTCCATCAGCCGCTGGAGCTGAATCAGGCAGTAGTAATTGACAATGCCATAAAAGACGCCGCAGGTCAGCCAGCTGAAAAACTTCATGACGCGCCGGACGGCCCCCGGCATCATGTTCTGGATCAGCTCGACGCCGATCAGCTTGCCGCGGCGCGCGGCGATGTAGCTGGCAAACGTCGTTCCCCAAAGGAAGCAATACTGGGAGAGCTCCGTCGTCCAGTTGACCGTCAGCGCAGTCATGCGGGCGACGACCTGGAGCGTCACGCAGAAGAGCATGCCCCCCACGGACAGCGCCGCGCCGACGTATGCGACGCGGTCCATCGCCCCAAAGAAGCGCTCTGCGCCTGTGAAAAACTTCTTCAAAATGGTTTCCTCCTCCGGTATGGGAAAGAAGGCCGGGGCGAGCCCGGCCTTGAAGACCCTGCGGCTTACTCGCTCACCTTCGCCTGCGCAGCCTGAAGCGCTTCGATATAGGGCCGCAGGTCCGTGTTCATATACTTGTCGATGACCGGTGCGACAGCCTCCTTGAACGGGGTCAGATCGTCAATATAGGTCACAACGATATCCGCTCCGTCGGCAATCACCTGCTCAAGCTGCTTTTCCTCCGTCTCCTGCGCCAGCTTGATCTGGTAGTCCGCCGCCTCGTCAAACGACTTCTGGACAGCCTCCTGCTCCTCAGCGGTCAGGGAATTCCACAGATCGAGGTTCATGGTCACCGGCTCAACCGTAAACACGTGGCGGGTCATGGAGAAATAGCGGTTGACTTCGTAATACTTGTTGTTGATGTAATTGTTCTGCGGGTTCTCCTGCGCGTCGACGGTGCCCATCTGAAGCGCGGTAAACACCTCGGAGTTGGCAAGGGGGACGGCGTTCATGCCCAGCGCGTTCATCATGTCCGCAAAGACCTGGCTTTCTGCGATGCGGATGGTCAGGCCCTGAAGATCTTCCACCTTCTCGATCGGGCGCTTGGAGTTGGAAATGTTTCGCCAGCCGTTGTACCAATAGCCCAAAAGCTTCAGGTTGTACTTCTCGCATTCCTGGGCAAAGACCTGGGCCTCCTCCGTTTTCATCATCGCGAACGCCTGCTCGGCGGAATCAAACATATACGGCAGATTCATCGCGTCGAAAGCCGGCACGATATTGCAAACGCTCATCGGGTTCTCGATGCAGATGTCGATGGTTCCCAGCGCATTTCCTTCAACGGCTTTGGAACCGGCGGCGAGCTGATTCGCCGGATAGATGTCAAGCGACAGAGAGCCGTTCGAATATTCCTGCAGCTTCTCATTCCAGAACTCGGCGCCCAGCTGATAGGGGTGCGTCGTCGAGCCGATGTGATGCGTCGCAAACGCATAATCCGCAGAAGCGCCGGCGCAGGCGAGCATCATCAGCGCGCACAGCAGCAAACCAACCATTCTTTTCATCGTGTTTTTCCTCCTACATTTTCTGTATGCTTGCGGTGCCGTCTTCGATCAGGAATCCCGGACGGAGCCGTCCTCGTTGTAGCCCCACCTCGGCTTCATGCCGCCGAAGGGGAACTTCTCGGCAAGGTCGTCCACCAGCTCGATGCCCAGGCCCGGGCCTTCCGGCATGGTGATGTAGCCGCCCTCGACGGAGATCGGATCGCCCTTGATCATGGCGTTGAAGTCTCCAAACGTGCCCGGCCACTCCTGCACCTCGAAGTTATGCACGGCGCGGTCGATATGCAGCGCCGCCACCGTGGAGATGGGGCCCAGCGGGTTGTGCGGGATGATGGACACGCCGTGCGCCTCGGCAAACGCGGCGGCCTTGCGCCCGGCCGTGATGCCGCCGATGGTACACATGTCGGGACGCAGGAAGGCGACGTCGGTGTTCTGCACCAGGTTCGCCAGCTCGAAGATATTGAAGCAGCGCTCGCCGTTGGCGATCGGCACCGGGCACTGCTCGGAGACATAGCGCGCAACCTCCGGAATATCGTTGAACGGATCCTCGAAGAAGTGGATGCGGTACGGATCGATCGCCTTGCCGATTTCGATTGCCTGAATCGGCGTACACTGACGATGAATTTCGAAGGAGAGATCGACATCCCAGCCGGCCGTCTCGCGGATCGCCTCGAACATCTCGGCGTTCTTGCGGCACATCGCGGCGGTGGTATCGGTGCGGTTGTCGCTCAGCGGACGGACGCGGACATGGTTCCATCCCTCGTCAACCAGCGCCTTCACGTTGTCGGCAACCTCCTGCGCCGTGCTGCCGGAGGTCGTCTCATACGCGCGAATCTTGTCGCGGGCAGCGCCGCCCAGCAGCTCATACACCGGGACGCCCAGCGCCTTGCCCTTGATATCCCACAGCGCGATATCGATCGCGGAGGCCGCCGCATTGATGATGATGCCGCGGAAGTGCGGGGTGCGCTGCATGGCCTGCCAAATGCGCTCAATGCGGAACGGATCCTCGCCAATCAGGTTGGACTCAAAGATTTTGATCGCCTCGGCGGTCGCCGTCTGCCATGCCCACGCGCCGGCCTCGCCCCAGCCGGTGATGCCGGCGTCGGTCTCCACCTTAACGAGCAGCCAACGCGAGGAACAGGGAATCGGGGTGATCTTCGTAATCTTCATATCGCTGCCTCCTTGATACTTCACTGCTTCTACAGGGGTTTCCTCAGCAAGCGCCGAAGCCGGTCCAAGCAAGCTGGACATCGTCAGCCCGACGGCGCTCATAGAAGCGCCCTTGATGAAATTTCTGCGGGTAATTCCACTCATACGCTTTTCCTTACTTTTTTCCTTTCTTTCCGAATCGCATTTCGTTTCCGCATCCCATGCGGCGCTTCCCGCGTCGTAACGCGCCTGCGCCGCCCGTCAATTCCGTCCTCCTTCCGTCGTGAAATGGTGACCGCCCGTCATCGTTCGGCATGGGCTGTCGTCTGGCGATAGTATATTCTCGTCAGATTATCCCGTCAAGTTTTAGGCATGTAGCACTATTTTCACCGTTTTTTGCGGCGTCCCGTCCTCATTCGAGGGCTGTTTTGACTTGCAAAAATGGCATCCTGTCAAAAAATGAAGTCTGCGCGCTTCAGCTTTTTCCCCGCTTTTTCGCGCTCTTTCGTCCCTTCTCCCTCCTCTCGGACAATCTGATGGCCCAAAAGGCGTCCCTCTCCCCGTCGCAAAATGTGATATGCACACAAAAAACCTTCCCCATTGGGGAAGGCCGTTTGGCCGCAGCCGCGGTGCAAGGGGCTCTGCGCTCAGGGCGCAGCATCCTTCTTTCTGAATGTGCTCGGCGTGCAGCCCAAATATTTCTTAAACGTCCGCGTCATGGTCAGCGTATTGGTGTAGCCCACCGCCACGGCGATCTCGCTCAGCGGCGCATTCGTGTGCTCGATCTCGTAGCGCGCCGCGTCGATGCGCATCTGATGCAGGCATTCCAGAAAGCCTTGGCCGAGGTTCTTCTGGAATTCGCGCGAAAGCGTCGAGACGCTCATGCCGTATTTCTCCGCCAGCAGAGACAGTGAAAGCTCCTGATCCCGAAAATGCGCGTGCATGTACTGGTAAATCGGGGCAAACTGCTCCGAATACTGCCCATGAATCCGTTGGTTCTTGTTCTCCTCAAGCTGGCTGAACACCTTTTCCCATTTGAGCAGCAGTTTCTCCTCATCCTCCGGATTCAGCAGCTCGTTCGTGTCTATGTTCATCTGCTCCAGCAGGAGGACGTTGGTCTTGTTGGTCTCCGTCAGCATGCAGAGCGTGAGCGAGAGCAGGCTGGAGAGCTGCCTGTTGCGCAGGTGTCGGCTCTTCTGCTTAAAGAGCGTCTCGACCATCTCTTTGAAGCAGGCGAACGCGCTGTTGTAGCGCTCCATGTACACCAGATCCGCCATATGCATATTCTGTTTAAGGAGCATGTTGAGGCTGATATCCTCGGATCGTCCGCCCTCCTTCTCCTCGAGGAGCGCCGCGTGGAGCATGGCCTCGTGGTACGCGCGGCTGAAGCTCTCCTCCCCCGTCCGCACCCGGCTGATGCCAAACCGAAAGCGCTTGCCCATCTGCGCGCCAATGCCGGTCAGCGCGCTCTCCACCGTCTGGCGGATATTCCTTTCCGACGCATCCTCCCCGACGGGCACAATCATCAGCAGGCAGGACTGCAGCACCACAAACTGCATGTCCATGCTCTCCTGCATCTGCGCTCGGATCAGCTGCTGAACCGCCGTCACGGTCACATGCCGCCTATAGTCGTTTTCCTGTACGCTGTATTGCTCCAGCGTCCAATAGCCGTCGTCCGGATAGAGGGTGATCAGGATATACCTTAGCAGCAGCTGGGGAATGCCCAGCCGCTCCAGCTGTTCCTGCGTGATCAAGGGAGGCTGTTCCAGCGCCATCTGCTGAAGGCACGCCCGCCGCAGCAGCTCCTCCTGCGAGTCGATCGTCGTCTGGCTGCTGCTCAGCTGTTCGTGGTAGCGCTCCAGCGCCCGGGAGATTTTGTCCATGTCGTCGGCATCGCCGTCCACGCTCTCGTCGGGCACGTTTGCGCTGATCCGCTTCAGCGGGTTGAACACGCGGATGAACATATAGATCCCGATCCCCACGATCATGATCAGCCAGAGACCGTTGAGAAGCAGCACCAGATAAAACCATGTCGAGGAGACCGCGCTCGTCGCGCCGGACTCCGTGAGCACCGCCATCCATCGGCAGCGCGGTTTCTCGATGTCAAACGACATCACCGTATACGGCCCGATCCTTTGAAGGGGCTGCCCGGCCTCGATTTCCCCTTCGTCGATTCCGAAGGAGGCGAGGGGCTTCCCTTCTTCTTTATAGAAGCGTTTTACGGTAGCAGAATCATCTACCAGCGCTAC
>JAUNPI010000137.1 GCA_030536875.1 Clostridia bacterium
CAGGCGGGCGCATGTTCCCGCGTAAACGCTCTCGCGTTCGCCGAGGTTGGGCGCGAGGGCGGCATGCAGCTGCGCGCGCGTGCAGAAGCAGGGGTAGATAAGGCCCTTGGCGGCCAGACGGTCATAATAGCGCTGATAGACCGCCGTGCGCTCGCTCTGAAACAGCGGCGGCTCGTCCCACGTGAAGCCCAGAAAGGCCAAGTCGTCGATGCAGGCCTTGGCAAGGCGCGCAGGGCACCGCGGGACATCCAAATCCTCGATGCGCAGCAGAAACCTGCCGCCCGAGGCGCGCACGGAGAGATAGGCGAGCATCGCGCACAGAAGGTTGCCCAGATGCAGCCGCCCGCTGGGCGTGGGCGCAAAGCGCCCTGTGAGCGCGCTCACGCGTCCATGAGCGGGGTGCGCGGCCCGCCGCTTCGCTTGACCCCATCGGGCAGGATGAGCTCGATTTCCAGCTTGTCGAAATCGACGGGCTCGGTGAAGTGCTCGCGGGCGTAGAACGTGCGGCCAAATGCTTCGAATTCGCGGTTGTGCTTGGGCAGCTGGAGCGGACGCTGCACGTCGAAGCGGCGGCAGATCTCCAGAAAGGCGCTCTCGATATCGCCGTCTTCGACGGGGACGGTTTCGCTTTTGACGATGCGGTGATGCCGGATGATCCGGCCCCAAAGGCGATGGCTCTGCGAGGTGAAATCCATTCGCTTCAATCTCCTTTACGCGGCGCGAAAAATGCGCTATAATAATCTCTTGCCGGAGGAAGACCGGCGCTACATGAGCATTGTAACGGATAGAGAGGGATTTGTAAAGCCATGCGAATGACGCTGTGTCCCCTGTTTTCGGGTTCCTCCGGGAACTGCATTTATGTCGCGATGGGCGGCGTGCGCCTGCTGGTGGACGCGGGCGTCAGCGCCACGCGCATTGAGGCCCAGCTGACGGAAATCGGCGTGCATATCGAGGAGATCGACGCGATCCTTGTCACGCACGAACATGTGGATCACGTCCGCGGTCTGGGCGTGCTCTGCCGCAGGCACCGCCTGCCGGTCTACGCCAACGAGGGCACATGGAACGGCATCTTGCAAAAGGAAGCGGGCATCCCCGCCGGCTGCATGCGCACGTTTTTCACCGGGGAGGATTTTTACATCGGCGCGCTCAACATCCACCCGTTTCCCATCCCGCACGATGCGATGGAGCCGGTGGGCTACGCCATCGGCTGCCAAGATCTGCGCTGCGGCGTGGCGACGGATATCGGCCAGCTCTGCGACGACTGGCTGGAGGCGGTCTCCGGCTGTCAGGCGCTCGTGCTGGAGGCCAACCACGACGTGGAGATGGTGCAGCGGGGGCCGTATCCCCAGCGGCTCAAGCGCCGCATCCTGGGCAGAAAGGGGCACCTGAGCAACGAGGACTGCGCCAAGGCTCTGCTCACGCTGGCGGCAAGAGGAGCGCAGGCCGTCTTCCTTTCGCACCTTTCCGCTGACAATAATTTACCAGAATTGGCATATAATACGGTATGCGAGGCGCTGACGCGGGCCGGATACACGGTCGGCGAGACGGTCAGCGTGTCGCTTGCCAGACGGGACCGCGTATCGGACATGCTGGTGCTCGAGAGCGGACACAGAAGCGCCGTGTGAGCGCGGAGGATAAGGGAGGCTGTTGAAATGAGACGAAAGCTGTCGCTGGAACTGACGCAGGACACCCTTGCGGAGCTTGCGTTTCTCTCCGAGTCGCTGGGCTTTTCCGAGGAGCTGACGGCGGAATACGCCATCCGGCTGGTGAGCGCGTGCGTGCGCGAAGGGCTGCTGACCGACGTGCCCGCCCGCGCGTGGCCCAAGGAGGCGCAGCTCCTGCGCGCAACCGGCGCGCAGGGCAAGGTGCTTGCCTTTTCGCCCAGACGCGAGGAGCGCGCGAAAGCGCGGCGAAAGACGGAGATCAAATAAACGGAGATCAAATCATACGAAAATCAAAATATATAATAGAAGAAATGTCCCTCGATCCTCGAAAACCGCCCCGAAACATGCGGGAGATGCGTATATTTTGCCTTGGAACGGCGCATCCTGCTTGCGAAGAAAGGAGTGGACTTCATGGATCGTTTATCTCTTCTGTTGGTCATCATCGGCGCCATCAACTGGGGCCTTGTCGGCCTGTTTCAGTTTGACCTGATCGCCTTCCTCTTCGGCGGGCAGGGCGCGCTGGTCTCCCGCGTGCTCTACACGATCGTAGGCGCGGCCGGCCTTTGGAGCATCTCGATGCTCTTCACCAGCCATGAGCGCCGCGAGGACGCGGCCGCTCCGCGCATGGACGGCGCGGGCGCGTAATTTCCCCCTGATCCAATGAAAAAATGCCGGAAAAGCCCGGCTTTGCCCCGCCGGGCGATCGACAGGATGGACGGCGGGGCAAAATTTTACTCAAATAACATTTGGTTTACCCTGTCATATTGCAAAACGATGGTGTATAATAGGGTCACATGATGGTATGAAGGGGAGGGAGCGCCTTGAACGCAATCGGCGGACAGATTTCCGCGCTGGTGTGGAATATCTTCAACAGGCCGCGCCTGATCGACCTCATCGATATCCTGCTTTTGACGGTGGTCATCTACCAATTGCTCGTACACGTCCGCCAGACGCGCGTCTCCCAGACGATCAAGGGCATCGTCATCCTGCTGGTGGCGACGTGGCTGAGCGACGTCGTCGGCATGCGCACCATTCACGCCCTGCTCTCGTGGCTGATCAACGCGGGGCCGGTGCTCCTCATCGTCCTGTTTCAGCCGGAAATTCGCCGTATCCTCGAGGAGCTGGGCACCAGCAGCGTCTTTGACGCCGCCGCGCGCATGCAGCAGATGAACAACACGGAGCTGATCATCGACGAGCTCATTCTGGCGCTGGGGCACATGGCCCGCCGCCGTGTCGGCGCGCTGATCGTCATCGAGCGGGGAATCCGCCTGGACGATGTGATCGCCACGGGCACGCGGGTGGACGGGCTCATCTCCCAGCCGCTGATCGAAAACATATTCGAGCCCAACACCCCGCTGCACGACGGCGCGGTCATCGTCAGGGGCGAACGGGTGGTCTCCGCCGCGTGCCTTCTGCGCCTGTCGGACACGACGGGCGTGGGCCGCGACCTGGGCACGCGGCACCGCGCGGGTCTGGGCGTGAGCGAGGTGTCCGACGCGACGGTCTTTATCGTCTCCGAGGAGACGGGCATCATTTCGATGGCCGAAGGCGGGCGTCTGGTGCGCCATCTGGACGAGGCGTCCCTGCGCAGCATCCTCCACGGCCTATACGATCAGAAGGAGGAAAAGGAAAACCGCCTTAGCGCCTCCCTGCTCCATTTCAGGCAAAGGAGGAAAGAGGCCCATGATGAACGGCAAACCGAAAAAAAAGTCTGACGGGCAGCGCGGGCCGTTCAAGGGCCTGCGCCGGGGCATCGGCAATATCGTCGCCAGCCGGACGTTTCTGCGCGCCGCATCTTTGCTGGCCGCCGTGGTGATCTGGAGCGTCATGGTCATCTCGGACGGCACGCTGACCCGAGAGAAGACCTTTTCCAACGTCGCCGTCAGCATCACGGGCGAATCGGCGCTCAAAAGCCGCGGCTACATCGTCATGGACGACCTGACCGAGCTGCTGCCGGCCGTGCGCATGAAGGTGGAGGTCACCCAAGCCAATTACAACCGCGCCAGCGGCACCTCTTACAATCCGTATATCGACCTGTCCAAGGTGACGGGCGTGGGTGAAAACGAGCTGACGGTCAGCTTCTCCTCCCAGCTCTACGGCCCCGTGCTCGAGTGCGAGCCCTCGAGCGTCACGGTGAATGTGGAACGCTATATCACCCGGCGCATTCCGGTGTCGGTCGCCCAGGTGGGGCAGGCCCCGGAAGGGCTCTATCTGGATACGACGCGCACCGACCCTACGATGCTCTCCGTCTCCGGGCCGGAGTCGCTGGTCTCGCGCGTGGCGCGCGCCAGCGCCAAGCTCGACCTGTCGGCGCTGTCCCTTGAGCGCGCCAGCGACAAGATGGCGCTCGACATCGTGCTTGAGGATGCGTCCGGCGAGGAAATCCATTCGGACAAGCTGGAAGTCACCAACCAGACGGTCATCACCACATCCATCGTCGTGGAGACGGAGTGCGTGCCCATGCGCGAGATCCCGCTGGACGCGCAGGCGTTTGTCACCGGCACGCCGGCGGAGGGCTTTGAGCTGGTGGACGTCTACCTGGAGGAGGAGAGCCTGCCGGTCGCCACGGCGCAGGAAGTGCTGGACGCGATGACGGTGCTCACGACCGACCAGCCGCTGGATATCACCGGCGCGGCGGGGACGGTCGAGGGCTATGTGAAGCTGAGGCGGCCCTCGGGTATCGAAAATACGCTGCCGGCGGAGGTCGCCGTCACCGCGAAGATCGAGGAGACGAGCGTCGAGCGCACGTTCCGCTCGGTGGAAATCGAAGTCGAGGGGCTGGACACCGATCGCCGCGCCACGCTCTCGCGCAATTCCGTGACGGTTCAGCTGACGGGCGCCTATCGCTTCATCAACGGGCTGACGAAGGACGACCTGAGGCTGTACGTCGACGTGGAGGGGCTCGAGCCGGGCTCGTATACCCTGCCGGTTCAGATTCACATTGACAATGCGCCGGAGTTTAACTGCGCGCTCAGCTCGCCGGAGATCACGGTAACCATCAGGGAAAAATGACCCTTCTTTCCGGCCGCGCCTTGCGACCGGATTTTTTGACAAGGAGGTACTATGGGAACGCTTGCGGACTCGCTGTTTACGGTTTTGATGAGCTGGGTGCGCGCGCTGGTCGGCTCCATTTGGGCGCTTTTTTCCTCCGACCGCACGACGATTCTCGAATTTCTGGGTCAGAATTGGCTTTTGATTGCGGCGGTGCTGATCGTCGCGGGCCTTGTGGTCGATTGGCTCATCTGGCTGCTTCGCTGGCAGCCGTATCATCTCTGGGCCGTCCGGGTGAGGCGGCTGCTGAGGCTGCCGCCGCCCGAGGAGGACGATGACGAGGAGATCGACGAGGCCATCCGAAATGGCAAGAGGGCGCGGGAAACGCGCGCGCAGGTCTCCGCGCAGGAGCAGGAGCCTGCGCGAGCACAGGAGCCCGAGTGGGAGGAGAGCTGGCTGCCGCTGGAGCAGCCGCATCTGGACGAGCAGGACGAGAGACTGGCCTTTGAGCAGGCCGAAAGCGTGCCGGACGAGGCGCTCGGCGTCTATCCGGGGATGCGCTATGGCGCGCCTGCACAGAGCGCGCAGAGCATGAGCGATACGCAGCGCTATGCCGCCGTGCATGCGGAGGGCCCGGGGGCGGCGGAGGTCGCCCGCAGGCGCGCGGAGATCGACGCATGGCAGGAGCAGCTGCGCGAGGAAGCCAGACAGAAGGCGGAGGCCGAGCGCGCCGCGCGGGAAGCCTACGAAGCGGAGCAGGCGCGGCTGGCGCAGGAGGCCTACGAGGCGGAGCAGGCGCGGCTCGCGCAGGAGGAATACGAGCGCCAGCTCGCCGAGTATGAACGGCAAAAGGAGCAATACGAGCGGGAGATGGCGGAATATGAGCGCCAAAAGGCGGCTTACGACGCGGAAATGGCCCGCAGGAGCGCCGAGGCGGCGTTTGAAGAGGGGCGCGCGCAGCCGGAGCAGACGCAGGGCGCGAGCACACGACGCCGCCGGGCCGCGAAGGCGACATACAGCGATTATGTGGCGGGCGAGCCCGTCGCCGAGCTGCCCGATCCGCCGGCATGGCCCGAGTTCACGCAGCAGGAGCTTTTGCAGCCGGAAAAGACGGCCCAACCCGCCGCGAACGCCAAGCGCAAGACGCTCCTCTCGCAGGTCGCCAAGCTGGTGGAGCCGGAGCAGGAGGAGATCTCGGGGGTCAAAGCCCTCCCGCCGAGGGTGAACATGCACGAGGCGTACAAGCCGCCGGCCCGGCCGGCGAAGAGCGCCAAGCCGGGGAGAAGGAAGCGATGAGCGGCGCGCGCCTGTTCCAGCTTGCCGTCGCCGGAATCTCCGTCGCGCTGATGGGGCTGTGCGGCGTGCGGCTGCTCGCCTCGCTGACCCGCGTGCTTCTGGGGAAGGAGACGGAGGGCGGCCTGTCGAAAGCAGCATGCGCACAGGGGCGCGGCGCGCCGCCCTCCGCACTGATCGCCGCGGCGCTCTGCGCGCTGCTCTCGCGGCTGCTGCTCTACGCGCTGGCCTATGCCATGCATCGGGCGATGGGGAGGGGCGGCTCGCCGCTGGAGACGTTTGAGCTGCTTTGGAACCACTGGGACACGCCGCATTATATCGGCATCGCGGCCGAGGGATACACCAGCGTAGGCAATGAACGGCTTCGGCTGGTGTTTTTTCCGCTGTATCCGCTGCTCATGCGCCTCGTCTCCCCGCTGACGGGGGGAGATTTGTTCCTCTCCGGGGTGGCGGTATCGCTTGCCTGCGCGTGCATATCCGCCGCGCTGCTCTATGCGCTCGCGTACATGCATGGGGGAAGGGAGACGGCTGCGCTCAGCGTGGCCTATTTCCTGCTCGACCCGATGAGCGTGTTCCTCGGCTGCTGCTACACGGAATCGCTGTTCATTGCGCTGACGCTCGGGGCTATCCTGCTGCTCAGGCGCGGCCGCCCGTGGCTGGCGGCGCTGTGCGGGGCGGCGAGCGCTCTCACGCGGATGCCCGGCGTGATCGTCGCCGGCCTGCCCATCATCGCGCTGCTGGGCAAATTCGGCAGGCGTCAGGCGAGGCCGAGGGGCGCCGCCGCGTGCGCGGGGCAGGTCGCCGTCGTCTTTTCGGGGCTGGCTGTCTATTGGCTGATCAACTGGCGGGTGACGGGCGACCCGCTGATGTACATGACCTATCAGAGGGAAAACTGGTTTCAGGAGCCGGGCACGTTTTGGGGCTCCGCGATGAACACGGCCTACTATGCGCTGGAGACGTTCGGCGAGGACGGCTGGTTCTTCTCGTGGGGCTATCAGCTTATCGCCATGCTCGCCGTCTTCGCGCTGCTGGCGTTTCGGGCGAACCGGCTGCCGTTTGACCTGGCCGCCTACAGCTTTGTGTATGTCGCCGTGGTGCTCGCGCCGACGTGGCTGCTCTCCGGCCCGCGCTATCTTTACGCGCTCGCGCCGCTGCCGCTTCTGCGCGCCTGCATGACGCGCAG
>JAUNPI010000138.1 GCA_030536875.1 Clostridia bacterium
TGCGGCGATATCCTCGATAAGCTTCCGCATGGCATCCATACCGTCGTAGGCGCTAAGGGCGTCTATCTCTCCGGAGGAGAGGCGCAGCGCATCGCGCTTGCGCGCGCCATCCTCAAAGACGCCCCCATCGTCGTGCTTGACGAGGCGACGGCCTTTGCCGACCCGGAAAACGAGGCGCTGATTCAAAAGGCGTTCCTCGAACTGACGCGCGGCAAGACCGTGCTGATGATCGCCCACAGGCTTTCCACCGTGAAGAACGTCGACCAGATCCTTGTGATCGACAAGGGCAAGGTGCGCGAGAGGGGCAGTCACGAGGCGTTGGTCAGCCAAAACGGGCTGTATGCCAGGATGTGGAGCGACTATCAGAAGGCCGCGACATGGAAGGTTGGAAAGGAGGCGGCGGTATGATCGCCAGGCTCGAGCACGTATTTGCCCTCAGCGAAAAGGGCGCAAGGGATTTTGTGAAGGCCGTGGTGCTCTGCTTCTTGTGCAACGTCAGCCTGATGCTGCCCATTGGCGCGGTGATGGCGGTGATCGAGCACATGCTGGAAGCGGCCGAGAACGGGGGGAATCCGGCGGAGGGCATTCTGCTCTACACGGGCGCGGCGCTTCTGGTGCTCGCCGTGCTCTTCGCGCTGCACTATGTGCAGTATGCCGCGCTGTATCTGGCCACGTACAAGGAGAGCGCGAGCCGGCGCGTCAGCTTGGCCGAAACGCTGCGCAAGCTGCCGCTGAGCTTCTTTGGCAACCGCGACCTCAGCGATTTGACGGCGACGATGATCGCCGATTGCTCAAGCCTCGACCAGATGTTCTCCCACTACATTCCGCAGCTGTTTGCCTCCATCGCCTCCACGCTGTTCATCGGCTGCATGATGCTGCTGGTCAACTGGAAGATGGCCTTGGCGGTGCTCTGGGTTTTGCCCGTAGCGGTGCTGCTGACGGCGGGATCCAAAAAGCTTCAGGATTTCAGCGGCACGCAGAGCATCCTCGCCAAGCGCGCCGTCACCGACAGCATACAGGAATGCCTCGACAATATCCGGGACATTAAGGCCTGCAACCGGCAGGAGGAGACGCTGCGCAGGTTCGACGAGAGGCTGGAGCGCGCCGAGCGATGCATGATTCGGGCGGAGCTGGTGACAGGCGTGTTCGTGTGTTCCGCGCAGGCGTTCCTGCGGCTGGGATTGGCGACGACTGTGCTGGTCGGCGCGGGCATGTTTGCACGCGGCGAGCTCACGCTGCTGTATTTCCTCGGCTTCTTGTTCGCTGCGGCGCGCCTGTACGATCCGCTGGGAATGGTGCTCCAAAACATCGCGGCGACGTTTGCCGCCAAGCTGAAAATAGACCGCATGCGTGCGATCTTGGAGCAGCCCACGCAGACGGGAAGCCAAACCTGCGAACCGAAGGGCTACGATATCGTCTTCGACCATGTGAAGTTTGCGTATCGAGAGGGAGAAGGCGTCTTGGAGGATGTATCCTTTACCGCTAAGCAGGGGCAGGTGACTGCGCTGGTCGGCCCCTCCGGCGGCGGCAAATCCACCGCCTGCAAGCTTGCGGCGAGGTTCTGGGATATCGGCGGAGGAAAGATCACGCTCGGCGGGATCGATATCGCCGGGGTGGACCCGGAGACGCTGCTCAAACATTATTCCTTTGTTTTCCAAGACGTCGTGCTTTTCAGAGACACGATCATGGAGAATATCCGCTTGGGACGGCGGGGAGCCAGCGACGAGGAGGTCTATGCGGCTGCAAAGGCAGCGCGCTGCGACGAGTTCATCCGCGCGCTTCCGCAGGGCTATCAGACGATGGTTGGAGAGAACGGATCTACCCTTTCCGGCGGAGAACGCCAGCGGATCTCCATTGCGCGAGCGCTGCTCAAAGACGCCCCGATTATCCTGCTCGACGAGGCGACCGCCTCGCTGGATGTGGAGAACGAGACGGCTGTTCAGGAGGCCATCTCGCATCTGGTGAAGGACAAGACCGTGCTCATCATCGCGCACAGGATGCGCACCGTTACGGGAGCGGACAAGGTGGTCGTCCTCGAAAACGGAAGGGTTCTCGAGCAGGGAACGCCGCAGGAGCTCATGGACAAGGACGGGCTGTATGCGCGGATGGTGCGGCTGCAGACCGAGAGCCAGAGTTTCGCCCTGTCTTGACGCTTTCCAAGGCGCCTGAACATCAGGCTCAGGCGGATGGCGGGGAGGGCGGCGGAAAACCGCCGTTCTCCCTTTGTGCATATGGCTTGCGCTCGCTCTTTAGCTGTGATAGTATAAAAGGGCGAGCGGAAATGCGATGCGAAAATGAGGTGCGAAAATGGGATATCAGGTGTGCGCGGTTTTGATCATGCTGGCCTTTTACGGCTGCTATTTTGCCAAGATGATCGGCCAGAGGAAGAGGGGAATCCGAACGGATCAGCTGGGACGAGGCAAGCAGGGGTTCGTTAGGGGAATCGAAATCGGTGTGAAGATCGCGACGTATGGCATTGTTGCCGCAGAGGCGATCAGCATTGGGCTGAACGCAAGCGCCTTTCCCTCATGGGTGAGAATGACGGGCGCAGCGCTTGGCACGCTCGGCGTGATCGCTTTTGAGGCTGCGGTGCTCACGATGCGCGACAGCTGGCGCGCAGGCGTTTCACCGGAGGAAAAGACGGAGCTCGTCACGCGTGGTATCTATCGCTATAGCCGCAATCCTGCCTTCTTGGGCTTCGATTCGATGTATGCGGGCATCGCGCTGATGTTTGGCAATGTGCCGCTGATGCTTGTGACGGCCTTTGCGATGCTCATGCTGCATCTTCAAATCGTGAATGTCGAGGAGGATTTTCTCGTTGCCAGCTTTGGGGAGACGTATGTCGCTTACAGAGGGCAGGTCAATCGGTATATTGGGCGCAGGCGGTCAGCATAAGGCGTTTTCCCCTAAAGATGCAAGCGCGCGGAGGCGTTTGAAACCTCCGCGCGCTCTTTGTGTTGACGGCGTTTGCCGCTGTATCGGTTTGCCGCGAATCTCACGCGGCAAACCGGACGATCAAGGGGTTACAGCTTTGCCATCGCGTCGTCCAGACGGCGCAGCGTCTCCTCGCGGCCCAGCAGATAGGCCATCTCGAACGCGCCGCCGGGCGTCGCCGAGCGGCCCGTGATGGCGATGCGAAGCGGCCAGAGAACCGTGGCGTTCTTCATACCGGTCTGAGGAATGGCCGCCATGACGGTGTCATGCAGGGCGGCTTCCGTCCACTCCGGCAGGCCTTCCAGAATCGGGCGGACGAACGCCAGCGCCGCGCGGCTGGTCTCCGGAGTGGACTTGCTCTTTTTGTTGGTGAAGAGGGCCATGTCGAGCTCGGGCATTTCGGCGAGAAAATCCACCATGCCCGGAAGCTGGCTGAAAATCTCCGTGCGTGCCTGAAGCAGCTGGCAGAGACGATCCAGATCAAATCGCTGCGGATCGAGCACGCGCGTCAGCCACGGCTTGGCGGCCTCGGCATAGGCCTCAGGCGTCATGCGGCGGATGTATTCGGCGTTGAACCACGTCAGCTTGTCGGTGTTGAAGATGGACGGGCTCTTGTTGATGCCGCTTTCGTCAAAGAGGCGGATGAGGTCGTCCATCGAGAAGAACTCCTCGTTGGTATCCTTCGGCGCCCAGCCCAGCAGCGCGATGAAGTTGATGATGGCCTCCTTGAGGTAGCCCTGGGAGAGCAGATCCTCAAACGACGGGTCGCCATAGCGCTTGGAGAGCTTGCGGACGATGGGCTGCGTGTTGCCGTCCTTGTCCAAAATGGGCTCTTTGGTGATCTTGTCCACGAGGATGGATTCGATCATGACCGGCGGCAGATGCAGATAGACCGGCGGCTGCCAGCCAAAGGCATCGTAAAGCAGGTTGTATTTGGGCGCGGAGGAGAGGTATTCCGTGCCGCGCATGACGTGGGTGATGCTCATCAGGTGATCGTCGATGACGTTGGCAAAGTTGTAGGTCGGCAGGCCGTCCGCCTTGATGAGCACGTTGTCATCGAGCGTATCGCAGTCCACCTCGACATGGCCGTAGAGCATGTCGTCAAAGGAAGCCTTGCCGGAGGTCGGAACATTCTGGCGGATGACATAGGGCTCGCCGGCGGCGACGCGGCGCTTTGCCTCTTCCAGAGAGACCGTGTGCAGGCATTTTTTGTTGTATTTAAAGGTTTCGCCCTTTGCCTCGGCCTCTTTGCGCTGGGCGTCGAGCTCTTCCTTGGAGCAGAAGCAGCAATAGGCCCCGCCCTTTTCGACGAGCTCCCAAGCGTACTTAGGATACGTATCGCGGCGCTGGGTCTGGATATACGGGCCGTAATCGCCGCCGACATCCGGCCCCTCGTCATAGTCAAGGCCGGCCTGACGCATGGATTGATAGATCAGGTCGACCGCGCCCGGCACCTCTCGCTCCTGATCGGTATCCTCGATGCGCAGGATGAACTTGCCGCCGTGCTTTTTGGCGAACAGATAGGTGTAAAGCGCGGTGCGCAGGCCGCCCAGATGGAGATAGCCGGTCGGGCTGGGCGCAAAGCGCGTGCGAACTTCGGTGGACATGTGTTTCACTCTTTCTTTTTTACTCATTTGCCGGAGAGCGTTTTTTCGCGGGGGGGGGGGATGGGCCCGCCTCTGACCGTTTATTCGGGCTTATAGCTGTCCTTCAGCGGGACGACGCGATTGAACACCGCCAGGCTGTCTGTGGAATCCTTGTCTTTGCAGAAATAGCCCATGCGCAGGAACTGGAAGCTGTCGCCCACGCTGGCCTTGGCGAGCCACGGCTCGGCGTAGCCATGCACGACTTTGAGCGAATCCGGATTCATGCGCGCGATCATCGTGTCGAGCTTGGTGGCGGGGGCCTCGTCTTCGGCATCCTCGGCGTCGTCGGATTCCTCTGCGGCCTCCGCCGGGGCCTGAGCGGCATCGTCGAGCATCAGCACGTCGTAAAGGCGGCCCTCAAACGGGATGTTTTCCTCTGCGCTGACCCAGTGAATGGTGCCCTTGACCTTGCGGTCGGCGCCCTCGGAGCCGGACTTGCTGGTGAAATCGACCGTACAATAGACGCACGTCACATGGCCGTCCTCGTCCAGATCGTAGGATTCGCACCTGACGATGTATGCGCCCTTGAGGCGAACCTCGCCGCCCGGCTTGAGGCGGAAATATTTCTTGGGCGCGTCGACCATGAAGTCCTCGCGCTCGATGTAGATTTCGCGCGTGAAGGGGATCTCGTGCGTGCCCATTTCCGGCTTTTTCGGGTGGTTTTCCAGCTCGCAGAGCTCGGCCTTGCCCTCGGGATAATTGGTGAGGACGACGCGAATGGGGTCGAGAACGGCCATCGCGCGCGGGGCAACCTCGCCCAAATCGTTGCGCACGCAGTATTCGAGCAGGCGCAGGTCAACCACGGAATCCGCCTTTGCTACGCCGACACGGTCGATAAAGTCGCGCACGGCGGCGGAGGTATAGCCGCGGCGGCGCATGCCGGCGAGCGTGGGCATGCGCGGATCGTCCCAGCCGGAGACATGGCCGCCCTCGACCAGACCGCGCAGGAAGCGCTTGCTCATGACGGTGTTGGTCAGATTCAGACGCGCAAACTCGATCTGGCGCGGCTTCTGCTCAAAGCCGCAGACGTTGACGACCCAATCGTAGAGCGGGCGATGAATTTCGTATTCGAGCGAGCAGAGCGAATGCGTCACCCCCTCGAGCGCATCGCCGATGGGGTGGGCAAAGTCGTACATCGGGTAGATGCACCACTTGTCGCCCGTGCGATGATGCGTCGCATATTTGATGCGGTAGATGGTGGGATCGCGCATGTTGATGTTCGGCGAGGCCATGTCGATCTTGGCGCGCAGCACGCGGGAGCCCTCCGGAAACTCGCCGTTTTTCATGCGCAGGAAGAGGTCCATGTTTTCCTCGGGCGTGCGGTCGCGGTAGGGGGAATTTTTGCCCGGCTCCTTGAGCGTGCCGCGATAGGCGCGGATCTCTTCCTTGGAGAGGTCGTCCACGTAGGCCAGGCCCCTGCGGATGAGATCGAGCGCGAACTCGTAGATCTGGTCGTACTGTTCGGAGGCGTAGTAAATGGCGCCGTACTCAAAGCCGAGCCAGTGGATGTCATCGGTGATGGCTTCGACAAATTCTTCCTTTTCCTTGGTCGGGTTGGTGTCGTCAAAGCGCAGGTTGCAGACGCCGCCAAACCGCTCGGCGGTCGTGAAATCCACCGTCAGCGCCTTTACGTGCCCGATGTGGAGATAACCGTTGGGTTCCGGCGGGAAGCGCGTCTGAACGCGTCCGCCGTTCTTGCCTTCGGCGAGGTCAGCCTTGATGGCTTCCCAGATAAAGTTGCTCTTTTCCCTGACTTCTTCCGCCATGAAAATCCCTCCTCGTGATTTGGAATATCCTCCATTTAGTATCCATAATACGACAGTATACTATACCTGAAGGACGGACGCAAGCCCTCAGAAAAAATATCGTCCTCTGCGACAAAAAAACGGAGAAAAAACGCGATCAAATAACCCGTCGAATCAAGCGCAGGCGAGGGAAATGCGCCTTGTGGCGCCGCTTGAAATGGACTATAATCAATATGGGAAAAAAGATAAAAGCGGGCACGAAAGAAACCGTCCGGCGCAGGCCGGGCGCAGAAGGCGAGGAAAACGGATATGGAAAAGACGGTTCGGAAGCTGCGCGTGGCCATGATCGGGCAAAAGCGCGTTCCCTCGCGCGAGGGCGGCGTGGAGGTTGTCGTGGAAGAGCTGGCCACGCGCATGGCCGCGTTGGGATACCGGGTGACCTGCTACAACCGGAAGGGACGCCATGTCGCCGGGGCGCAGTACGGCGCAGAAGCCCTCAGCGAGTACAAGGGCGTCTTTTTGCGGAGCGTGCCCACGCTCGACATACGAGGGCTGGCCGCGGCGAGCGCATCCGTTATGGGCGCGATTGCCGCGGCGTTTGGCCCGTACGACGTCGTTCATTTTCACGCCGAGGGCCCGTCGGCCATGTGCTGGCTGCCCAAGCTCGCAGGCAAACGGGTGATCGTCACGGTTCACGGGCTCGATCACCGGCGGGAAAAGTGGGGGAAGTTCGCCCGCGCGTTCATCCTGCTGGGCGAGCGCTGCGCC
>JAUNPI010000008.1:0-12949 GCA_030536875.1 Clostridia bacterium
TGAGCGAGGACAAGATAATGTGTCTGTGAGCCGGAACGGCCTCACAGCCTTTCTCATGTCCTCGTTCTTTTATATCTTATTCTTCTTTATCTCGTTCTTGTTTACCACGTTTCCCCAAACCCGGTCACATACCACGTGTCCTTTTGCAGCGTATACTGGCAGTTCTCCTGCGTGATCTCGCCTTCCGGGATGGCGAACATATTATAATACGTTTTCTTCGGCGTGGCGTCGTAGCGGTAATTCATCCGCTTGATGGTCGAGTTCACGTTGCCCTCGATCGTCGTGAGCTCATAGAGCCCGTCGCCCAGCTCGCGCACGCTCTCCACGATGCCCACATGCGTATAGGGGGTGGAGGCGCGCACGCCGTAGATGATGATGTAGCCCGGCTTCGGAACGGCCTCCATCTCGTCCGCCTGCTGCCAGCGCCCCTGCTGCTCGAAGGCATAGTAGACGTTGCCCACGCGCCCCTCCATCGCGGAGATGCATGCGTCTTCCGAGACGGCCGCTTCCTGCTTGTACTTGACCAGCTGCATGCCGCTGTGATAGGCGCAGTAGATTTGGAACACGGAGCACCAGCCGATCTCCCGCTTGTCGCGGTAATACCACCGGGTATACTCGTTCGCCTTGGGCAGCTTTTCAAACGGATGCTTTTCAAACTCAGCGCGCGCCGTCAAAACGAAGTTGCGCGCCGCCAGCGGCATCTCCTCCGGGAAGGTGAGGCCGTAGCTCTCCAGCTCGCCCTCCGCCTGCGTCGGGATGGCCGGCGGAGGCGTCTGCATCTTGACCGGAGCCACGTCCGGCTCCTCCGCCGCCGCGCCCATCATCAGCGTACACAACAGCGCCAGCGCAAAAGCCGCGCAGCATATCGCTCGTTTCATCTCTCTGTCCTCGAATCTCCTTGATGTCGTTCCAAACCCCGTCAGTCGCCCAGCACGAGCGTCAGCTCGCCCGCAAGCTCATGCTCGCTCCCGTCCTGGCAGACGACGCGCCAGCCCGGCTCGGTCATCTTCACCGTATAGCGCGCGGAGCTGGGCGAGACGCGCTCGCTTGAGACGGAAAGCTCGCCTCCGCCCAGCGCGACGCGCTCGATCGACCAGCCGTCCCAGCCGATGGGCGTGTGCGGCGCAAAGGTCAGCGTCTTGCTGCCCGCGTCAGGCTGAATGCCAAAGAGGCTCTGCGCCACGGGCCAGACAAAGCCCGCCGCCGCCCGGGAGGCGAGCAGCACGCCGGCTTCCATGTCGCGCGCGCGCACGGCCCCGGGAACCCCGTTCAGGCTCTCCCGCGCCATCTGGCTGAGGCAGCCGACCATCTGCTCCACGTGCCCCTGCCTGCCATGCCAGCTCGCCGCGACCTCGAGCGGCGCGTTCTCGGGCAGCTCGTCCGCCTGCGCAGGCAGACGCAAGAGCGCCTCGCGGATCCCGCCGTCGTCCGCGCCGGTGAGGCGCAGGATATACGCCTGCCCCTCAAGCGCCAGAGCGACCACGTCCGCGATATCCTGACGCACATCCTCAAAGTTCCGGGTCGCGCGCCTCAAATAGCTGATGCACAGCCCCGTCGCGGGCAGCATCCGCTTGGCAAACGCCCTATCGCCGGTGTAAAGCAGCGTCCTGTGAACCAGCCAGACAAACAGCGCGCTCTCTCTCGGCCCGCCGGCCTGCAAAACGCGCCCGCCGAGCGAAACGCTCCTGGCCAGCCGCCCGGGGGCGAGCTGGGCGCGCTCGCTGAGCTCCACCAGCGTGCTCAGCATGCGCTGCACGCGCTCTCCGCCGCCAAGGGGCAGCCGCGCGCTCATCGCGCGCGCCCATCCCTCGCCGTAAAGCGAGGGATGCTCCGGCAGGTCGCTGCACATCGCCAAGCCGCCCTGCGGCAGCTCGCGCGTGAGCCAGTCCCCGGTGATCTTCGTCCAGTTGAAGCAGCGGGTGAGCAGCTCATCCGGCATGGCGGCGTTGCTCTCGCTCATGAGCCGCTTCAGCCGCTCCGTCTTCCGGGCGATCATCTCCGAAGCGTGCTCGCGCAGCTCGAAGAGCGCGTCCTCCGCCTTGGTGCGCGAGCCGTAGCCGCCGGCGACAAACAACCTCATGCCGCTTCGCGCCCCCGCTGCCAGGCGCAGGCGGTAAAACAACCGCCCGTTGATGCCCTTGCCCTGCGTGTTGCCAAAGCCGTAAACCGAGGCGGGCAAATCGCTTTGCAGCACGCGGCAGCCGACGCCGGCGCCCCAGACGGCGTGCCACGGGTTGCGGCTGTCGCGGGCGTAGAACGCCTGCGTCGCCTCGTCGTATTCGCCGACGTCGCGCCCCAGCTCCAGGCCGTCCTCGCCGCTGGCGGCGGCGACGGTCAGGATATCCGTGCGCACGGTGAAGGAGATTTCGACCATGCGCGGCGCATTTTTGAGGTTTTCGATCTCCAGATCGATGACCACGCCGCTCACGCCGTCCGGGATCGCCTGACGGCGGACGATGTGCAGCCCTTCCTTCTGCATGCGATAGTGGAAGGCCGTCTGCACGGGATCCTGCTCGCAGGCATCCGCGGCGGTCAGCGGCACATCGTCGACGGCGAGGAAAAAGCCGTCGCAGACCTTCTTCTCCCCCGCCCAAAGGCCGCCCATCTCGCCCGGCACGGCAAGCCCCATATCCGGGAAGAGGCCGTTTTGCGCGCCGATGAGCACGGCGGCGCTGCCCGCCGTCACCGCGGGCGCTTCCAGATGGTCGTAGCGGTAAACCCTGTATGTATGCAGCATGTCTCGTCCCTCCGTTTATCCCCTGACCACCGCGGCGATGGTCGACAGAATCAGCCGAACGTCCTCCAGCGGGGAAATCCGCCTCAGGTATTTCATGTTCAATTCGATCTTCGCGGGCATGATCTCCTCGATATACATCTTTTCCGGGTCCTCGGCCCCCGCGAGCAGCTCGTTTTCGTTGCGGTAGGCGATGGAGGCATAGTCCGTAATGCCGGGGCGCACGAGCAGCACCTGACGCTGATAGGGCGTATACAGCGCCGTATAGCGGGGCACCTCCGGCCTCGGGCCCACGAAGCTCATCTGCCCGGCAAACACGTTGAGCAGCTGCGCCAGCTCGTCGAGCTTCGTCTTCCTGAGCACGGTGCCCACGCGCGTGATGCGGCTGTCCCGGCCCACGGTGATGGCAAGGCCCTTCTTGTCCGCATCCGCGACCATCGAGCGAAACTTGAAGATGCGAAACTCCCTTCCGCCCCTTCCCACGCGCACCTGCCGGTAAAACACCGGGCCGGGATCGTCCAGCACGATCGCCAGCGCGACGAGCAGGAACACGGGCCAGAGCACGCACAGCGCCGCGCCGGAGACGGCGATGTCCATCGCGCGCTTGGCGGCGAGCTGGGGCTTCCTCTTTTCCAGAATGGCGGCAATTTCAAGCTTTTCCATCCGAACCCCTCACACCCTGTCGAATATGTAGGTAAACAGCAGGCACAGCGCAAGCGCCATGCGGTGCTTCATGAGAAACAGCCGAAGCGCCAGCCTCGGCGGGAACGAAAGCGGCGATACGCCCCGAAACCAGCGGCGCACGTCCTCCCGGTTCATGTATGCCTTAGCAAGGCGCACGCGCTCCGCGAACCCATACGGCGAGCCGGGGAAGCAGAGGTTGCGCACGGCGGTCACCGCCATCTTCCTGCGGCGGATGACCATGCGCTCCATGCATGCGGGGTAAGGCGCAAGCAGCGCCTCCAGCGCGTCGTTGGATTTATCGTGGGAAGAGGGGACATGCGGGCTGTAGCGCTTGGTCACGCTGAGCGCGTGAAAGCGGTAGTGATAGAGCGCCTCGTCGAGGGCGACCGCCGCGCGCGCATCCAGCATGCATTCCACGATGAACAGCAGGTCCTCCGCGTAGCGGATGTCCTCGCGGAACCTGTGCGCCGCGGCGATCTCGCGGCGAAAGAGGTTGCGCGGCGTATAGCCGGAGAGCGGGAGCTCGTCGCTGTCCCGCTCGCGCGAGAGCATCGCGGGAACGAGCGTATCCCGAATCGCCGCCGCGTCAAACCGCGTTCCGGTCGCAAAGCCGAGCGGCACATTTTCGCGCGACGGCGTCCCGCTTCCCTCCCTGTCCTTGTAGACCCGGCAGAACGCGGCGTCGGCGTCCTTTTCACTGGCGATGCCGGCCAATCGCTCAAACATCTGCGGCTCGACCCAGTCGTCGCCGTCGCAGAAGCCGACAAATTCGCCCGTCGCCGCCTCAAGCCCCGCGTTGCGCGCGGCGGAGACGCCCCTGTTCTCCTCAAAGGCGATCACGCGGATGCGCTCGTCCTCCCGCTGCGCGGCCCGCAAAAGGTCGAGCGAGCCGTCCGGGCTGGCGTCGCAGACGAAGATGAGCTCCAGCTCCCTGAGCGTCTGCGCGCGGAGGGATTCGATGCACGCGGGCAGATACGCCTCGCAGCCATAGACCGGCACGACGACCGACACCTTCGGCCGCACCCTCGGCCGCGCCTTTTCTCGCGCCTTCTCTCGCTCCTTCAATCCGCTTGCTTCCCCGCTCATTCCTCAATGCCCTCCGCCGTGCTCCGGGAGAGATCGGCGCGCCAGAGCGGCGCCTGCACGAGCAGATACGTGCAGCCGATCACCGAGAACGGCGCGTAGACCGATTCAAACATGCCCACGAGAATGAACACCGCGCAAAACGCCAGCGGCGTGGCGGCGTAGGGGCTGCGCTTTCTGTGGATGCGGTAATACTGCGCGGCTCGCACGAGCGCCAGCAGCGTGTAGGCGACGAGCAGCGCGCCCGCGATCGCGCCGTTGTTGTAGGCGACGCCGAGGAACGCGTTGTGCGCGTTGAAGAGGCGCTCGCCCGCGCCGTCCTGCGCGACCCATTCCTTCACGACGCTCGACTCATGCCCGTTCCACGTGAGGTTGTTTACAATCGCGACCCAAATGCCCCAGCGGTCGCTGGTCAGGTCGTCCATCGAGAGCGTCCTGTCCTCGGGCTTCGGCACGGTGATCGGGCTGCCGTAAACCTCGTGGTTGTGGACGGCCAGCGCATAGTCCTCCACCGCCGCCTCGTAGATCTTATCCTTCGTGATCTTCACGCCCGCGACGCCCGCCAGCGCGACCAGCACGGCGACGACCGCCAGCAGCCGCGCCGGGTGCTTGGCCGTGCCCGCGATGATAGCGATCGCCAGGATCACGACCACGCCGGTCAGCGCGAGCAGGCCCGAGCGCGAGAGCGTCAGCAGCAGCGTCACCGCGCCGAGCACGGCGCACAGGCCATAGGCGACCGTCTGACGCGCCTTGCGCTCGCAGAAGCTGGCATAGGCGAGCACAAGCGCCGCCGTCGTCATCACGATGCAGCACATCGACAGACAGTTGGCGTCGTAGAACACGCCCTTGTACCCCGGATAGCCGACCGTGACGGGCACCGTCAGATACGACCAGAGCAGAAACGGCAGCACGGCGAGCACCGCTGCGCGCAGAATCGAGCGGAACGTGGCCTCGTCGTCGCGCGAGGCGAACACCGAGAAGACAAACGGATAGCCGACCAGCAGCGGCAGGCTCTCCGGCAGCCAGTCCTGATAGAACAGGCCGGAGACGAGCATCATCCCATGCAGCGCCATCCACAGCCCCGCCATGCCGCGGTGAAAGCGCACGCGCGCCTTGCCCGGCACGCGCGCGGTCAGCGTCACAAACGCGACCAGAATCAGCCCGAAGAGCACGAAGACCATCCAGCGCATCGGGAACTTGCGCTGCGTGAAGAGCACGCAATAGCCGATCAGCGCAAAGAGCGCCGCCGTCAGCAGCCTCTGGTCGAAAATCTCGTTGAAAATGCCCGTGACCCGGTCATACAGGTTGAGCATGCCGGTTCCGTCAATGCCTCGCTTGCGCATGTTGCCGCCTCCCAATGAGCTCAAGATCAATCGCTTCCACCGTCTGCGCGTTGCGCGCCCACGTCAGCTCGCGGGCGGCCTGCCTGCCGCGCTCGCGCAGCGCCGCATAGCGCTCCGGATGCGCGAACACCTCGCGCATCACGCGCTCCGTCGCCTCGATATCGCCAGCGGGGACGAGGAAGCCGTTTTCTCCGTCGGTGATCGTGTCCTCTATGCCCTCGCCCGTAGCGCCCACGGCGATGCAGCCCGCCGCCATCGCCTCGATGTAGACGATGCCGTAGCCCTCGCCCCAGCTGGGCAAAACGAACAGGTCGCTTTGCGCCATCCGGCGCAGCACCTCCTCATGCGCAAGGCCGCCCGTGAGCGTCACGCGCTTTTGCAGGCCCAATTCGCTAATGCGCGCGCTAAGCTGCGCCTCCATCTCGCCGATGCCCACGATGGTCAGCGTCGCGTCCGGATACTCGTCCGCAAGGCGCGCGAAGGCCTCCAGCGTCCTGTCCATGCACTTTCTCTTCTTGAGCGTGCCCACGGAGATCACCGCCCGCGGCGTGTTTGGCGTCTTTTCGGGCACGAGCGAGAGGTCGACGCCATTGGGCACAACCCGCGTGATCCCTCCCTCGCCGCGATACGGCGCCACGTGGGAGAGCAGCAGGCTCGACACCGCCATCAGCGCGTCCGCCTCTCGCGCGATGCGCACGTTGCGCGCCCACGGCGCCTTGCCGGGAATGAAGTAGTGAAAGATGTCCGTCCCGTGTACGGTCAGCGCCATCGGCACGCCGAGCGCGCGCGCGACGATCAGCCCCGCGTGCCCGTCGCGGGGCAGCATATGCGCATGCACGAGGTCAAACGGCCTCTCCCCGTGCAGCCGCCTGGCGATGGGCATCGCGGCGCGGGCCATCGGCCTGCCGCCCAGCAGCCGCTCTCCCGCGTTGCCCAGCGTCAGGCAGCGCGGGTAATAGACCGCAATGCCGTCGACGACGGCCTCCTTGGGCGTCGCCTCGGCGACCCGCGCCTGCCCCGGCCGTAGGCGGCCCATCATCGGCGTCACGCCGACGCACGAGATCACGACGACCTCGTGCCCCCGCGCGCACAGCGCCTTCGCCTGCTCGTGAACATAGAAACAGTAGGGCGAGTTGTCCGCCTGACGGTGGATCATCATGAGGATGCGAAGCTTCTTTTCCGCCATGCGGACACCTCCTCTTCAAGCCTTTGCATGCAAACCTTTGAATGCAAGTCTTTGAACTCAAACCTTTGCATTCAAGCCTTTTGGCCGCCGCTGCCTTTCCCGCGGCTATCTCACCGACCGGTACAGCGCGGCCCACTTCGCCGCGACATGGGGCCACGCGTAGCCCTCCGCGAGCGAAACGCATCGCTCGGAGCGCGCCTCATAATCCTGCGTCGCGTCGATAAGCCGCCTCGCCTGCTCCCGTATGTCGCCGCAGGCGACGGAAAAGCCGGCCTCGCCCTCGGGGAACTGCCCGTCAAACCCCTGCCCCCGCGTATAGAGCACGGGCACGCCCTGGCTCATCGCCTCCAGATAGACCATGCCGAACGTCTCCGCGCTCGAGGGCACCAGCAGCAGATCGCAGCCCGCATAGAAGCGCTTCATCGCCTCCACGCCGGCAACCCGCCCCACATATTCGTCGCCCTCGCGCAGGCCCGCGCGCAGCGCCTCCTCCAGCGGGCCCTTGCCGCACGCGCGCAAAACAAAGCGCCGCCCGGTCTTCGCCTCGTCCGCAAGGTGGACGGCGGCGAGCGCATCCAGCGGCCTCTTGCGCCGGTTCAGCAGCCCCGCAAAGCCCACGCGCACCGTGCCGCCAAGCGGAGCGCGCGCCGCGCCGGTCAGCCACTCGGGCGCGATGCCGTTGGGAATGACGGCCGATTTTTGCCCGACATGCCGCCTGTCCTCATCCCCCAGCCAGTCAAAGAGCACCTTCTTGCGCGCCGCCTCGCCGAGGAAAATCACCCGCTTCGCGTCCCGCAGGATGGCGCGCGCCATCGGGCGCAAATGCGGCTCATAGCGCCAGATCGCCTCGATATCGCTGTAGCGCAGCGTCACGACATAGGGCGTCCCCGTCTGCCTGCCAAGCCGGCGGGCGATGGAGCCGTCGGTGAAGAGCGTGTGCGCGTGAAGGAGGGAAACGCCGCGCATGTCCACGCGCCGCATGATCTCCGGCACGCTGCGCTGCGCCTTGCGGAAAAAGAGGAGCGCGTCCGTCCGTTTGACCGTCAGCGCGGCGTGGGTCTTCACATGCTCGGGCGCGTTTTTGAAGAGATCCTCCTCGCGCTTTTCCGGCACAAAGACCTCCTGCTCGATTCCCGCGTCGTGCAGCGCCTCAAACAGCTGCGGGAAGACCGAGGAGCCCGCCAGATTGCAGCAGATGTGCAGAATCTTCATGCCTTCGGCTCCTTTGGGGCGGCCTTCTTTTCCCTCTCCTGCCTGAGAAAGCGCGGCAGCGCCGCAATGCCGCACAGCGAGCCCGTGCCATAGGCGAAATGGAACGCCGGGTACAGGATGACCTCGACCGGGAAAAAGCGCCAGCCCTTCTTCTCCGCGATGGTGTAGGCATAGAAGAAGTCGAGCAGCCCATACGCGCCCCATTCCAGCGCCAGCAGCCCGCCAAAGAGCATGCTGCGCGTACACAGCGTGAAAAGCAGCAGCACGACGGTGGAGAGCACGAACATGAGCGGCACAAAATGGCGCACGCCCATCGAGCCGGGCACAAGCGTCATCGTGATCACGTTCCACTTGCCGTTCATATAGCCCATCTTCATGATGCCGCGCATCGTGTCCCGGCAGTAATACTGCACGCGGATGTTGTGGTTCAGATAGATCTTGCCGCCGTTTTTGCGGATGCGGAAGTTGAGCTCGTTGTCCTGGTTGCGGGTCATGCGCTCGTCAAACCCGCCGATGCGCCGGAACAGCTCGCGCCGAAAGCAGCCGAAGGGCACGGTGTCCACATAGCCGTCCTGCGTGGTGAGGCGGTAGGTCGCGTTGCCCACGCCCAGCGGCGTCTTGAGCATCTCGGCGATGGCCTCGCCCATAAAGCCCCTTCCCCGCGTCTCGAACACGCCGCCGGCGTTGTCGCATTCCTTCGTGAGCAGCGTCTCCACGGAGAGGCGGATGTAGTCCGGCGGGTACTCGGCGTGCGCGTCCAGGCGCACGATCACCTCCGCCCGGCTCGCCTCGATGCCGATGTTCATGGCATAGGGCACCGTGCGGTTGGGGTTATCGAGCACGACGATCTGCGGATGCTTCTTTTGCAGGGCATGGAGCATCTCCACCGTGCGGTCCTCCGACCTGCCGTCGACAAAGATGACCTCCATCAGCTCCGCCGGATAATCCTGCGCAAAGATGGAGGCGACGCAGGCCTCGATATACCGCGCCTCGTTGCGCACGGGCAAGATGACTGAAATAAATGGCAGCTGCATGCTCAAACTCCCAACTTCCTCACAAGGTATGGTCATGAATGGTTTGATTATACCACAAAGCCGCGTCGTTGGAAAGGAAAAAGCAAGGACTGTCAGAATAATTCCGAACATTCTAAACGAACGAAATCTAAGTTCTTCAAGCCATTCAAGAGCTTGGGGCTCCGCCCCAACGCCCCGCCAAAGGGCTTTCCGGTCGCCCTTTGGAAACCTTCGGGCATCAAACTTAGTTTTCTCCTTGAATGCCGGGAGTCCTATCCTGACAGTCCCTCGCTTTTTTTCTCTCCTGTCAATACGACAGGATCTCGTATCCGTCCTCGGTGACGAGCACCTGAATCTCCCATTGGGCCGACGGCAGGCCGTCCTCGGTGTACACCGTCCAGCCGTCGTCCTCGTCCACGAAGATCTCGTCCGAGCCCATGTTGATCATCGGCTCGATAGTGAACACGAGCCCCGGCGCCATGACCATCTCCGTCCCCCGCTTGGAGACATAGCTGACCCACGGCTCCTCGTGAAACGCCAGCCCGATGCCGTGGCCGCCGATCTCGCGCACGACGCTGTAACCGTTCTCACGGGCAAAGTCGTGAATCGCCTGCCCCATGTCGCCCAGATAGCCCCACGGCTTCACCTGCGAGAGGCCGACCTCGAGGCTCCTCTTCGTGACCTCGACCAGCCGCCGCTTCTCGGGCGAGACCTCGCCGATCATGAACATCCTCGAGGAGTCGGAAAAGAAGCCGTCCAAAATGGTGGAGCAGTCCACGTTGATGATCTGGCCCTCCTCGAGCACGACGTCCTCGGAGGGGATGCCGTGGCAGACCTGGTCGTCGATGGACGTGCAGACGCTCTTGGGGAACCCCTCGTAGTTCAGCGGGGCCGGAATCGCGCCGCACCGGGTCGTCACGTCATAGACCCACCGGTCTATCTCCTGCGTCGTGATGCCGGGGCGGATGTGCTCGGCGACGTAGTCGAGCGCCGCGATGTTCACCTTCGCGCTCCTGCGAATGCCCTCGATCTGGTCCTCGTTTTTGATCAGCTCCCTCGGCGGGACGATCGCGCCCGCCGAGCGCAGCGCCTCTATGCGCTCGTCGAAGGCGCAGTGGCATTTTTTGTATTTTTTTCCGCTTCCGCACCAGCACGGCTGGTTCCGGTCAAAGTGACTCATTGAACCTTCACTCCTTTTGTTGAACAACGCCTCAATACCACATCCAGCCCTAAAACCAGTTCATCGCGTCGCACCACGCCCGCGGCACCTCCAGGCCCGAGGCCAGCGGATAAAACGTGATAAACAGCGCGATAGCCGCGACGGCGAGCACGGCGCACAGCGCGTGCGAGAGCCGCGCATGGCGGCGCTCGATATAGCGCAGCGCCTGCACCGTCGCCAGGATGATAAACGGCACGCTGGCGAAGTAGTGATAGATAAACGTGAGGCGGGAGACGAGCACCCACGGCAGATACGCCGACAGGAAGCCGACCGCGATGACCGGCATCGCGCGGTCCATATTGTCCTCTCGTCCGGGAAGGACGCGCAGCGCGGGCAGCGCGTTGCGGTAGGCGCTGTAACCGAGCACAAACAGCATCCCGACAAAGCCCGTCCACCAGACGGCGGGGTTGCCGAAGGCCATGATCGAGGAGGCCATACCCGCGCCCTTAAAGTCCGCGTTGTAATACCACATGGGCTTCATGATCAGGGGCCACTCGTACCACGGCGAGCCGAAATAATGCTCCGCCTGAAGGCCCGAGTGATAGTTGAACATCGTGATCTGCGCCTCGACAATCCGCTGGATCGTCCGCATGTTCCAGCGCACCTCGCCGTAATAGCGCAGGTACGGGATGTAGCTGAGCGCATAGATGACAACCGGCGCCGCCACAAAGAACACGCAGCAAGACAGCAGCGTCTTCACGGCGCTTGGGGCGAAGAGATTCGCCGCCCGCTCAAAGGCGGGGCTTTCATCCCTGTGCGCTTTGGCGTAGACGCTCTGCCGCCACAGATTGTAAAGCCTTGCAAAGAACAGCGCCGCCAGCCCGACCGCGCCGTAGCAGCCGATCCACTTGCTGGCGATCGCCAAGCCCATGAACAGCCCCGACAGCGCCAGCGGCACGAACGTATGAACAAGCCGCTGATGGTAAAAGCTCATCTTCATCCACCGCGCCATGAACAGGAACATGAGGATCATGAACAGCACGGGGAACGAGTCGATCGTCGCGATGCGCGTCTGCGTGTAGTGCATGCAGTCGCTGGCCAGCAGCAGCGCGCTGAGCGCCGCCCAGCGCGTCTTCCCGAACAGCTGCATCGCCAGCAGGTAGATCGCCGGGATCATCAGCACGCCGCACAGCGCGCCCGCAAACCGCCACGCAAACGGCGTCATGCCCATCAGCCGGATGCACCAGCTCATGAACACCTTGCCCAGAGGCGGGTGCGTCGTCTCGTAGGTGGCCAGAGCGTGCGCGTGCTCGTAGCCCGTGCGCGCGTGATAGATCTCGTCGAAGTACATGCTGTTGTAGTAGGAAGGCACGTCCGGCACGGTGTCCTGCTCGTCGACGAGCTTGCCCGCGTCGTCTCCGCGCCCCTCGCGCGCGCCGCTCGCCGTCACGCCGGCAACCGGCAGCGCCTCGCCCTCGTCCGTGACGGCGGCAACCTCCCAAAGCGAAGCGCCCGCGCCCTCGAACGTCACGCGAAGATAGCGTCCGGAAAAGCGGAGCATATCGCCGCTCGCGCCCGTGACCTCGCCGCTTGCGCCGTAGACGGGCGTGCGCACGGCCAGCCACTTGAAGCACTCGCCCCGGTCAAAGAAGGCGTCCGTCTCCTGCGTGTACGTGACGCCGTCGTCGGATACGGCAAACGAGAACGCCGTGTCCGAGATGCCGCCGTAATAGTAGACGTGGAAATCCTCGCGCCGCTCGCCGAGGTCGATGACGACGCTCTCCCCCGCCGCGCTGGAGGCGTAGCCTGTCTGCGGCGCCTTTGTGGAGCCCAGATGGTAGAAGCCCACCGCCGCGTAGACCGCCGTGATCGCCAGCATGATCGCGGCGTCGCGCCGCGTGAAATGCATCTTGTAGTCCTGCGGGCGCAGAAGCTCCTCGCGCATGCGCCTGTCCGCCGCAAAGACGCCGTCACCTGTCTCGTCCTCGCCGTCCCGCGGCTGCCGGGCGCCGGCATGCCGCACGGGCAGCTCCTTGGCCGCCCTGCCCAGCGAGAGCTCTGCGGCCGCCCAAACGCTCAACGCCGCGGCGCACAGCTGCACGACGCCCAGCAGATCACCCAGCCACAGATTCGGCGCGATCAGGTAGTCAAACGCCAGCACGACGGCGATGTTGACCGCCGAGGCCATCGACGCGAGCACGGATGCCGCCAGCAGCCGCACATCCCGCGTCTCCACATAGGCGAGCAGCAGCAGCGCCAGCGCGGGCAGAATATAGCGCTCGTGCATCTTCGTTCCCAGCACGAAGACGAGCTGCATGGTGATCGCCGAGGCGAGGAAGAGGCGGGAGCGCCCTTTGCCGCGCAGATACACGGCGATGCCCGCCGCAAAGGAGAGGGCCATCAGCGCCGCGCCCAGCTGCCCGTAGGTGACGGGGCCAAGGACGGCCTCGGCGTTGCTCTTCCAGTTGCCGCCCAGCAGGAACATGAGGTTGCCCGTGGAGAGCGTCGCATGGTCATAGCTGCTCAGCGTCTCCA
>JAUNPI010000008.1:12959-36109 GCA_030536875.1 Clostridia bacterium
ATACTTGTCGATCAGCCAAAACGGCGATGTCTGGCGCACGGAGAACGGCAGCGCGACGGCCAGCGTCGCCAGCACGCCCAGCGCAAGGCCCAGCGCCGCGCGCTTTCGGGTTTCCCTCCGCGCCGCCGCGTCCATGCCCCGGCCCACCACGTCCCGCACAAGCGCGACGACGCCCAGCGGCGCAAGCAGCCCCGCCTGCGGCTTAATCAGCACGGCGAGCGCGAACACCGGAATGGCGATCTGCCACTTGCCCTCCTGCGCGGCGAGCAGCAGCAGCACAAGCAGCAGCGCGAGCACGGAGTCGATCTGCCCCCAGCAGCTGCCCGTGACGACATACGCCGGGTTCAGCGCGACGAGCGCGCACAGCGCCAGCGCCGCGCGCGCGCCCATCCGAGGCCGCACGAGGCGGAAAACCGCCGCCGCCAGCACGATATCGCAGACGATGGGCACCAGCTTGAGCAGCATCTGCCCGTCCATGCCGCCAAGCGACGTGCCCGTCAGCTTCGCGATGCCGCCCAGCAGCCAGAGCACGAGCATGTATCCCGGCGGGTAATCGCAGAAATAGCCCTCTTCGTAAAAGCCCATCGGGCCCGAAACGGTCATCCTGTTCGCCCAGGCGGCAAAGCAGCTCATGTCCACCCCGTAACCCGGAACCAGAGCCGCCAGCCCCAGCCGAAGCCCCGCCCCGGCCAGCAGCACCGCCAGCAGCATCGGCCGCTCGCCGGCGGCCATATCCTCCCGATCCGAGCGCATCGCCCGCACGGCGAGCAGCGCAAAGGCCAGATAGACCGCCGCAGCCAGCGCGGAGCCGGGAATCGCCCAGCCCTTGGCCCCCTGCGAGGAGGTCTCCTTCTGCGGCTTCGGCGTGGTGAGATTGAGCGCATTTTCGCCCACCGGAACGTCGTCCACCTCGACGAGCTCCACGTCCGTAAACCACGCGCGGCCCGTGTTTTCCGAGCCGTAGCCGCCCAGACGCAGGCAGACGGTCGCCTCCGTCTGGCCGCGGCCCGTCCGCGCGTACAGGCTGATGATCTCGAATTCGCCGTCGGTGTCATAGACGCAGCGGCTGGTGCCATAGATGCCCAAAAACGAGAGGTTAGCGCCGGTTCTCGTCGTGTCGCAGCCCTCGGCCCGGATGCGCGCGGTCAGCCGGTATGTGCTGTTTTCCCGCACCGAAACGGTCTGCTCAAAGCGCGCGTCGTTGAGCGCGGCGTTCTCCACCAGCGCGGCGCGCGTTCCGTCCTCCAGCGTCACAACCTCCAGATACGACGCGCCGGGGCTGGTCACCCACATGCCCGCCGTCCATCCGTCCGGCATGCCGTCCGTCTCCGCCAAAAAGTCTCCGTTCTCAATCAGGTTGCCCTGCTGCGCGGGCTCCTGCTCTTTGCTTTTGCCAAGTGCGAACAGACACAGCGCCAACATGGCGAAGCAGATCGCCGCGGCAAGCGCCGCGCGGCTGCGTTTGTTGAACTTCATCAGCAAACCTCCGATTCCGGGCCTCAAAACGCCGGCCCTTGATAGGCAAACGCGTCCTCGATATACGTGACGCTCTCCCCTTGAATCTCCATCACGTCAAATCGCGCCTGACGATCCGTCAGACCGTTTTTCATCATGTAATGCATCGCGCCCCGGCAGATGCGCCGCCGCTTGGCGGCCGTCACCGCCTCGCGCCCGAGCGCGCCTCCGCCCCGCAGCTTGACCTCCACAAAGACGACGACGTCCCTGTCCTCGGCGACGAGGTCGATCTCCGCGCCGCGGACGCGGTAGTTGCGCGCCAGGATGCGGTAGCCGCGCGAGGCGAGCTCCTGCTCCGCGCGCACCTCGCCCAGCGCGCCGCGCATGTGGGCTTGCTTTTCCATGAGCATCTCTCCCCCTTGCGTCTCTCCTTGGCAGGCGGCAAAGGGCTAAACCTGCACAAAATGCCCAATGAACGTCCTTCTGTGAATGGGCGTGGGGCCGTATGCCTTGAGCGCGGCGATGTGCTCCGCCGTCCCGTATCCCTTGTTTCTGGCCAGCCCGTACTGCGGATACTGCGCGTCCAGCTGCCGCATCAGCCGGTCGCGCGTCACCTTCGCCAGAATCGACGCCGCCGCGATCGAGTAGCACAGCGCGTCCCCGTGGACGATGCCGCGCACCTCCCCGCGCACGTCCAGCCTGTCCACCGCGTCCACCAGAAAGAGGTCGCACGGGGCGTCCTTGGCCGCGTCCGCCATCGCCCGGCGCGTCGCGCGCAGGATGTTGTCGCGGTCGATTTCCTCCGGCTGCGCCAGCTCCACGCGCGCATAGAGGGCCGTCTCCATGATCTGATCGTAGAGCGCCTCGCGGCGCTTTTCGCTCAGCTTTTTGCTGTCGTCGACATAGAGCAAAAGCGGCTTCTCCGGCATGACGACGCACGCCGCCGCCACCGGGCCGCAAAGCGGCCCGCGCCCGGCCTCGTCGATGCCCGCGAAGACGCGCCCCGCGGCCCAGAGCTCGCGGTCTGTCGCCGAGATCTCCATCAGCCTCGCGTTCCAGTCCTTTTTCATGCGTCCTCCCGCTTTGCCTCGCCGCTGTGCGTTTTCGCGTTCAAGCCCGCATCGCCCTTGCCCGACGCGTCCGCATTCGGCGCGCTCTGCTCCGGCGCGGTTTGAAGCGTCACGCGGCCCACCTTGCCCGCGCGGAACTCGTCCAGCACGACAGCCGCGCCCCGGTCCGTGTCGGCAACGCCGCCGGGCAGCAGCCAGCCGCGCCCCCGGCAAGCCGCCTCCAGCAACTGCACGCCCGTCAGCTCGGGCTCTTTGATCTTAAAGCGCTGCATGGCGGCCTCGCGCTTGTCCTCCATCAGCAGCTCGAGCAGCCGAATGGCGAGCATCTGCTGATCCATGATTCTGTCGTTGATGGCGCCCACGAAGGCCAGCGCGCGCGCGTCCCTCTGGTCGTCCAGCTTGGGCCAGAGCAAGCCGGGCGTGTCCAGCAATTCGAGATAAGGCGTGATGCGCACCCACTGGTTGCTGCGCGTGACGCCGGGGCGGTCGCCCGTCTTGGCGATCGCCGAGCCTTTGATGCGGTTGGTGAAGGTGGATTTGCCCACGTTCGGCACGCCGACGATCATCACGCGCACGGTCTTTCTGACCCCGCGCGCCGCCATGCGCTCGACCTCGGCGCTCGCTGCGCGCTCAATGCGCGCAAGCACATCCTTGGCGCGCCCCCGCACGCTGTCAAAGCTCATCGCGTCCATCCCCTGCTCGCGGTAATACCTCAGCCACGCGCGGGTCTTGGGCTCCTCCGCCAGATCGGCCTTGCCCAGCACGAGCAGGCGGCGCTTGCCGGCGATGAGGGCATCCAAATCGGGGTTGCGGCTGGCGCGGGGGATGCGCGCATCGCACAGCTCCACCACCACGTCGACGCGGGCGAGCTGCTCGGCGAGCAGCCGCTTGGCGCGCGCCATATGCCCGGGATACCAGTTGATCGCCTTCTCCCCGGCGCTCAGAATCCTATCGTCACGCATGCCCATCCTCCTTTAGAGAACCCATCTATCAAAAAAACCGCCGGAAACTCCGGCGGTCCTCACAGCACAATTACTTCTCCTTAATCTTGGCGGCCTTGCCGGACAGATTACGCAGATAGTACAGCTTCGCACGGCGAACCTTGCCGCGGCGCAGCACCGTAATCTTGTCAAGACGCGGGGAATGCAGCGGGAAGGTGCGCTCCACGCCGATGCCGTAGGAAACACGGCGAAGGGTGAAGGTCTCGCGGATGCTGCCGTTGCGCTTGGCGATGCAGATGCCCTCGAAGGCCTGCAGACGCTCGCGTTCGCCCTCGACGACCTTCACCATCACGCGCAGCGTGTCGCCCACGTTGAACTTGGGAAGATCCTTCTTGAGCTGCTCGCTCTCGATCGCACGGATAATCTCACTCATGTGTCGATTTTCTCCTTTCCTCATAGACGTTCATGTCCGGCGCGACTTTGCCTACAGCGGAACGCCCGTTTCATACGGAGGCTATTATACCATCTCCCCGTGCGATTTGGCAAGAGCATTTTTCTGAAAAACAGGCCGGATCCGTCTTTTTTGAACGCGCTAACGTCACGGAATGGCGTTCATCGTCGCCGCCAGAGAGGAAAGCGCGCTTTCCGGCGTCTTTCCGCCCTCCATGACCGCGTCGAGCGCCTCGGCAAACAGCTTGCGCAGCGTCATGCCCCTGTCCGTCGCCGTCATGCACGGCAGCCAGATGGCGTCGTCCTGCCAGATGGCGCGGTCGCCCAGCACGATCTGCGCCTTCACGTCTTCGCAGAGGAAGGCGATCGCCTCCAGCATGAGATCCTCCTGCGCGCCGGAAGTTCCCCGGAACGCGCATACCGCCACCAGATCGAACGAGCGCACCGGATAGCCCGCCGCCGAGGGGTACGGCATGACCTCCAGCTCCACGCCGCTAGAGCGCAGCTTGCCCGACAGCTTCCGGTCTTCCTCGTCCGTCCAGTCGATAAACAGCGCCGTCTTTCCCGCCATAAAGCGTTCCAGCGCCGTCTGCCGGTCCTTCACGTAGACGATCGTTCCGCCCGCGACCATATCCCGCAGCCACGTCAGCCCGGCGAGCACGCCGCCGCCGTCCGCCAGACACTGCTTGCCGTCTTCCGAGAGCAGCGCGCCGCAGTAGATCGACTGCACGAGCGCCTCGACCGCCGCGCTCCCCCCGTTCTCGTCGGGCCAGATCTCGATGGCGGGCATGCCCGCGACCGAGAACTCCTCCAGAATCTGGTTGATCTCCGACGGGTACCAGACGGGATGGTCGAGCGAATCCATCATATAGCTGAAATGGCGCATTTCCATCAGCTTGCGGTTGACCGCCATCCGCCTGTGATCGGCCCTCAGCGGGGCCATGACCAGCGTCTCATCCCATACGCAGGCGTCGACCACCTGACGCTGCATCCGCGAAAGGTCGGCGACACACCCTTCCAGAGGAAGGAGCATCCCTTCCTTCGCCCAAGGCGAGGCCGTCAGCGGCGAGCAGATCGCCAGCTGCGGCGCTCTGTCCTCCATGACCAGCGTTCGCAGGTCGCCTCCATCCTCCTCAAAGACCGCCGTCCATTCCGCCTCAGGAAAGGCCTCGCCCAGCAAAGCGACCAGCCGGGTCGCCTCCTCGCGCTCCAGCGCGCCTCCCTCCACGAACACCTGCATCTCTTCTCCCATCGCCGCGCCCGCCGCCGCCGTCAGCATCAATGCCGCCGCCAGCGCCAGACATCCCCTGATCAAACGCATGACTGACCCCTCCTTGTCCAGATGCTTCATATATATACACACGGAGGCGAAGTCATGCGAAAAAAATCCTTGATCGGCGCGCAGGCCGCCCTTACACGCCGGAATACGCGCTGTATCCGCCGTCGACGGGCAGCACGGTGCCGGTCACAAAGCCGGCGGCCTTCTCGCTGACCAGCTCGCCGTAGCGGGCCATCGGGGTGCCGTTTATGATCTTCTGGCGGCGTGGGGTCGGCGTGCCGTCGGGATTAAATTGAAGGGCGTGGTTCTGCTCCGTGGCGAAGAAGCCCGGCGCGATCGCGTTGACGCGCACGCCGGAGCGCGCCAGATAGGTGGCCAGCCACTGGGTGTAGTTGGAAATGCCGGCCTTTGCCGAGGAATAGCCCGGGATGCGGGTCAGCGCGCAGTAGGCGCTCATCGAGGAAATGTTGACCACGCACGCGCCCTCCTGCCCGAGCATCAGCGGGGTCAGGATCTTGCAGGGCATCCACGTGCCGCGCAGGTTGAGGTCGATCTCCTTTTGAATCTCCGCCGCCGGAACGTCAAAATACGTCGTCTCGCCGCCGTCCGCCATCTGATCCTGCGGGATGGTCGCGCTCTTCACGTTGCCGCCCGCCGCGTTGACGAGGATGTTGAGCTTTCCGTATCTGTGCTCGATCTCCTCCTTCACGGCGAGCATCGCCGCCTCGTCGGTGACGTCGGCGCTGATGGCGTCCGCCTCCCCGCCGCCCTCGACGATCTCCCGCACAACCTTCTGGCAGCGCTCCATGTTGCGCCCGAGCACGATCACCTTCGCGCCGCAGGCCGCCAGCGCGCGGCAGAACATGCCGCCGATGCCGCCGTTTCCGCCCGTAACCAGCGCGACGCGGCCCGTCAAATCCACGTGAAAGGGAATGTCGTATGCGTATGCCATAGTCCTTTGTCCTCCTCATACGGCGAGGCAAGCCTGTCGCCGCGCCGTTATTTTTGTACAATGGGTATCATTCGTCGCCCCAAAGGGTAAATCCTCCCCGCCTCCCGATACCATATTGCAAATTTCCCCAAAACAGCCTATAATGAATCTTGTTTTGGAATCTGAATCAAGTGGGGGAAGAATCTTGAAAAAACTGCTCTGCTACATGAAGGGCTACGGGCGCGAATGCGTGCTCGGCCCGCTGTTCAAGCTGCTGGAGGCGTCCTTCGAGCTGATCGTTCCGCTGATCGTGGCGGCGATCATCGACCGCGGCATCCTCGCCGGGGACAGGGGCTACATCGTGCGGATGTGCTTGGTCATGGCGGCGCTGGGCGCGGTCGGCCTCATCAGCGCGGTCACGGCGCAATACTTCGCCGCCAAGGCCGCCATCAGCTTCTCCGCGAGGCTGCGCCACGCGCTGATGGCGCATATCGGCACGCTCAGCTACACGGAGATCGACCGCCTGGGCACCTCCACGCTCATCACGCGCATGACCAGCGACGTCAACCAGGTGCAGTCCGGCGTCAACATGACGCTGCGGCTGCTGCTGCGCTCGCCGTTCGTCGTCTTCGGCGCGATGATCATGGCGTTCACCATCGACGCGGGCTGCGCGCTGATCTTCGCCGGGGTCATCGCCGTGCTCTGCGCGATCGTCTTTGGCATCATGCTCGCGACGATCCCGATGTACAGGCGCGTACAGGGCCAGCTGGACAGCGTCACCGCCTCCACGCGCGAAAACCTGACGGGCGTGCGCGTCATCCGCGCGTTTTGCAAGGAGGGCGCGGAGACCGAGAAGTTCGACCGCAAGAACCGGCTGCTCACGCGCATGCAGCTGGCCGTGGGCCGCGTCAGCGCCGCGATGAACCCGGTGACCTATGTGGTCATCAACGCCGCCGTGATCCTGCTCATCCACGCGGGCGCGATCCGCGTGCAGCAGGGCACGCTCACGCAGGGCGAGGTCGTGGCGCTCTACAACTACATGAGCCAGATCCTCGTGGAGCTGGTCAAGATGGCGAACCTGATCATCCTGCTGACCAAGGCGGCGGCCTGCGGCGAGCGCATCTCCCGCGTGCTGGACGTGAAGACCAGCCAGCGGGACGGCACGCTCGCCCCCGCCGGGGATGCCCCCCGCGGCAGCGTCGTCTTCGACCGCGTGAGCATGCACTACAGCGGCGCGGGCGCGGACTCGCTGACAAATATCTCCTTTTCCGCCCAGCCGGGGCAGACCGTCGGCGTCATCGGCGGCACGGGCAGCGGCAAGAGCACGCTGGTGAACCTCATCCCCCGCTTTTACGACGTGAGCGAGGGCGGCGTTTGGGTGGACGGCGTGGACGTGCGCGACATGCGCAAGGACGAGCTGCGCCGCCGCATCGCCGTCGTCCCGCAGAAGGCCGTGCTCTTCAAGGGAACGATCCGCAGCAACCTGCTCTGGGGCAACGAAAGCGCGACCGAAGAGGATCTGCACGCGGCGCTTTCGACCGCGCAGGCGCTGGATGTCGTAAGCGCCAAGCCGCTCGGCCTCGACGAGCCCGTGGAGCAGGGCGGGCGCAACTTCTCCGGAGGCCAGCGCCAGCGCCTGACCATCGCCCGCGCGCTGGTCAAAAAGCCGGAAATTCTGATTCTCGACGACAGCGCCTCCGCGCTGGACTACGCGACGGACGCGAACCTGCGCCGGGCTATCCGCCAAATGGAAAACCCGCCCACGACGTTCATCGTCTCCCAGCGCGCGGCGTCGGTGCGCTTTGCCGACCTGATCGTCGTGCTCGAGGACGGGCACGTCGCGGGCATGGGCACGCACGAGGAGCTGCTGCGCTCCTGCCCGGTGTATCAGGAGATCTTTTCGTCCCAATTCAAATCGGCGGCAGCCGCGGGAAAGGAGGTACACTGACATGGCCAAGAAAAACAGCCTTCGCTCGCAGGGCGCCGTTCTGCGGCGCGTGCTCGGCTATATCCGCCCGCATCTGCCGCTGCTTGTGCTCTCGCTCCTGCTCGCGCTCGTCAGCGTCGCGCTGACGCTGTATATCCCCATCCTCGTGGGCCGCGCGGTCGACTGCATCGTCGGCGTGGGGCAGGTGGACTTTGGCGCTCTGCGCACGATTCTCGTCGCCATCGCCGTCTGCGCTTTGGTCACCGCGGGCGCGCAGTGGCTGCAAAACGTGATCAACAACCGCATCACCTACGACACCGTGCGCGACATTCGCCGCGACGCGTTTGCGCACATTCAGCGCCTGCCGCTTTCCTACCTCGACGCGCACCCGAGCGGAGACACGGTCAGCCGCATGATCTCCGACGTCGACACGTTCGCCGACGGCCTGCTCATGGGCTTCACCCAGCTGTTCACGGGCGTCATGACCATCGCGGGCACGCTGGGGTTCATGCTCACGCTCAGCGTGCCCATCACGCTGGTCGTCGTGCTGATCACGCCGGTATCGCTGCTGGTCGCGGGCTTTATCGCCAAGCGGACGTATTCCATGTTCCGCCTGCAGTCCGACACGCGCGGCGAGCAGACCGCGCTCATCGACGAGGCCGTCGGCGAGCAAAAGCTCGTTCAGGCGTTTGCGCATGAGGGCAAGACGCTCGCCGCCTTCGACGAGGTCAACGAGCGCCTCCGGCAGTGCTCGCTCAAGGCGACGTTCTTCTCCTCGCTGACCAACCCGTGTACGCGCTTCGTCAACTCGCTGGTCTATGCGGGCGTGGGGCTGGCGGGCGCGCTCGCCGCCGTCTCCGGCGCGCTGAGCGTCGGCGGCCTGTCGAGCTTCCTCTCCTACGCCAACCAATACACCAAGCCGTTCAACGAGATTTCCGGCGTGGTCACGGAGCTGCAAAACGCGCTGGCCTGCGCCGGGCGCATCTTCGAGCTGATCGACGAGCCCGCGCAGAAGCCCGACCCGCAGGACGCCAAGCCGCTGGGCGAGGTGCGCGGCGAGGTCGCCCTCGACCACGTCTTCTTCTCCTACACGCCGGAGCGGCGGCTGATCGAGGATTTCACGCTGCGCGTGAAGCCCGGTCAGCGCGTGGCCATCGTCGGCCCGACGGGCTGCGGCAAGACGACGATGATCAACCTGCTGATGCGCTTTTACGATGTAGATGCCGGCGAAATCCGCGTGGACGGCATCGAGACGCGCGCCCTCGCCCGCGGGGAGCTTCGCCGAAACATCGGCATGGTGCTCCAAGACACATGGCTTTCCTCCGGGACCATCCGCGACAACATCGCGATGGGCCGGCCGGACGCCTCGCTGGACGAGGTGATCGCCGCCGCGAAGGCCGCGCACGCGCACAGCTTCATCAAGCGCCTGCCCGACGGCTACAACACGGTGATCAGCGAATCCGGCGGCCAGCTCTCGCAGGGCCAAAAGCAGCTGCTGTGCATCGCCCGCGTCATGCTCTGCCTGCCGCCGATGCTGATCCTCGACGAGGCGACCTCCTCCATCGACACGCGCACAGAGCAGAAGATACAGGCCGCGTTCGCTCAGATGATGCAGGGCCGCACGAGCTTCATCGTCGCCCACCGCCTCTCCACCATCCAATCCGCCGACGTGATCCTCGTCATGCGCGACGGGCATGTCGTCGAGCAGGGCACGCACGAGCAGCTGCTCGCCCGCGGCGGCTTCTACCATCAGCTCTACGAGAGCCAGTTCGCGCAGTAAAAGGCTGCGCCCCCAAAGAATCGCTTCATAAAACGCTTCCAATCCGCAATAAGCACCTCCAATCCGCAATGGGATTGGAGGCGCTTCTCTTTGATGGGTCACGTATTGATGGGTCACTTATGGGGTCGCTCGCTTGGGGAACGCTCTGGGCGTTTTACTCCAGCGGCTCGGCAAACATGAAGTCTGGATATTCGCCAGAGGCCACATAGTGGCCCGCGATAAAGCCAAAGGTGCAGGCATCCGCATCGGCATTGGAACCCAAACGGTTCGTTCCATGCACGCCGCCGGTGATTTCTCCGGCCGCATACAGCCCCGGAATCACTTGGCCATAAATATCGTACACCTGAGTGTGATCATCGATCACCAGACCGCCCATCGTGTGATGAACCGACGGGAACTGCGCAATCGCGTAGAACGGGCCTTCCTCAATCTTCGCCATTGTGGCCGCCATCACCTTGCCGAAGTCAGGATCGACGCCCTCGTCGATGTAACGGTTATGGGTAACGATGGTCTCCTTCAGGGTCTGGGCATCGATCTGCGGGTATTGTCCCTTAATCTCCAGCGCGTTGATCTTCTCCGCCAGCTCATCCAGCGTATCGGCCGCCAGAATACGGCCGCAGGCGATGCCGGCCGCCAGCTCTTCCTCGGTTGCGTAGTTCTTCACGACGTCCCAATTGAAGATGGAATACGTGGAGACAAAGCCCGTCGCGACCGCCGCATTCGCGCACACGTCGCGACGCTCTCCCTCAGAGACGTAACGCTTGCCTTGGTAATCGACATACACGATGCCATAGGACGGGCCGGAGAACGGCCAGACCGCATAGGTATCCAGAACGCCGTTGGTCGGATCGGCGAACGGATAGCGCTGAATGTTGCTCATCTGCATCGTATTCGCGCCAATTACCTGCGCCAACTGAATGCCCTCGCCGGTGGAAGCAGCCTTGTTGTTTGTCGTCGGGATCGTTTCATCCAGATACGGCACCTGCGTTTCGCGCATCTCGACGTTCGCGCCGAAGCCGCCGGTCGCCAAGATGACGCCCTTCTCCGCTTTGATCGTCTTGTAGCCGTTCTCCGTGGCCACGCGGATGCCGACGACCTTATTTTCCGCGTCGCGCGTGCGGTAAATCTCCACCAGCTTGGTCTCCAGCTCCAGCGTGACATTCTCCTGCTCATCCATCAGCTTGCGCTGCAGGTTGGTGATGTCGGAGCCGGAGAAGGTCTCCGTCGAATAGGTGCGGTAGCCATAATGTCCGCCCGGACGGGCCAACGATTCGCGGATAATCAGGCTGTTGTCCAGCAACAGATTCAGATAGTAAGGCGCGCCTTTGACCATGACCTCGACCAGGCGCGGATTGTTCATCTCATCGCCGCCGGCAATGGTGTCCTCAATGTGCTTCTGGGCTGTATCCGGCACGAGGTTGAACTTCTCCTGAAGTTCCGCCGCGCGGCTGGACGTGTAGGCCGCATACTGACCGCCGTTGATCGCGCTGTTGCCGCCGGTGTTGGAAAGCTTTTCAACCAGCACGGTCGACGCTCCGGCTTCGCCGGAGGCATAGGCCGCCGCCATGCCGGCAAAACCGCCGCCGACGATCACCACGTCATACGTCTCGTCCCATGTCTGCGGCACTTCAAAAGAGCCCATCACCGGGTTGTAGCTGACGGCGGCTTCCGGCTGCGCCTCAACCGGCTTGGAGAAATCCGCTAGGTTCGCGCCGGCCTGCGTCAGCGCATCTTCCACAGCCGCCTTTACGCCGTTGGAGCTCATCGTCGCGCCGCTGATGCCATCCACAGCGATAGACTGCGCCTCGACGATCGCCTCCGGCAGCTTTTCCAGCGCCGGCCAGCCGGGGGAGGTTTCATTGTGCGCCGTCACCTCGATCTTCTCAATCGCGTCTTCCGAAACCGTCACAGCCACCGTCAGGCCATCGAACATACCCTTGGCGGTTCCTGTATACGTGCCGGGCGTCATGCCGTCGGCCATTGCGGGCGCGACAAGCAGCGTTGCGAGTATGCACATGCATACTGCCAAAGAGAGCAACTTCTTCATGTCTTCTTCTCCTTTCTTTGTTCGTGAAGAACTTAACTATATTATAATTCTTCTCTCTCAAACTATCGTTCGAAAAAGCCGAACAAAGCCGAGAAAAAGCAAAACGGCCATGACGGCCGTCTGTTTTCGGTTTTCAAATCGGCTGTTACATGCCGTTTCCCCCGCGTGCCTTTTCCCCTCCGCACAGCGTTTTCAGGCTAAAGCGGATCAACGTCTTCACCTCGGGTTTAAGCAGCTCAAAGTCCTTGTGGATGATGCATTCCCACGCCCAAATCGGTTCTTCATCCATCTGCAGGCGCACCATGTCATACGCTTCTTCATAGCGTTCCAACGCGCTCTGCGGGGTAAGCGTCAGCGCGTTGCGCCGATGCGCCTGATCCACGACCAGCTGCACCCCGCCCACATAGCTCACCTTGCCCAGCTGTACGTCTCGCTGCCGGAGCTTGGTCAGCAGCTCCGTGGCAAAACAGCAGTTGTCATGCGGGTGGACGAAGTTCATGCCCTGCAACTCCTCATACACCACATGCGCCCGCTTCGTCAGCGGGTTTTCCCTCGCGGCCACAAGGTAAACCGGCTCCTCGTACATGTCCACACACTGCACGCCCGGAAACCTCCTGTGGCCGATGCCGTAATAGTAGCCCATATCCACAAGATCGCCGCGCACCAGATCCGGCACGCTGGCGTTGGGCGAGGTCATCATCCTCAGGTGGATCTGCGGGTATTTGGTAGAAAATAAATTGAGCGTCTTCAGCAGGCTGTTGGCCGTATTGACCTCGCATCCGCCGATGGTGACGGAGCCGTTTACGCTTGTGATTCCCGTAAACCGCTCCATGATCTCCTGATAATCGCTCATGACGCGCACGGCATAGGGTCTGAACATTCGCCCCTGTTCCGTGAGCTCGAGCTGCCTGCCGTTTTTGACAAACAGCGGCACGCCAAGCTCCTGTTCGAGCGTCTGGATATGGCTGAAAATCGTCGAACGCGCATATTGAAGCTTTTCAGCGGCGCGCTGATAGCTGAGCGTCTGTGAAAGTGTCAGAAAAGTCAATACTTCTTTCGTATCCATACGCCTTTCCTCCATTTCACGCATCTATACGTATTATATAGTTATTTTAACATGATCTTCCTGAAAAAGCAATCCCTATGTCCTTTCCCTGCGCAGAATAGACAAACGGCGCAGATCCTTCCGAATCCCGCCGTCTGTCTCTCTTTCCGGTTTCACATCGCCATCTTCCGCGTCTCCTCCCAGCCGCTCTCGATGACCTTCTGGAAGGCCGTGGCGTTGGGGCCGATGCCCTCCGCCGTCTTCATCGGGATGGGGAAGTGTACGCACAGGTGTCCGTCAAAGTTGTTGTCCTTGACCTTGCCGTTCATGTGCGGGGCGCTGGCTGTCGCCGCCATGTAGGTCTTGCCGTCGGCAAAGGTGACCCACACCGCCTTGCGCGTCCAGTCCTGCTTGCCACCGAAGGCCTTGGTCATGGTCTCCGTGTCCTTGGCGGTGGCGGGCTCGGCGTCCATGTGCTTGTCCTTGGTCATGATGCGCAGCGTCCAGCTGTAGCCCGTCGCATAGTCGTACACCGTGCAGTATTCGCCGTTTTCATAGTTGCGCCGCCAGTTGAAGAAGTTGTCGTGAATGACGCTCGCCGCCATGCGCGCAAGCTCCGTCTTCTCCACCATGCCGGTCGACTGGGAGGCCGCGCTCTTCTGCGCATCCGCGTTGAGCGCGGAGAGCGTGCGCTTGCCCGCAATGCCGTCCGCGCTCAGGCCCTTCGCCTTCTGATAGGCGAGAACGGCGCTCTTGGTCTGCTCGCCGAAGTAGCCGGTCTGGCTGCCGCCGAAATAGCCCAGCGACGCCAGCAGGCTTTGCAGCTTCCTGACCTCGTCCGAGCGCGTGCCGGTCTGCAGCGTCTTCTCCGTGTTCAGCGCGGTGGCGACAGCCGCCTGAATGCTGCCGCCGCCCGCCGTGCTCGGCAGGATCGTGGTCGACGTGTTGGCGCTGGTTCCGCTGAGCGCCGAGGCGATCTTGGCAAGCGTTTTAGCGCCCGCGATGCCGTCCGCACTCAGGCCGTTGTTGCGCTGGAATTTCTTGACGGCGTTCTCCGTCACGCCGCCGAAGTGCCCGGTCACCGTGCCGCTGTAATACCCCAGCGTGGTCAAATCCTGCTGGAGCTTGCGCACGGCGTCGCTCCGAGAGCCGCTTTTGAGCATCGTTCCGGCGGGAAGCGTCGCCGTCGCGGCGGTCTGCGCGGTTGTGCCGCCCGTGGTTCCGGCTGCTGCGCCGTCGGCTCCGCCGCCATCGGGCACGTCGATGCCCGCCGCCGCGCAGAGCGCGCGCATCGTCTCTTCGCCGACGACGCCGTCCTGCGTGAGCCCCTGCTTCTTTTGGAACTTGCGCACGGCGGTCTCGGTCTTCTCGCCAAAATGGCCGGTGACATCCGCGTAATAGAATTTGAGCTTGGTCAGCGCGTTTTGAATGGTCTCAACCTCCGTGCCCCGATCGCCCCGCTGATAGACCTGCGCCCATGCGCACGATGTCGCGCTCATCATGAGCAGAGCCAGCAGCAGCGTCCAAATGCGTTTCATCGTATTTCCCCTTTCCTGCGCTAAAAACTTGAAGATTCTCCTTTTGTTTCCATTCTTTGTTTTCATTTTATACGAGAATCTTCACTTTGTCTATATGGTTTAGACGCAAAAAATCGACAAAATATTTCATTTTTGTCACATCTTTTTTAAATTTGTAAAAATCTACCAAAAAAACGAGCCCTATACGCCGCCGTATTGGGCTCGTTTTTGGAGGGTCGTATGCGCTTCACCACGCCGTCATTTCAGGGGCGCGCGTGCCGCGCTTCCCTTGATCATCGAGGCTCCCCCGCCTCCTTCCACGTCGCCACCTCGGGCATATACAGCTTCGAGTTTTCATAATCGTACAGGCTGTAAAGCTCGCCCGTCTGCGCGTTAAACTGATAGATCTCGTATCCCCAATCCAGCCCGCGCTCATCGGATACGCTGCCGTGTATGTCCGGCTCGGGCGTCGCGTATTCCGTCGTCCTTCTCCCCGTCGTGCCGCTGCGCGACTGGCTCACTTCGCAAATCCACGTCGGCACGGCGACATAGCGCTGCTCGAGCAGCTCGCTCAGCTTCTTCGCGTACCGCACATCCGGATCGGCATAAATCACATAGCCCAGCTTCATGTCATACACGCGCCGGAGCTCGCCGCTCTCGATCATCGCCTCCAGTTGGTCCCGAATCGTCTCAAAGGAGCACAGCGGGATGTCCTCGATCTTCACGCCGGTCTCTTCAAACACGCCCGCGCTGCTCCAGATCCAGTCCTCCTCGGAGCGGTAGACAAAATAAGCCGAATATCGCGACAGCGCCGTGTAAAAATCCGTCGGTTTAAAAGCGCCTCTGGCCCTGCGCCCGCCCGCGACGCCCTGAAGGACGGGAATCCCCCGAAGCATGGGCCACACATCGATGCAGTAATACCCCGGCTTTCCGCCCTCCACAGGGATCACCTCGCTTCCCTTGAAGCGCTTGTCCGCGCTGAACACCTGCGCTCGCCTAGGCAGGCATCGCATACCGCCAAAGGCCTTCTCCGTCAGCTCGCCCAGCCGTTCGAGCGCCTCCTCGAGCGAAACCGTCTGGTTCTCCGCGTAGAGCTCCGCGTTAAACCTGGCTTCCCACAGGGGATTGTAGATGGCATTGGTGATGCGCGCAATGCCTTCGGCCTCCTCCTGCTGCGGCTCTACCTGAATCCTCTGCGCTTGTTTGCTGTTCTGTCGCACGTGCGCCCCGTATTCCTCCAGCGCCGCGTCGCTCAGCGTCCTTCTCGTCACCTCCAGCACGGGCATTTCGGTCACATCCGGCACATACACCGGCACGTTTATGCCGTTTGCCTCCCAATTCTCCGGCGTCTGCGCCTTCAAATCCGCTATGCTCATGGACGGCGTCTGCGCGCTGGCGCACGCCGCCGCGCAAAAGAGCGCGGCTAACAGCCCCAGCAGCCCCATCAATCGCCTCTTCATCGCGCTTCCTCCTCTCTCGCCGGAAGCCCGCCCGGAATCCCCCGGGCGGGCCAAAGGCTCAATACACCTGCACCGCCGTGCTCATATCGATCGCGCCGCTCTCGTCCTCCAGCGCCAGATACAAAGGGCCGCTCCATTTTCCGGGACGCCCGCTTTCATCGACCGGCAGGTTGAACTCAAAGCGAACCTCATCCGCGCCGACGGAGCTGACGCCCGTCCATACGCCCGTCATCGCCTCGCAGACCTTGCCGTCCGCGTCGACGAGCTTCACGCCGAAGGCCCACTCGTCGTTGACCGTTCCGGCGCTGAAATCGAAGGGAACGGCGTCCGTTTCAAAGCCCGCCCTGTCCTGCTCGTGCTGCGCGGCGGCCTTTTCGGCGTTTGGCGCGACCTTCGCGCGGACATAGACGCGGATGGGGCTCACGAGCGTTTCAACCGCGCTCACCGTCGTGTCGCCGACGGTCTTGGCGGTCTCAAACTCCCTGCGCTCAACCTGCGCCTCTCCGAGGTCGACGACAATGAAGCCCATCTCCTCGGGGTATTGCTTGGTCTCGGCGTAAGCCTCGCTCTCCTCGCGCGTCAGCTCGCGGCCCGCGACGTGAAAGCTGTCGCCGATGGGCAGGCCGAGGGTCTTCGCCTCGCCGGGCGCAAAGCCCGCGCCGAGAAGGTCGATCTTCATATAGTAGTTGGCGATGCCGGGCAGCGTGCTGCCGCGGCTGTCCATGTCCGCGGCGGGCATGTCGATCCGCCTGCCGTTGACAAGCAGGGCATCCCGATTCCAGCCGACGCCGCGATTTTGGAGGGCATGCTCGTCCTCGTCGCTGAGCAGGATGCAGCCAGTCTCCTCGTCGAGCGTGCCGAAGGCCCTCTCCCCGTTCACCTCGCGGATGGTGTAATAGACGTAGGCCGTCACGCCGTCGTAGTAAACCTCGTCCACCACGGCGAGCCAGCCGTGCGGCAGCGCGCCGTTCTCCCCCGCCCGTTTGGGCCATTCGAGCGTGCCGTCTACCGCATGCGGGGCGAGGACATTCGCCGCGCGGGCAATCCCCTCCGGAATGCCCCAGAAGGTCAGCAGATCGGCCTGCGCGCCGCAGGCGGCAAGGATCAGGCACAGCGTCAAAGCCAACGTGGTCATGCGTTTCATGTTCGTCTCTCCTTTCCTTCGAAGGGCGCTTGATGTTTCCCTTCACCCGTATATGTTCTGAGGAGAGGCATTTGTAACGGGAAACGCAAAACTTTTTCGCATCTTTTTTGTCGTGTACGCGTCGTTTTCGCGCTCGCATCATTCCCATACGATGCGCATGCTCCGCTCCGGATCCATCCGCCCGTCCTCTCCGAGCTCGGCGAGGTAGAGCACATCGGGCCACGCCCCGGTGGGAATGAACTGCGTGATCTGCAAAGCGTAGCCCTCCCACCGGCTTCCTCCCCACGACGTATACCACTGAAAGCCGACGGGCAGGCCGTCCTCCCCGCAGAGCGTCACTTCCGCGCTTGTCCAATCCTCGCCGGGCTGCGCAGGCGTCATGCTCACCTCCAGCAGCCCGTGCATCGGCGAGAGCTCCAGCCGCGTGAGGTTCACAGACAGGTCGCCTCAAACGGCCTGCGCCTCCCGCGCGCTGCGCGCCCCCGACGTATCCACGGCAAAGGAGAAGCAGACGTTCTCCTGTTCGCGCGGCTGCCCATGCCCCCGCGTCTTGCCGGTCGGCAGCTCCACGCGCAGCGTCTCTCCGGCGTCAAACCCCTTGGGCAGGTTGACCGCCAGATAGTGCAGCAGCTCTCCCTCCTCCTCGCCCGCCATATAGGCGACATCGTCGAGGTAGACGTCCTGCCCGTTGACGACGATGTAATCGCACGCGGACAGGCCGCTCGCGTCCTCCGCCTCGAGGTAACCGTTTGCCACGTCGATTTCCCCGATCTGACGCCGCGTGTCCCGCGTGCTGTATACGACGCGGAGCTGGTGCCCGTCGAAGGCCGCCTCCGTGACGCGCAGCTCGCAGGCGGCATACCGAACCACCGCCAGATCGCGCCGCACGAGCGCCTGTGCCGCCTCGCTTGTCACCTCCGGAACAGGCACGGCGTCCGGCGCTTCGCTCATAAACGAGAGCACGCCGCCGGAGAGCATGAACGCCGCGCAGGCCGCCGCCAGCAGGGCGAGCAGCAGCGCCGCCGCGAGCGCCACGGCGGGCTTACAGGTCAAGCGCGAGGGCCGCGCGCCCGCCCCGCCCTCGTCGAGGGCGCGCATCAGCCGCCGCTCTCCCTCCTCCATGCCGGGGCAGGCCGCCTCGCGCGGCCTGTCGTCGAGCGCGCGCAGCGCCTCCAGCAGCAGCGCCGCGTCCATATCCCATGCGCGGGAAAAGATCTCCTCCCGGCAGACGAGCAATATTTCCTCGCGCGTGTAGACCTCGTTCATGCCCATCCCCAGCTCCCGCAAAAGCCGAATCCGCTTCATCTTCTCCCCTCCTCACAGCCCGAGCAGCGCGAGCGCCACGGCGTAAAACAGCTCTCGGCTGGCGAGCAGCCGCCGCTTGATGCGCGAAACGCGCATGCGCACGGCCTCCTCGCTGATGCGGTAGCGCTCGGCAAGCTCGCTCGCCCTCGATCCGACGATGCAGTAACGCCAAAAAAGATCGGCGTCCTCCCGCCCGAGCAGCTCGGTGAGCAGCGCGCGCCGCTCCTCGCCGAGCAGGAAATCCTCCGGGCGGACGCAGCGCGTGTCCTCCGGCTCATAGGCCCGGCCGTCCTCGCCTCGCCCCGGCTCGTCGAGGGAGAACGCATGCAGACGGCTCTCCCTAGCCATGCCGCGGCCCAGCGCCATCAGCCTGCGGCGCATCGCCTCCACCAGCCAGCCCGCGGGATTGGGGTGCTCGCGCAGCTTCCTTCGCTTTTTCCACGCCAGGAGGAAGACCTCCTGAATCTGATCCTCCACGAGCGCTCCCTTTCCCGCGCCCAGAAAGAGGCTGCCCACACGGTAGAGCAGCTCATAATTGGAGCGGAACAGCCCGCTCAGCCACGTCCGGTCATCCATGTCCTTCCCTCGCTTTGACGCCGATTGGGGAATCCGTTTAAGAGGGCGCAAAAAAACGCCTCTGATGGATTAGACCGTCAGAGGCGAAAAATTTGTCAGCTTGTGAGGATTTATTCTATAAATTCTTCCGCAATGCGCCGGCCTCGGGCCGGGACGCAGCTGGGTTTACAGATCTTTGTCGGCGATGCGGCCGGCAGCATGCCGGTTTATTTGCCCAGCAGCGCCGCGCCGATGATGCCCGCGTCCGCGCCTAGCTGGGCCAGTTCGATGCGCGCATAGGGCATGGTCTTGTAGAAGACGTGCTTGGCGACCTCCTCGCGCACGGCGGAGAGCAGGAAATCGCCCGCCATCGACACGCCGCCGCCGAGCACGATGACCTCGGGATCGAGGATGTTGATGATGCTGACAATGCCGTGGGCCAGTCCCTTCACATAGTACGCGAAGACGGCCTTGGCGGTCTCGTCGCCCTCCTTGGCGCAGTCGATGATGGTCTTGGCGTTGATGCGCTCGGGGTTTCCGCCGCAGCGCTTCATGATGGCGCTCTCCGGATGCTTCTCTACGGCGCGGCGTCCCTCGCGGATGATCGCGGTCGCGGAGGCGTAGCGCTCAAAGCAGCCCCTGTTGCCGCAGCTGCACATTTCGCCGTCCATTGCCAGGATCATGTGCCCGATTTCGGAGCCCACGCCGTGCGCGCCGGAATACGGCCTGCCGCCGATGATGATCGCACCGCCCACGCCCGTGCCCAGCGTCAGAAAGACGCTCGCCGAGCTGCCCGCGCTCACGCCCGCGATGGATTCCGCAAAGCCCGCGACCGTCGCGTCGTTGTCCACGTGAACGGGCAACTGGATGTAGGACTGCAATTCGCTCACAAAGGGCACCTCATGCCAGCCCAGATTCGTGCAGAACGGGATCACGCCCGTCTTCGGGTTGCAGATGCCCGGCACGCCGACGCCGATGGCCGCGATATCCGAAAGCGCAAGCCCGGCGTCGCCGACGACCTTTTCGCACAGCTTGGCGATATCCGCGATGATGGGCCCATAGCCGCGCTCAACCTTCGTGGGAATCGAGCCCTTGGACAAAATCCTTCCGTGCTCGCTGACCACGCCGGCCTTGATGCCGGTTCCGCCCAAGTCTACACCGATGTACATCATATGGTTCTCGCTCCTTGTCGATGGATTGATTCATTCAATTCTTTCGGTTCATTCGCTTTGCGGCTGCCCATAGCGCTGCGCAAGCCGCCTGTCCAGCTCGGCAACGGCATCGTAGCCCTCGCTCCGAAGACGCCAGTTGCGCGCGGCAATCTCCACGATGATCGCCAGATTGCGCCCCGAGCGCACGGGGATCTCCATCAGCGGCAGGCTCGCGCCGAGGATCTCGACGGTCCTCTCCTGCGTGCCGAGGCGGTCATAATCCCGGCTGGGGTCGAAGGGCTCCAATTTGATGACGACGTTGATCGTCTTTTTGCGCACGATCGCGCCGATGCCGAAGATCAGCTTGATATCCACAAGGCCCATGCCGCGCAGCTCCATAAAGTCGCGCACCATCTCCGGCGACTCGCCGACCAGCCGGTCGCCCACGCGCGAAATGTCCACCACGTCGTCGGCCACCAGCTGATGGCCGCGCTTGATGAGCTCCAGCGCGCATTCGCTCTTGCCCACGCCGCTCTCGCCCGTGATCAGCACGCCCACGCCGAACACATCGACCAGAACGCCGTGCCGGGTCTCCCTCGGGGCGATCGCCTCGCTGAGATAGCTGATCGCGCGGACGGTGAACAGGCTGGTGTCCTCCTGCGTGCCGTAGACCGGGACGCCGTGGCTCCGCGCCTGCTCCAGCAGGATATCCGGGCAGGACATGCCCCTGGAGATGACGATGCAGGGCATGTCATAGGAAAAATAGGTCGCCAGCCGCTCGCGCAGCAGCTCGGGGGAGAGGCTGTCCAGATAGGCCATCTCCGTCTTGCCGATCAGTTGGGGCCTTTCGTTTGCAAACACGCTGAAATAGCCCGCGAATTGCAGTCCGGGGCGGCAAAGATCCGCCGTGTGAATGGGCACGTCCATCGCCCTGTTCGCCTGACTGACGACGTGGAGGCCAAGCTCCGACGCAAACTGCTCCGCCGTGATCACACAGTTCCCTCCCGATCCCTTTTGATCTTCTTTGGGGTATAGGTCTCAAGCCCGCAGGCGACGAATGGGGCCCTCTTCCGGCCTCGCCATGCTCGACCGCCCTCCCCCGCGCGTTTACGCCTCGAAGGGCAGGCCCACAAACGCCGCCATCTTTTCCACGAGCGCGTTCGCGCGCGCGCGGCTGGGCATCTCCGCAAAAACGCGCACCCGCGGCTCCGTGCCGGAGAAGCGGACGATGATCCACCCCTCTTTGAAATACACCTTGCAGCCGTCGAGATAGCTGACCTTCTCGATGACCTCGCCAAAGTCGGGGAGCCGGTGATCGACCATGACCGTCTGGTGGATGGCCGCGCGGCTCTGCTCGGTGAGCGCCCAGTCGTATTCGGCCATGTACAGCGCGCCGAACTCGTCCGCCACCTCGCGCAACAGGCGGGAGAGCGGCTTTTTAGTGACGCTGACCATCTCCACCAGCAGCGACGCGGCGTACAGGCCGTCCTTGCCGCTGATATGCCCGCGCACGGTGAGGCCGCCGGAGGATTCGCCGCCGATCAGCGCGTCATGCTCCTCCATGCCGCCGGAGATGTGCTTGAAGCCGACCGGAACCTCGTAGCAGGTTTCGCCGAACGCCTCGGCGACGCGGTCGAGCATGTGCGTGGTGGCGATGTTGCGCACCGCCGCGCCCTTCCAGCCCTTGTATTTGAGCAGATAGTAATAGAGCAGAACGAGCACCTCGTTCGCCGTCACATACCGCCCCTTTTCGTCGATGATGCCCAAGCGGTCGGCGTCGCCGTCCGTGGCGAGGCCCATGTCGGCGTGATGGTCGGAAACGGAGGTCTGCAAATCGCGCAGGGTCTCCGGGTTCGGCGCAGGCAGGTGCCCGCCGAAGAACGCGTCGTGGCGGTCGTTGATCACGTCCACATCGCAGCGCGCGGTGAACAGGATCGTCATCAGGCCCGTCAGGCTGACGCCGTACATCGGGTCGAGCACGATGCGCGGCCTGCGCGCGCGGATGGCCTCCATGTCGATCTTTTCCATGATCGAGTCGAGATACGCGTCGCGCGGGTCGATGAATTTGACCTTGCCGCTTGAAAGCGCCTCGACAAAGGGAACGGAACGGATCTCCTCCTCGGCCAAGGCGTTGGCCTCCGCGCCGATCGCGTCGGTCACATCCTCGGTGGCGTCCCGCCCGCCGCGCGTGAAGAGCTTGATGCCGTTATAGATCGCCGGGTTGTGGCTCGCCGTCACCGCCGCGCCATACGGCAGATCCATATTCTTGACGGTGAACATGATTTGAGGCGTGGGCGCGGCGAGGTTGACAAAATACAGCGTAACCTCTTCCGCCGCCATCACCTCGGAAAACCAAATTGCGGATTCGCGGCTCAAAAAGCGCCTGTCGTATCCGATGCAAAGCCCTGTCTGGGCAACCCCTTCCCGCTTCATGCGGCGCGCAAGCGCCGCGGCGACGCGCCGGATATTGGCCCTCGTAAACTCATCGCCGATGACGGCCCGCCAGCCGCCCGTACCAAACTTGATCATGGGTCATCCTCCGTTTCTCCTATGCCTCTGCGCCATTCGGTTCTAAAGCTGATGATGCTAAAGAACAATTCTTTGCCAAGCCCAAGAAATCCTGCCAAACGGAAAAAGGTTTTGGCTGTTTGCACGGCGGCAACATTCGTTAACAAAAGTCTGGCAAATCTAAAGTCGCATTTTAGATTTGCCAGACTTTTGTCGCAGGCCGCGCTTACCACATGATGGCCGAGGCCTTTTGTTGATAGGATTTCCGTATTTTTTCCCTTCATGTGGGAAGACCATGAAGGGGACTTTCCCTTAACCCATTGAATTTCCCCTTATTTTGCATTATAATTTAAGGGAAAGATCCGGAGGTGAGGGAATGAGGGCATTCAACTATTCTGAAATTAAGAGCAAAATGTGGGATTCCGATATCCTCGGTCTGATTGCGGCGATCTATAAGGAAGCCGGAAAGCAGGAGATGTACCTGAAACAGCGCCCGGAAGAATTGGAAAAGCTGGTTGAGATCGCAAAGGTACAAAGCACTGAGGCATCCAACGCCATTGAGGGCATCGTTACGACCAGTACCCG
>JAUNPI010000139.1 GCA_030536875.1 Clostridia bacterium
AAAGCGCAGTCCTGATTCTCCGCTTGCAAAAGCCGTCCGCAATAGGGCGGCTTTTCTCTTGCCCTTTTGGGCCTTTGCCAATCGGGCCCAGAAAACTGTCCCTCTTCGCATCCGCAGTCGGCCGCCGCTGGCTTTTTTCTCAAAAAAATCAATCATAGAGAAGAATATGCTTGACCTGTACGCTGCGTATGGGTGTATGCTGTTTCCTGAAAGGGGGATTCTCCAATGAAAATCAAGGAAGCCGCGCAGGCAGTCGGCTGCACGAGCCGAGCCATCAAGTTTTATGAAGAAAAGGGTCTGCTGCCCACCGTCACACGCAGTGAAAACGGTTATCGCGATTACACGGACGAGGACATTCGCATCCTGCACGAAATTCAGGCCTATCGAAAGCTGGGCATCGGCATAGCGGATATTCGCCGTCTTCTGGATGGCGGCGGCAAGGCGCTCCTCTCCTCCATCCTCGAAAAAAAACGCGGCGAGCTCGCCGACAGGCAGGAAGAGCTTGACGCCCTCGAGGCGTTTATCCGCAATCCGGATCCGCAGGCGCTTGACGAATCCATCGATTTCGCTAATCTAGCCGCCGCCATGCGCGCCCAGCTTCCCGGCTTTTTCGGCGAATACTGCGCCTCTCACTTTGCGCCTTATTTGACCCATCGCATCTCAAACGAGGAGCAGCGCGAAGCCTATGCGACCATCCTCGACTTCTGGGATCAGCCGAGGCTTCGCCTGCCGCTGGGCTTCTACCTCAGCGCGGCGCTCATGCGCATGGCATCCAAGGTCGGCGTTCCGGCCGAGCAGGCCGCGGCAAGCGCGGACGCGCAGATCGCCGCCATGCTCAACCCCAGCGAAGAGGCCTATGCGCGCATCAAGGCGCAAACGCTGAAAACGGTCCGCCTGCGCGAAAATCCGCTTGTGCGCTATTCCCCTCCGGAGGTCATGAAGCGGCACATCATGCGGCGCCTGCAGGACTGCGGATACAACGATGTGTTCATCCCCGCGATGAAGCGCCTTTCCCCCTCCTATCGCGCTTACCACGATGCGCTCCATCAGCTGAACGATCGTCTCTGCCGCGATCTGGGGCTCTATTACGACTCCCATTTCCACCTGAGGCTGCGCAAAAGCGAAGACAAAACAAAGCGGTAACGCCGGCGGCAAGCGCCGAAGCCATGCAAAAGGAGCGCAGAGGTTCACATTCCCCTGCGCTCCTTGCTTGTATTCCGAAAATGACTTCAAAATCACTTCGCCATCTGGATTTCGTCAACCCACTGCTGGTAGAGGCTCTCGGCGTTGATCTGATCGATCATCTCCTGAATCTTGGCGGTAAACTCGGTCTCGCCCTTCGGGCTGGCGATATAGTTGCCGCCCTCGAAATCGAACGCAAACTCCGCAATCTCGAGATCGTCGTTCTCGGCGAGGATGCTGTCGTAGACGGTCTTGGGAACAGCCAGCGCGTCGACGCGGCCCGCCTTCACCATATTCACGCCGTCCGGGATCTTGGTGACCAGCTCCAGCGTAGCGCCCGTGAGCTGCTCTTCCACCATGATCTGCTGGTTGGTGCCGTTCTGCGCGGCGACGGTCTTGCCGTCAAACGCCTCCGGCGCGTTGTAGGCCGCGCCCTCGCCCTTGCGCACGAGCAGGCCCTGATCGCCCTCGTTCCAATAGATGCCGGTGAGCTCCATCGCGTTGAGACGCTCGGCGTCATAGGTCAGGCCGGCGAGAACCATGTCCACGGAGCCGTTGCCGACCGCGGCAAGGCAGGCGTCAAACGCCAGCGGCTGAATCTCGAGCTCGACGCCCAGCTGCTCGGCCATCCACTGCGCCATCAGGATATCGGTGCCGACGATATTTCCCTCGTCGTCGATATACTCATACGGCGGCCAGTCGGGGCTGGTCGCCACGACGAGCTTGCCCGCGGCCTGGATATCGTCAAGCCGGTCGGCCAGCGCGAGCGAGCAGCTCAGGATCATCGCGATCGCGAGCACAAGCGCAACATACTTTTTCATAGGATATTTCCCTCCTCTTGGATTCATCGTCCGGTCGTGTAAAGCCCTTTGGCCCGCCCGGAACGATAGAGCTATTTTACGACGCGATCCTGCATATGTCAAGTGAATATACTGCATAAACATGCCTCCGGCGCAACTTTTTTCGCCCAAAAACAAATTTCCTCCCCAAAACGGCGTTTTTCCTGTTGTCTCCAAGCCGGAATTGTGATAGAATGACTGCATTCTGTTTGCCGCATACCGACGGTAGCGTCATGCAGTTGATGCAGAATATACATTCTATCCGAAAGGCGTGAATATTTATGCCCGAGCTGAGCCGCCGCGTTCAGACGTTTACCGACTCCGTCATCCGGCGCATGACCCGCATCAGCGACGAGGTCGGCGCCATCAACCTCTCTCAGGGTTTCCCCGATTTTCCCCCGCCCAAGGCCATTACCGACCGCCTGCGCGAGGTCGCGGACGAGGGCCCGCACCAGTACTCCGTCACCTTCGGCGCGGAGAATTTCCGCGAGGCGCTCGCCTGCAAGCAGGGCCGCGCATACGGCCGCGCCATCAACCCGGACACCGAGATTCTCGTGACCTGCGGCGGAACCGAAGCGATGATGAGCGCGATGATGACCGTCTGCAACCCGGGCGACAAGGTCGTCGTCTTCTCCCCGTTCTATGAGAACTACGGGGCGGACGCCATCCTCTCCGGCGCAGATCCGATCTTTGTCCCGCTCGTGCCGCCGACGTTCGATTTTGACCGCGACGTGCTGGAAGACGCTTTCCGCCAGCATCCCAAGGCGATCATCGTCTGCAACCCCTCCAACCCCTGCGGCAAGGTCTTCACCGAGGAGGAGCTGCTCTTCATCGGCGGCCTCTGTAAGCGCTACGACGCCTATATGATCACCGACGAGGTCTATGAGCACATCGTCTTCGCCCCGTATCACCATGTTTACGCCGGCGCCCTGCCCGAGATCAGCGACCGCGTCATCTGCTGCTCGTCGCTCTCCAAGACCTATTCCATCACCGGCTGGCGCTTGGGCTACCTGATCGGCCCGGAAGACGTGATCGAAGGCGCGAAAAAGGTTCACGACTTTCTGACCGTCGGCGCCGCGGCCCCGCTCCAGGAAGCCGCCGTCGTCGGCCTGAAGTTCCCGCAGAGCTATTACGACTGCCTAACCGCGCTTTACACCAAAAAGCGCGCGATCTTCTTGGACGGCCTCGATCGTATCGGCCTCAAGCACACCACGCCGCAGGGCAGTTACTTTGTGATGGTGGACATCAGCGACTTCCAGAAGCCCGGCATGCGTTTTTACGGGAAGAGCGACATGGAATTCTGCGAGTGGATGATCCGCACAATCGGCGTCGCCGCCGTTCCGGGCTCCAGCTTCTTCCGGGAGCCTGTCAACCACCTGATCCGCCTGCACTTCGCCCGCAGCGAAGAAACCCTGAACGAGTCTTTGGAGCGGCTCTCGAAGCTACCCCAGCTGGTGTAATGCGATGTATCTGACAGATGACGTTGTCCTGCCGCGCTTCATATTTGGGCGCGGTATCCTGAGCCGCTTTCCCAAGCTCTGCGCGCCTCTGGGCCGCTCGTTCGCCGTCGTCGGCGGCGAAACCGCTATGGAGCGCGGCATGCCCGCGCTGAGGGCGTCGCTGGAAGGCGCGGACATGCGCCTTCTTGCGCAATTGCCCTTCGGCGGCGCATGCACGTTTTCCGCAATGGAGCGCCTTACCGATCGTCTGAGCCCGTTCCGGCCCGATTTCCTCGTCGGCATGGGCGGCGGCAAAGCGCTCGACACCGCCAAGGGCGTGGCGCAGCGGCTTGGCATCCCGCTGGTGAGCGTTCCCACGCTCGTCTCCAACTGCGCGCCGATCACGGCGCTGTCGGTCGTCTACCGGGAAGACGGGCCTTTCGACCGTTTCCTCTTTTATGATGCGCCGCCCGCGCTCACGATGGTCGATCTCGCCGTCACGGCGACAGCCCCGGCTCGCTATCTGCGCGCCGGCATGGGCGATACGCTCGCCAAGCACCTGGAATCGACGTTCTCCGCCCGTGCGGATGTTCTCGGCCAAACGCTCGACCACATGAGCGCCATCGGCGTGGCGATCTCCTCGACGTGCTACGACCCCATTCTCGCCTACGGCCGGGAGGCGCTGTGCGAGGCCGAGCGCCATGAGAGCGGCCCCGCGACGGAGCTCTGCGCGCGGAGCATCATCCTTTCCGCCGGTCTGGTGTCGCTCATGGCGAACGACAATTACAACTGTGCGCTGGCGCATGCGGTCTGCTACGGCCTGCAGCTCTTTCCCCATGTGGAGCGGGAATGCCTGCACGGCGATCTGGTGGCCTACGGCGCGCTGGTTCAGCTCGTGCTCGACGGTCAGGAGGCGCGCGCCCGCGATCTGCGCGCGTTCCTCGTCTCGCTGGGCACACCCGTGACGCTCGCCCAAATGCGCGTTCCGCTCGACCGCGCCGCGCTGGAGGCGACGCTGCGCGAGGCGACCGGCGGGCCGGATATGGCCCATATTCCCTATCCGATTACGCCGGACATGGTGTTTGACGCCATGAAACGCGTTGAACATCTGTAAATCCGTCTCAACCAAAGGAGGGATATCCTTGCTCGCAAACATCCAAAGCCTGCTCTCCCGCTACGGCATGAACTTTCTGAACGGCCTTGGGACGACGCTGCTGCTGGCGCTGATCTCCGTGGCCATCGGCTGCCTGATCGGCGCAATTGTCGCGATCATGCGCCTGTCGCACTCTAAGCTCCTCGGCGCCGTCGCGACGGTTTACACCGAGGTCGTCCGCGATACGCCGCTTCTGCTCCAGCTCTATTTCTTCTATTTTCTGCTGCCGGATCTTCTGCCCGCGCTGAGGCTCTCCAAGTTTACCTGCATCGCGGTCGCGCTGATCTTCAATTCCGGCGCGTATATGTCCGAGGTCTTCCGCTCGGGCATCCAATCCATCGACAGGGGGCAGACCGAGGCGGCGCGCTCGCTCGGCCTTTCCGCCAGCCAAACCATGATCCGCATCGTGCTTCCGCAGGCGTTTAAAAACGTGCTGCCCGCGATGTGCAACGAGTTTGTCGCCATCACCAAGGAGACGTCGCTGGCCTCCACGTTCTACGTGGGCGACCTGATGACGCAGTATCAGACAATCTCCGGCAAGACCTATCTGGTCATCGAGCCGCTGCTCATCATCGGCGTCATCTACTTCGTGGTGACCTTCACGATGAGCAAGCTCATCGCCGCGCTGGAAAGGAGGCTTAAGGCCGATGACTAAGCAGTTTGATGTTCGCACCGCCCCCGAGCTGATCCGCGTGGAGGATCTGCACAAGGACTTCGGCTCCCTCAAGGTGCTCGCAGGCATCACGGAGACCATTCACAAGGGTGAGGTCGTCTCGCTGATTGGCCCCTCGGGCTCCGGCAAGTCGACCTTCCTGCGCTGTCTCAACCGTCTGGAAGAGCCGACGGGCGGGCATATCTGGTTTCACGGCGTGGATATCGCCGACAAGTCCGTCAACATCGACCAGCACCGCCAGAAGATGGGCATGGTCTTTCAGCACTTCAATATCTTCCCGCACATGTCGGTCATCGACAACATCACCCTCGCCCCGGTGCTGCTGGGCAAGATGAGCCGGGATGAGGCTGTCGCCAAGGCGGAAACGCTGCTCGCGCGCGTGGGCCTCTCCGACAAGCGCGACAACAAGCCGACCCGCCTTTCCGGCGGCCAGAAGCAGCGCCTCGCCATCGTGCGCGCGCTGGCGATGGAGCCGGAGGTCATGCTCTTTGACGAGCCGACATCCGCCCTCGACCCGGAGATGGTCGGCGAGGTGCTCGAGGTCATCAAGCAGCTGGCGGAAAACCAGATGACCTGCGTCATCGTCACCCACGAGATGGGCTTCGCGCGCGAGGTCTGCAACCGCGTCCTCTTTATGGACGGCGGCATCATCTGCGAGCAGGGCGACCCGCGCGAGCTGTTTGACCACCCGCAAAATCCCCGCACCAAGGATTTCCTGAGCAAAGTGCTATGATGCTTCGCCATATCGTCTCCCCCGAGGAGGAGGGCCTCACGCTCCAGCAGCTTCTGCGCGGGCTGATGGGCCTGTCCGGCAGGGAGGCCAAAACTGCCAAACAGCAGGGCGCCGTGACGGTGGACGCGGCGCCCTTTTTCGCCAATCAGCCTGTGCGCGCGGGCATGACCGTCGAGGTTTGCTTGGGCGGCTACGCTCCCCGCGCAAGCTCGCCGACCGCCTCTGCGCCGTCCGCTCCGAACGCGGCGGAGGCCCCTGCCGCTCTCGTCCGCGTGCTCTTTGAGGATGACGCGCTCATCGCCGTCCATAAACCCGCGATGCTGCAGTGCCATCCGTCGCCCTCCGCCCCGCGAGGGAGCGACACGCTGGAAGGGCGCGTCTCGGCCCTGCTTGGCGCAAGCGTCCATCCCGTTCACCGGCTGGACGCCGAGACGACGGGCATTGTCCTCTTCGCCAAGCTTCCCTACGCGCAGGCTCACCTCCAGCGCCAAATGCAGGCCGGAACGTTTGAAAAGCGATACGAGGCGTGGGCTTTCGGTTCGCCGGAACCGCCCGCCGGGGAAATCGACGCCCCCATCGCCCGGGATACGCCGGAGAGCTTTACGCGCGTCGTCCGCGGGGACGGCCAGCGCGCCGTCACCCGCTACCAAACGCTCGCCGTGCATGCCTTCCCCGGCGGCGTGGCCTCGCGCCTCTCCCTTTTCCCCATGACCGGGCGAACGCACCAGCTGCGCGTCCACATGGCGCACATCGGCTGTCCGCTGCTGGGCGACACGCGCTACGCGAGCGGCGCATCCAAGGCTGTGAGCCAAGTGCTCGCGCTGAGCGGCCACCAGCTCGCCGCGGTCAGCCTCTCCTTCCTCCATCCGCTCACGCATCAGCGCATGCTCATCTCCTGTCCGGCGGTCTTTTCCGACCGTCTCGCGGCGTGGGAGGAGGCCCTTTCCCCCTAACGCGGCAATCCCCTCCAAATTCTGGCAGAGCGCATGAGGACGCTCTGTTTTTTTAGTTATTTTAAGCTTTTTGGCCTTTTC
>JAUNPI010000140.1 GCA_030536875.1 Clostridia bacterium
GTCACATCCGTGTACATCATCCCGTTTTGCCAAACAATATGCCTTGTGAGCGGCGATCATTTCTGATATAATAGATGCATTCAACATGCTGGAGGTCATCTCTATGATGAAAAAACTGGCTGTCGCCGCGCTGCTTGCGCTCCTCACGCTGGCCGCCGCTCTGCCCGCGGGCGCATCGATGAGCAAATACAGCGCGGTCTTTACCGACACATTCGACACCGTTATCTCACTGATCGGCTTTGCCGAAAGCGAGGAGGCCTTCAATCAGCAGGCCGCCGCCGTCCACGCCATGTATCAGCGCCTGCATAAACTGTTTGACACCTACAACAGCTATGAGGACGAGGGCATCGTCAGCATCTACACGCTCAACCAGCGCGCCGCCAAGGAGAGCGTCGCCGTCGATCCGCTTCTCTTTTCGCTGCTCTCGTTTTGCAAGAGCAACAGCGACCTGTGCGCCGGGCAGGTCAATATCGCGATGGGAAGCGTTCTCTCCATTTGGCACGATTACCGCGAAGCGGGGCTCGACGATCCGGAACACGCCTCCCTTCCGCCGATGGATGCGCTCCTTGCCGCCAGCGAACACGCGAGTCTCGACGATCTGATTCTCGATTCCGAGGCCATGACCGTTCGCTTCGCCGACCCGGAGCTGAAGCTCGACGTCGGCGCGGTCGCCAAGGGCTATGCCACCGAGCTGATCGCCCAAATGCTGCTCTCCGGCGATATGCCCTCCTTCGTCATCAGCGCGGGCGGAAACGTGCGCGCGGGCCATGCGCCGCAGGATGGGCGCGCCAAGTGGGGCGTCGGCATCCAAGATCCGGACGGCTCCGTGTTGGGCCTTACGGACATCGTGGAAACGCTCTACCTCTCCGACCTGTCCGTGGTCACCTCGGGCGACTATCAGCGCTTCTATGTCGTGGACGGCAAGACATACAGCCATCTGATCGACCCGGACACGCTGATGCCCGGCACATTCTATCGCTCGGTGTCCATCATCACGGAGGATTCGGGCTTTGCGGATATGCTCTCCACCGCGGCGTTCCTGATGCCCTACGAGGAATCCCGGGCGTTCATCGAGTCTCTGGACGGCGTGGAAGCCATCTGGCTCTTTGCCGACGGGACAATGGAATTGACCGACGGCGCAAAGCAATGGGCCAAGTCGTTCGGCGCAACCAACCAGTGAGCGCGGCAAATTTCTGAAAGCAGATATAAAACGGATATGGCAAAAGCGCAGCCCGAATTGCTCGGGCTGCGCTTCGCCGCTAAAAGAAAATCCCAAAGTGCCGCTGTCGTCTTTTTTCCACCCACCGGCTCGGTAGGTCGGCGCCCTGCGGCGCGCTTCTGCCGTCCCCTGGCGTCTAAGACGGGGGCATGACATCCACGAACCGACATCCGGGCTCCTGTTATGAAAATGTAGGAGAAAATACAGACGACTGGCGCACACCCCAGGACATCTGACCCAGCGAAGTGATCACCCGCTGGCTTCTAGGCTTATTATATCAGCCTCATGTTTTTCTGTCAACGCCTTTTTTATCGCGGACTTTCGCTTTTATTCTTTCTGATTGTTTCTTCTTTTTGATTCTTCTTTATTCTTCCGCGCCCTCCTGCTCTTGGGTCGGCGGCGTGTCCTTGGGTTCGGGCGTGGCGACGTCTACCGCTTCCTCGCCCGCGTCGACGCCGGCCCCCATCGCCTCCTCAAAAAAGGCCGCCGGGACATAGACGCGTCCATCCAGCGTGGTGATCTTGGCGTCCACAGGAATCAGCAGCCCGTCACGCTGCCAGGTGATCTGGCGGGTCGTGTTGTCGCTCACCGTCCATTCCACCGTGATGCGGCTTTCCTCCCGCTCCATGACAACCGTGCGGCGCGTCTGCGTCTCTTCCTCCACAGACTCGCTCTGCGCCGTCCAGCCCAGCGCCTCCGCCGTCTCCACGAGAGGGAGCAAAAGCATGTCCTGCTCGTAAATGGCTCCGGCCTCCACGCTCTGCCCGCCTGCCGTCAGGCGTATCGGAACGGGGCTCTCTTCCCCGCCGGCCTCAGGCGACGCGCTGCTCTCCGGGGAGGCGGCGGTCTCCTGTGTGCTTTCCGGCTGCACGGTCTCTTTCTGGGCAGCCTCAGGCGTCGGGGTCGCCGCGGGCGTCGTCGCGGTCGTGCAGCCGGTCATCGCCGCCGCTCCGGCGATCAGGCCGGCGGCAAGCATCGCTTTTTTGTTTCGTTTCATATCGGATGTCCTCCTTATGCCGTGTTGATCGGTGATCGATACACAGCATATGTCAAAAGAGCTCCGATTATGCCTTTTCTTCGGTTTTGCGCTTCTGCGCTTCCATGCGCCCGGCGAGAGAGGCACCTGCGACCGCCATGCCCTCACTCCTCCTGGCCGGCTTGGGCGGCAAGGCTGTCCTGCCTGACCTCGGCCTCGATCTCCGTCTGCTCCTGCTGCATGTGCAGCGCGGCCTTGGCGTCCTCCTCCGTGATGCGTTCGAGCATCTCGCATGTGATCTCCCCCTGCGCGGAGGCCAGGCGGTTCGCCTGCTCCTGCACGAGCTTTTCCAGCGTATTGCGCATGCCGCGCGCGTTGCCGAAGTCGAGCCGCTCGCTGAGCGTCATCGAGGAGAGCATGCCGCGCACGACGGCATCCGCCGCCTCGTCGACGGCATAGCCCTGCCGCTTGGCGTTCATCGCCAGAATCGCCATCAGCTCGTCGTCCGAATAATCCGGGAAGTCGATATACTTGTTGAAGCGCGAGATGAGGCCGGGATTGCTGGTGAGGAAGTCGTGCATCTCGTCCGTATACCCCGCGACGATGACCACCAAATCGTCCCGGTGATCCTCCATGAGCTTGACCAGCGTGTCGATGGCCTCGCGCCCGAAGTCGTTCTCCATGCCCTTCCGGGAGAGCGCATACGCCTCGTCGATAAACAAAATGCCGCCCAGCGCGCTGCGCACAACCTCTGTGACCTTGCCCGCCGTCTGGCCGACATAGCCGGCGACGAGGCCGCTCCTGTCCGTCTCGATCAGCTGGCCCTTGCTCAAAAAGCCCAGCTGCTTGTAAATCTTGGCGATGAGCCGCGCGACCGTGGTTTTGCCGGTTCCGGGGTTGCCGGTGAAGACCATGTGGAAGCTCATGTCCATGACCTTCATGCCGTGCTCCTTGCGCATGGCGCGCACCTTGATCAGGTTGGTGAACGTGTACACCTCGCGCTTGACGCCGTCCAAGCCGATCAGGCTGTCGAGCTCCGCCATCAGCTCCTCGAGCGTCTTCTCCGGCTCGGCCTCCTTCTTTTCGCCGGGCTGGGGCTCGCTCTTCCCGCCCTCCGCCGCCTTGTCCGGCTCGTCCTCTCGCCGGGCCGCCTCCTGTGCGCCGGAGGCATGGCGCCCCGCCGCACGGGTCATCAAAAATGTGCGCAGGCTGCCCGCATAGCCGGTGATAAAGCTGAGCTCGCGGCCCGTCAGGTCGCCGTCCACATCCGCCGCGGCATAGAGCAGCTGGCTCACGCCGTCCACAAACTTCTGGGCGGACGCGGTGCCGTCCTTGTCGTCCATCGCCACGCAGCAGCGCAGGAGCAGCGGCGTTCCCTCCGCAAACGAGCGGTTCTTGTGGCCGATGTTGAGCGCCGCCTCGGGCGTGGCCTTGCCGATGCTCAGCACGTCGCGGCTGGGGATCTGAGCGATAAAGCGCAGCATGGCCTCCGAAACCGCGCCGTTGGCCTGCGCAAGCCTGAGCAGCAGCGCCTGCGTGTACATGTTGAGGAAGAGCGTGATGTCGCTGGCGCCCACGCGCTGCCAATTTCCGCTGGAGACGAGCAGCTCGCAGGCCTCCTCCATCTGCCTGTAGGCCGCGCGGCCCTTCTTCATGTGTTCATCCATCGTGTGTCCTCCTTCGGGACTGCGTCCCTTCTTTCATTCACCCATTCACCGTCATCCATTGTCATCCCCGGATCATTCTCTTCATCCGGGCCAACGCGCCACGAAGCCTTGCCGTTTCCTCCGGCTTAAACAGGAACACGTCGCGCACGGGGATGCGATAGGTCTTGAGATAATAGCCCAGAAACAGCGCGCCCGCCGCGGTATACGAGACCACGGAGGCAACCGCGGCGCCCATCTTCCCCCAAAGCGGGATCAGCGCCATGTTGCACAGCACGTTGACCACGACGGAGCCGGTGAGCATGCCCAGGTAGACGCCCTTTTTGCCCTGCGCCAGCAGCAGCGTGCCGATGATCTTAAAATAGCTCATCGGGATGATGCCCACGATCAGCGCCACGGTCACCGGGTAGGCCGGCAGGTATTCCGCGCCGGCGAGCAGCCAGATGACCGGCCTGCCCAACAGCAGGATGCCCGCGATCATGAAAAGCGTCAGATAGAGGTTGACCTTCATGCTCATGGTCACCTCGCCGATGGCGTCGTCCTTCGCCGTGCGCGAGAAGAGCACCTCGCGAAACGCGTCCGGGATCAGCCAGCCATACTCCGAAAGCGACACGCCCAGCGTGTAAAAGCCGATCTCCGCATCCGCAATGCCGTACATATAGCCCATCATCAGCGTGTCGACGCGGTAATTGAGCGTCAGCATCAGCGTCGTGAGCATCGAGATGAAGCCGAAGGGCACGATCCTGGCCGCAAAGCGCAGGTCGGCGCGCAGCGGATTGGGCACGCGCCGCAGCCTGTAGAGCGAAAGGATGATCGTGATCAGGTCGCCCACGACGATCAGCGCGAGCGAGACCATGATCGTGCGCTCCATCGTGTAGAACGCCAGAATCGTGATGACCGTGTTGGTGATGCGCGCCGCAAAGAAGATCACGTTTTTGAACTTCACGTCCTCCACCATGATCATGAAGCTCAGCTGATTGGCCAACACCTGAACCGGCGCGAGCAGGCATACCGCCGTCAGCGCAAACGAGCCGAACGCGGCCGCCGCGACGACGCCGATGACGGTATAGGCGAGAAACTGCAAAAGAAAGATGCGCAGGAACTTATCCAGCACATCCGGCTCGCCCCGGCGCTTGTAATAAGGATACGGCTGGTAGAGCCCGAAATTCGCCGTCACCGCCACGATGGAGAGCATCGAGGATATCCGCCCCAGCTCGCCCTTGAGCTCCGGCCCCAGAAAGCGATTGGAATAGCTGGAGGCGATCAGCCCGATCAGCACAGCCATCACCTTCGTGAAGATGGTAAACACGTAATCGTTGCCCGTCAGCCGCCGGGCCATGCTCCTGATCCGCATAATGCAGTCCTTTCCGCGTCGCAGCGCCAAATCTTCCCTTATTATATCGCGCGGCGAGGCATATTGCAATTCTTTTGCGCGCGTTCCCCTCGGCCGCGGCTCTCCGCTGCGCACGGCAGCGCTATTTTGGCCGGCAGGCCACAAATAAATCCCCTTGAGCGCAGGCCTGCCGCCGCGCGTTCAAGGGGATTGGCGAATGATCCGAAAGGGGCTCAAAGGGGTTCAAAGCCGCGAGGGGTGAAAAAACGCCATGCATCGACCGTCGCGCCCCTTTTTACGCCGAGTCGCGTGTAATCGTGGCGACAGCCAAGTCGAAAATCAGCTTCTGCTGTTTTTTCCCCATCGACCGATAGAACTGAATCAAAAGGATTTCGTTGCGGGTGAGCATCGTAAAAGGGGTGTCCTCCGCGCGCATGGTATCCTCCGGGAAAAAATCGCGCAGGGAAATGCCCAGAATCCTGCTCATCTTCTCAAGCTTCTCAAGCGTGGGAATCTTCTTCCCCGAGCAGATTTGGCTGATATACGATTGGGTGATGCCCGTCTGTTCCGCCAGCTCTCGCTGCGTCACATCGACCCGCTGCATCGCTGCGGTGATCACAGAGGCGATGAACGAGCTGAGCTCAACGCTCGTCTCTTCCCGTTCTTCCATCGTCTTCACTTCCGCGCTCATTTCTTTTTCGCCTCGGCGACCAAGGCCTCCATCTCCTCGCGCGTCTCGCTAGGCCGCAGCGCCCGGGCAAAGAGCATGAGCCGACCATTCGAGTTCGAATAGCTGCACGTGACCAGGCAGAGGATTTGATCCTGAGCGTTCACATCGACGGGAACATCCATGATCGAGCGGGAGCGGATCTCCTCCAGATAGTCGGACAGCCCGGCTTCATCGCCAAACGAGTCGTAGCGCCGGAGATAGAAATACGAGCGGTTGCCCTCGTTCATCGAGGCGTCGAAGACGGCGAAGGGCGCGTAATAGGTGACGGAATCGTCATACGTGGAATAGAACTCGAACAGGCCCTGAGCGGCAAAATACTTCTGCTTGCGGAAGGAGGTCATCTTGCCAAACATGCTGCCGTTGCGCATGTTGTGTCCATAGACAATCAGAACGGGGTCGGTTTGCCATTCGGCGTTCAGCTCGTCGGCGAAGACGGTTCCGCTCTTGCTCTTTTCCCCATAAAAATCATGATCCAGATAATAGCTGTTGTCGCGCAGCACGACGGGCTCGCTGATATCCTCGCCGGCAATCAGCCAGCCGATTAAATCGGGATTGATGGCATACAGCTCGCTCAGCCGGGAAGAGATGGGCTCGCCGTCTTCCGCCTCCTCCGCGCTGGCCTGCGCGATCAGGGAGAAGCGAAAGCGTGGCGAAAAGGACACGCCATGAAAGATGTCGTTGAGCCTTTGGTTGGTTTGCTCGGCGCTCCTATTGCCCAACGTGACAAAGAGAAAACCCGCCAGCAGGGACAGGCACAGCAGCAGGGAGATGAGGCTGACGGCTCCATAGATGCGCCTCTGGCGGCGGCGTCTGGCCCGGCCGGTCTGCGCTCTGCGCCGGGCGCCGATGGATATCGATTCATTCATAAGAAGTCCCTCCCCAAATGAAAGAAAAGAAAAGAAAAGAGAGGAGGAGGACATCCTCCTCCTCGGGGGAAACGCGATTACTGCTTGCTCAGCTTGCGGTAGCGCAGGCCGGTAAACAGCGAGATGCCCAAGAACATCAGGCTGCCAACCATCAGCGTCAGTGCCAGCGGATCGACGGTATCGCCGGTCTTCGGCACATCGCTGGTGTTCGGCTTCGGGGTCGGCGTCGCGGTCGGGGCCGTGGTCG
>JAUNPI010000009.1 GCA_030536875.1 Clostridia bacterium
AGCATGGCCGCCGGCGTCATGCGCTTGCCCTCCGCGGCCTTCAGCGCCGCCAGAAAGACCGTGTAGGCAAACATCGTCTGCCCGATATCCACCATCGCGTAGGTGGACGTCTGATCCGCGCCCACCAGCAGCGCATAGAGCGCGTAGCCCAGCATGCCGCCCTCAAACGAGGTCATCAGCACCGGCATGAACCGGTCATACGGGCGCACAAGCCGCCGCAGCGCGTAGCCCGCCGCGAGCGCAAGCAGGCACCAGCGCAAACACCAGCGCAAGCTTTCCGCTGTATTCCGCCGTGAAAAACGCCTTGAACAGCACGACGGGCAGCAGAATATCGCCGATGATGGCCTTGAGCCCCGCGTGCCGCTCGTCGTTGAGGATCCCCTGAACCGCACAGAGCCGGCCCAGCGCAATCATCGCCAGCACCGGCAGAACCATGCTTACAATTTGCGTCACCATTCCGCCACTTCCTCCCCCTCAGATCAGTATTCCCTTCGGGCGCGAAAAAAGCAGAGGGCCGCATCAGCCGCAGCCCTCCGCCCGTTTGGCCCGCTTATGCGTGGATCGCATCGAGATAGAACTCATAGGCCTCTTTGTCCGTCGCCTTGTGATGGACGATCATGCGAATCGCCTTGGCCATCTCCACAGGATGCTCGCTTTGGAAGATGTTGCGGCCCATGTCCAAGCCGCGCGCGCCGCCCTGAATCGAGCGATAGGCCATCGTCAGGGCCTCCTCCTCCGGCAGCTTCTTGCCGCCGGCCACCACGATGGGCACCGGGCAGGCCGCCACGATCTCCTCAAAGTTGTCGCAGTAATAGGTCTTGACAAGCTGAACGCCCATCTCCGCCACGATGCGCGTGGCGAGCTTGAAGAAGCGGTCGGTCCGCTCCATCTGCTTGCCCACGGCCACGACGCCGAGCGTCGGAATGCTGTAGCGCATGCCCGCGTTGATGCAGCGGGAGAGATTGTCGATCGAAGAGAGCTGCCCGTCCGCGCCGATAAACGTCTGCACGGCGATGCAGTCCGCGTTCATGCGAATCGCGTCCTCGATATCCACCGCGACCACCTCATGGCTCAGGTCGTCGTTGAGCATCGAAGAGCCGGAGGATACGCGCAGCGCCACGCCCTTGCGATACGCCGGGGAAACGCAGGTGCGCAGCGCGCCGCGCGTGCCCATCAGGACGTCCACCTGCTCCTGGAGCTTGGGAATCACCAGATCGAGCCGCTCAAGGCCCGCGGTAGAGCCCATGAAATACCCGTGGTCAAAGGCAAACATCACCGTGTTGCCGCTGACCGGATCAAAAATGTTGGAAAGGTGGCGCTTCATGCCCCAGTCGAGGTTATTGGCGCCCTTCACGTGGAAACTGCCTTGGTTGGCAAACGGCTCGCCGGTGTGATAGTCCTTGGCGACCTTCAGTCCGTCTTTATCAGCCATGGGAATGCATCTTCCTTTCTGTAAATCGTCTCTGTTCAACGTTTCTGTCCATCGTCCCTGTCCGCCGCCCTTGTCAGGATACGGCGTCTTCCGCGCTCATGCGCAGGCGGAGGCGGGCGCCGCGTCTCGCCGCGGCTCTCACCACAAGAGGAGGGGCCCAAAATGGGCTCCTCCTGCGAAGGATTGGGGGGAATTAGAACGGATAGTCCGCCACGTTCTCCGCGGTGAAGACAACGCGCTCGGGCAGCAGCACGACGCCGTTGTTCTCCTCAGCGGTCTCCTGGCCCTCGACGAGATCGCCGTTGGCGAGGATCTCAACCGTGCTGATGCCGGGGACCTCAACCATGTCGCCGACCTTCACCGTGTTGCCGGCGGAGACATACGCGGCCAGGTAGCAGCCCAAGGCGCCCTGGATGCCGCAGTCCCACAGGCCCCAGCGGGTGCAGATGCCGTTCTCCAGATAGGTGGTCATGCCGGAGGGCGGGCAGAAGCCGGTGATGGTCACGTCCGCAGCGGTCAGGCCCTTGTTCTGGGCGGCGCCGCACTGGCCCGGCAGAGCGGTGGAGTCGTTGCAGATGATGAGATCCACATCGGGATAGGCCTCGAAGATGGACTCGCCAACGCTGACGGACTGCGCCGGATCCTGGTTGGAATAGTACGGATCATGGACGGCAACCCAGTTCGGGTAGTTTTCCTTGATGTACGCGTCGCCGGCGACATACCAGGAGTTCTGGTCGGCCACGGACGGGTTGGAGAAGTGCCAGACGTACTTCACTTCGCCGGTGACGTCCACGCCGCGCTCCTTCAGGGACTCAACGCCCATTTCCACGAGCATCGGGCCAAGCACGTCGGCGGTGCCCTGAGAGACCATCAGCGCGCGGGCGTTCGGGGAAACGTCGGAATCCCACGTGCTGACATAGATGCCGGCTTCCTGCGCTTCGATCAGCTTCTCGTCAAGCGCGGTCGCGTCGACGGAAGAGATGCAGATCGCGTCCACACCCTTGTCGATCGCCTGCTGGATGAGCTCCAGCTGGGTGGTCACGGAGGCGTCCGGGGAGCCGATGTAATCGACGGTCAGGCCCCACTCGGCGGCATACTTCTGAGCGCCGTCGTTCGCGGCCTCAAAGAAGGAGTTGCCAGATACCTTGGGAATGAAGGCGACGGTCATGCCGTCCACCGGGCTCTTGCCTTCGGCGGAAGCGACGCAGACCAGCGTGAGCGCCATGCACAGCACAAGGATCATCGACAGGATCTTTTTCATGTTTGAGTTCCTCCTACGTTTTTTTATTCTCTCAAGAGGGGCTCTCAGCACCTCCTGAAATTCGGAATGACCGCTCATCGCCTCTTAAACAGGCGGGAGAGCATGTGCTGCCCCGCGATCTCGCGGCCCAGCACCACCAGCACCAGAATGATGCCCACGGGCAGGTCGAGGTTCTGTGTGCTCACGCCGAAGCACAGCGGCAGGCCGTAGCGCAGAATGCAGATGATCAAAGACGCGAGCACGGTGCCCAGAATGCTGCCCTTGCCGCCCGTGTTCAGCGTGCCGCCCAGCACGACGGCCGTGATGATCGCCAGCGTGTAGCCCGAACCGAGGTTGTACTTGGCGGAATTGACGTTGGCCGTGAGCAGCACGCCCGCCAGCGCGGCGCTGACGGCGGAAAGCACGTAGGTGCTCATGATCACCGCGCGGGTGTTGATGCCGGAATACTCCGCCGCGCGCTGATTGACGCCGATGAGATAGAGCCGCTCGCCGTACTTGGTGCGGTGGAGAATCCACACGCACAGCAGGATCAGCGCGGCGTAGATCACAATCTGCGTGGGGACGCCGAAGATATCGCCCTTGCCCAGAAAGCGGAAGCCCACGAACTCGCCCGCCTCCGTCTTTGCCGGAAAGCCGCTGATTCCCTGATAGGCCGGCGTCGCGGACATGCCCGAGACGAGCAGCGCAAGGCCCGAATACAGGAAGCTGCCGCCGAGGGTCACCACCATAGGCTGCACGCCGCAATAGGCGATGAAGAAGCCGGAGAGCGCGCCGCACAGCGCGGCGAGGACGGCGGCAATGGCCACGCAGAGCCAGATGTTGAGGCCAGCATCGCTCCAGAGCACGCCGATGACGATGCTCGTCAGGCCGATGATCGAGGGGGCCTGAATGTCGATGCCGCCGGTGATCATCACCAGCGTGACAAACAGCGAGATGATGCAGACGCTGATGTAGTTGACGATGCTGTTCATGATGGAAGCCGGGCGAAGAAACTTGGGGTTCGCCGCGCCAAACACCACAAACTCCAGCACAAGGAACACCAGCAGGAACATTTCCCAGTGCTTAAAGACCTTTTTGAGCAGCGTTTTCATGCCTTGCCGCCTCCTTGCGCGGCGTTTGCCGCCGTTCTGGACAGAAGGCGCTTTCTTCTCGCCATCTCGATGGACCGGCGCTGCGCCAGCGCGTCCACCACGACGATGACGATCAGCATGACGCCCGTGATGGTGTTGTCATACGTGGAGGGCAGCCCGATGAAGACAAGCAGGCGGCTGATGGAGGACATGATGACGGCGCCAAGCGCCGCGCCGACCATGTTGCCCAGCCCGCCGGAGAGCGAAATGCCCCCCAGCACGCAGGCCGCAATGGCGGTCATCTCGTAGCCGCTGCCCGCCACGGTCATCACCTGGCCGTATTTGGAGGCGAACACGAAGCCGCCCAGACCGGCAAAGAGCCCGCAGAGCACATAGGCCAAAACCTTCGTTCCGAGCACGGAAATGCCGACCAGCTGCGCGCCGCCCGCGTTGTTGCCCACAGCGATGAAGTATTTGCCCTTTCGGGTCCTCGTCAGCACGATATGGGAGACGGCCACCAGCGCGACGGCGATGGCGTAATACAGCGTGATCTCCGCAAAGAGCACCTTATTGCCGTAGCTGGCAATCGCGCCGCCGAAATTCTCCACCGTGCGCCCGCCGGTCAGGATATACACCAGCCCGCGAACCACGCTGTTGGTGCCCAGCGTGAAGATGAGAGACGGGACGCCGAAATACGCGACGCCGACGCCGTTGACAAGGCCGATGAGCGCGCCCGTCGCCAGAACGGCCGCCAGCATGCCGGCCACACTGCCGCCCTGCTGGGCGATGAGGCCGGTCATCGCGGCGCTCAGGCCCAGCGTTGCGCCGATGGATACGTCGATCTCGCCCGTCATGATGACAAACGCGATGCCGACCGCCAGCAGCGTGTACATCGTCGCCGTGTTGAAGCAGCTGACGATGCTGGAATAGTTGAGAAACGCGGGATCCGCGATACCCGTGATCAAAAACAGCAGGATCAGGAAGATCAGGCTGGACATCCACCGGGCCTTAAGCAGCCCCTTGAGTTTGTTCATGGTCACACCATCCTTTCCTTCTCGATGCCGAAGGAGGCGCTGGTGAGGGTATCCTGCGTGATTTCCTCTCGGCTGAACTCGCCGTTGATCCTCCCTTGGAAGACCGTGATCGCGCGGTCGGCAAGCTCCACAACCTCTTCGATGTCCGAGGAGACCATCAGCACGGCCACGCCCGCCTCCTTGAGCTGGCGGATGATGCCGTAGACGTCGCTTCGGGCCGCCGCGTCGATGCCGCGCGTGGGTTCGTCGAGGATCACCACCTTGGGTTTGGTGGAAAGCGAACGGGCGATGACGACCTTTTGCTGGTTGCCGCCCGAGAGGCTGCCGATCAGGTCTTCGAGAGACACGACCTTGGTTCTGAAATCGTCCACATATTTCTGGGCAATCTGCGCTTGGCGGCGCCTGTTCATGCTCACCCTGCCGATTTCCGCGCTGTCCAGCAGCGCCGAGGTGGTGTTGGAGGAAATCGAGCGGATTTTAAACAGGCCGTGCATATGCCTGTCCTCGGGCACAAAGTTGATGCCCTCCTGCAAAATCCGCTTGGTCGGCAGGCCCGTGATGTCCTTGCCGTCCAGCGTAACCGTGCCGCCCAGCGTCTTGTCGCGACCGAAGATGGTGCTGATCAGCTCGGTGCGCCCCGCGCCGACGACGCCCGCGATGCCCAAGATCTCCCCGGGATAGAGGTCGAAGGAGACGTCGCTGAAGCCGTAGCCCGTCAGCCCCCGCACCTGCATCACCGGCTTCAGCTCGCTGTAGCGAACCGGCTCATACGCCTTGCCGCCCTCCCGCTGCGCCTGCGCGTCGCTGGGAAGCAGCCCCTGAATCAGCATATCCTTGGTGAAATGCTCCACCGGCCCCTCCAGCGTGATGAGGCCGTCGCGCATGATGGCCACGTCCGTCGCGATTTCAAAGACCTCGTTGAGGCGGTGGGTGATGTAGATCATGCTGATCCCCTTGCGCCTCAGGTCGCGCACGACGTTGAACAGCGCCTGCACCTCGCCGAAGGTGAGCGCGCTGGTGGGCTCGTCCAGGATGAGGATGCGCGCGTTGCGCATCAGGCCGCGCAGCAGCTCGACGAGCTGCTGCTCCGCGATGGAAAGCGTGCTCGCCTTGCGCTGGAGATTGAGGTTGAAGCCCAGCTCCTCCATGTGCTTGGCCAGACGCTTTTTGAGCTCGCTCTCGCTCTCCCGAAAGCCCATGAGGATATTTTCAAGCACCGTCATGTTCGGGAAGAGCAGCGGCTCCTGCGGCACCAGATAGATGCCCGCGGCCAGCGAGGCCGCCGGCTTGCCCAGCTTCGCCGGCGCGCCGTCGATCAGGATCTCGCCCCCGTCGCAGGAATAGATCCCCATGATGATCTTCATCAGGGTGGACTTCCCGGCGCCGTTTCCGCCGATGAGCGCCACCACCTCGCCGGCCTTCACGCTCAGATCGATGCCCTTGAGGACAACATTCTGGCCGAACGCCTTACGGATTTTCCGCACCTCAAGGCGCGGCGCGGCGGCCGCCCCGTTCATCTTTGCTGCCATTTGACTTACTCCTGCGTTGCATACTTACAAAGGTTTGAAACCTGCACTTTTTATCTTAGTCCCTATTTTAAGCACTTCTGTGCATCTTGTCAAGTATTATTTCGGAATATTTGCTCGTTCTAGTTTATTCCCCGTATTTTCCCCTTTGTTTTATAAAAGAATTGACATTTCATCTTCGCGGTGATATACTCATTGGTGTAAACAAATGTTTTGACATCGTATTATTGTTTCGTTCTTGTGCCGAAATACCGCTCAAGACACTGGAGGGCTCCGCTTGAACTATGAAGAATCGCTGATGGTCAAGGCCGCATGGTATTATTACTTTGAAAATATGACACAGCAGGCCATCGCCGACAGGCTTTCCATCAGCCGCATGCGCGTCATCAAGCTGCTGGAATACGCCCGGCAGACCGGCGTCATTCAGTTTCGCCTGCGCTCGGACGGCGTGGGCATGGTGGAGCAAAGCCGCCGGCTGATGGAAAAATTCCATTTGAAAGACGTCTTCCTCATCCCCGACTCCGAGGGCGATACGCACCCCAACGAATCCATCGCCCGCGCCGGCGCCATGTATATCGCCGACCGGCTGGGCGACAACGCCTGCATCAACGTCGGATATGGGGATACGCTCAGCCGCACGCTCAATCATCTGGCGACGATGGTGCAAACCCCCGTGACCTGCATATCCTTGACGGGTGGCGTTTCCTATTATCTGCCCAACACCCATTCCAACGTGTTCAACGCGCGCCTCTATCTGATGCCCGCGCCTCTTGTGGCCTCCTCCCCGGAGATGGCCGCCGCCATGCGCAACGAGAGCTCCGTCAGCGAGATCATCCGCATGGCGGATCTCTCCTCCTTTACGCTGGTGGGCATCGGCTCCATGCACGAGTCGGCGACGGTCGTCAAATCCGGCGTGATCAGCAACAACGATCTGTTTTACCTGCGCATGCATCATGCCGTCGGGGATGTCCTATGCCACTTTCTGGATAAGGACGGCGAGCTTTTGGAAAACCCGCTGGAGGACCGGCTGATCTCCACCTCCCTGTCGCGGCTCAAATCCATGCAAAACGTCGTCGGTTTGGCGGCCGGCCCCCAAAAGGCGGAGGCCATCCGCGCCGTGCTGCGCGGCGGCTATCTCGACGTGCTCATCACGGACGAAGCCACCGCCAATCTGCTCCTCATGGGCGACTGATTCGCCCCTTCGCCTTGATATCATCGCAATCATCGCATCGCGATCTCACTCGGACGGGGCTTTGCTCAAAGCCTCATTCAAATTCTTCACATCAACCTAAAACCTCACTCAGAAAGGATGGATACTATGGCAAAAACCCTCATGGCTGTCGATGCGGGGACGGGCAGCGTCCGCGCCGTTCTCTTCAGCCTGCAAGGCGAACAGCTCGGCTGCGTCCAGCAGGAATGGACGCACAAAGAGGACCCGCGCTATCCCGGCAGCATGGACTTCGATTGGGTGCACAACTGGGAGCTCGCCCGCCTCTGCATCCGCGGCGTCATCGAGCAGACGGGCGTCGACCCGCGCGACATCGCGGCCGTATCGACCACCTGCATGCGGGAGGGCATCGTGCTCTACGACGCGGATGGAAACGAAATCTGGGCCTGCGCCAACGTGGATGCCCGCAGCGACGACGAGGTCGGCCAGCTCGTGCGCATGAACCCCGAGCTGGAAAAGACCATCTACCGCGAGTCGGGCCAGACCTACGCGCTCGGCGCGCTGCCCCGCCTGTTCTGGGTCAAGAATAAAATGCCGGAGATCTATGAGAAGACGGCGCTGTGTACCATGTTCAACGACTGGCTCATCTATAAGCTGACCGGCGTCTTCTCCTCCGAGCCCTCCAACGCCTGCACCACCGGCATTTTCGATCTCAAGGCCCGAAATTGGGACGACGAAATCGCCGCGAGCATCGGCCTCAAGAAGGGCATTTTCCCCAAGATTTACGAATGCGGCAGCGTCGTTTCCTTCGTCAGCCCAAAGGGCGCGCAGGAGACCGGCCTTTGCGAGGGAACGCCCGTCGTCGCCGGCGGCGGCGACGCGCAGCTGGGCTGCGTAGGCGTAGGCGTCGTAGACGCCAACCAGGCCGCCATCTTCGGCGGCAGCTTCTGGCAGTACGAATACAACACCGACGAGGCGCGCACGGACGAGCAATGCCGCGTGCGCGTCAACTGCCACAGCGTCCCCGGCATCTGGCAATACGAGGCGCTGGCGTTCAAGCCCGGCATGGTCATGCGCTGGTATCGCGACGCATTCTGCGCGCAGGAAAAAGAGCTTTCCAAAGCCTGCGGGCGCGACGCCTATGACCTGATGAACGAAAAGGCGAAGGATATTCCGGCGGGCTGCTACGGCATGCTGTGTACCTTCTCCGACGTCATGAACTATATCTCGTGGCGTCACGCCAGCCCGTCGTTTATAGGCTTCGATTTCGACCCCGAGAAGTTCAACCGCTACACGTTCTACCGCGCCATCATGGAAAACACGGCGATGGTGACCTACGGCCACATGCAGCTCGTGCGCGAATCCACGGGAAACATGCCCTCCGAGGTCGTGTTTGCCGGCGGCGCGTCCAAGAGCGAGCTGTGGTGCCAAATTCTTTCGGACGTGCTCGGCCTGCCGGTCAACGTGCCTCGCGTCAAGGAGGCCACGGCCTTGGGCGCCGCCATCATGGCCGGCTACGGCGTGGGCCTGTACGAGAGCATTTCGGATACCGCAAAAGCCCTCGTGCGCTTTGAACACCGCTACGAGCCCAACATGGAAAACCACAGGGTCTACATGGAGCTCTACGAAAACTGGCGCAAGCTGTATGCGCGCGAGCTCCAAATCGCGGACGACCGCATCACCCGCTACATGTGGGCTGCGCCGGGCGTGTAAGACGCCTTTGGCAAACGCCTGATTATGCTAAAAAGGAGAGACCGACATGTGTATCGTCAACGAAGAGGATCGCGAATATCGTTTCGGCGACAGCGGCCCCAAATACCTGATGAAGGGCCCGCGGATGAACTTCGCGCTCGTGCAGTTTCTGCCCGGTCAGGACTTTGATGCCCATTACCACAACGTGATGGAGGAGAATTTCTATATTCTCGACGGAGAAGTCGATATCGTCGTGGACGGCGTGGTCAATCGCCTGCACGCCGGTCAGATGATCCATGTCGAGCCGGGCGAGATTCACTATGTGAAAAACAACTCCGACAAGGCCGTCAAGATGGTCTCCACCCTCGCGCCCTATACGGACCCGGACAAGGTGGTCGTCAAGGACTATACGTATTGACGCGCAGTCGAAGCCCCTTAAACACGAGAGCCGAAGCGGTTTTTCGCCGCTTCGGCTCTTTTCATTTGAAAGGGAAGTCAATCCTCCGGCTTGGCGCCGATGACCGCCTTGATGCGGCGCACGCCCGCGGAGGAGGATTCCTCCTTCTGAATCTTGAAGCTGACCAACTCGCCGGTGTGGCTGGCGTGCGGGCCGCCGCAGATCTCCTTGGAATACTCGCCCATCGTGTACATGCGCACGCGCTCGCCATACTTGCTCTCGAACAGGCCGATCGCGCCCTCGGCCTTCGCGGCCTCGACCGTCGTCTCCGTCATGACGACCGGAACATCCGCGCGAATCCACTCGTTGACCAGCGCCTCCACCTGCGCAAGCTCCTCTCGGGTCACTTTGCGCCCGAATGTAAAGTCAAAGCGCAGGCGCTCCGGCGTGATGTTGGAGCCCTTCTGGGCGACCTCGTCGCCCAGCACGCGGCGCAGCGCAGCCTGAAGCAGATGCGTCGCCGTGTGCAGGCGCGCGCTCTGCGCGCTGCTGTCGGCAAGGCCGCCCTTAAAGCGCTGCTCCGCGCCCGCCTGCGAGCTCTTCTGGTGCTCGGCAAAGTGCTTGGCAAAGCCCTCCTCGTCGACCGTGAGCCCCTTTTCCGCCGCCAGCTCGCGCGTCATCTCGATCGGGAAGCCGTAGGTCGCGTAGAGGTTGAAGGCGCCCATGCCGTCGATGACCTTGCTCTCGCCCATGCGGGAGACGAGCTTGTCAAACTCCCGCTCGCCCTGACGCAGCGTGCGCGCGAAGCGGTTCTCCTCCAGCTTAAACTGCTCGAGCACGAACGCTTCGTTCTGCAGCAGCTCCGGATAGACCTCCGCATACTGCGCGATGATCACCTTGGCGATCTCGCTGGTGAAGCCCTCCGCCATGCCCAGCTGCATGCCGTAGCGGACGGCGCGGCGAATCAGGCGGCGCAGCACGTAGCCCTGATCGACGTTGCTCGGGCTCACGCCGCGCGGATCGCCCATGATGAAGGTAGCGGTGCGCAGGTGATCTGCGACGATGCGGAAGGCCTTGGTGGTCGCCTCATCGTCGCCGTAGTTCTTGCCGGACAGCTCGGAAATCTTGGCGATGATGCCGCTGAAGGCGTCCGTTTCATAGACCGTCTTGACCCCGTTGAGCGTGCAGATCGTGCGCTCAAGGCCCATGCCGGTGTCGACGTTCTTCTTCTCCATCGGCACATACTGCCCATCGGCGGTCTTGTTGTACTGCATGAACACGTCGTTCCAGATCTCCAGGAAGCGTCCGCAGCCGCAGGCCGGAGAGCAGTTAGGGCCGCACGGCGGCTGATCCTTGATGATGAACATCTCGGTATCCGGGCCGCAGGGGCCGGTCTGGCCCGCCGGGCCCCACCAGTTGTGTTCGCGGGAGAGGAAATAGATGTTTTCGGGCTTCACGCCGTTTTCCATCCAATACCCCGCCGCTTCGGTGTCGCGCGGAATATCGCCCTCGCCCTCAAAGACGGTGAAAGCCAGCTTGTCCTTGTCCAGCCCCAGATACTCGGGGCTGGTGAGGAATTCCCAGCTCCAGGCGATCATCTCTTTTTTGAAGTAGTCGCCCAGCGACCAGTTGCCCAGCATCTCAAAGAAGGTGAGGTGGGAAGCGTCGCCAACCTCGTCGATGTCGCCCGTGCGGATGCACTTTTGCACGTCGGTCAGCCGCGTGCCGGCGGGATGCTTGCTGCCCAGCAGGTAGGGCACCAGCGGATGCATGCCCGCGGTGGTGAAGAGCACGGTCGGGTCGTTTTCCGGAATGACGGAAGCGCTCGGGATGACGGCATGCCCCTTGCTCTTAAAGAAATTCAGCCACATGCTGCGCAGCTCGCCGGAAGTCATCTTCTTCATAATCGGTTTTCTCTCCTTCTGTTTCAGGCAAAATATATTTCAGCCAAAATAAAAACGCCTGCCGTCCGGGGACGAACAGACGCGATTCGCGGTACCACTCCGGTTGACGCCCCATGAAAAAGGCGCCCTCTCTCGCCCCTAACGCGGGCCAACGTCCGGCTCGTCGCCGGCGGCTCGGCGGAGGGCTGCCCGATGTGCCCGCCGCCGGGCTCGCACCCTTCCCGGCTCGCTTTGGCTGGCTGTTCATCCGGCTCTTTCCGCTTCATCGCTTTTGAGATATCGTAGCTATTATAGTGAATCGCAGGGCGTTTGTCAAGCGGGAAATCCCTCTCTTTTGGGCGTCGGGCAAAAGCTCCCGCCAAAGCCCGAAGGCGGCGCGAAAATCGCGCCGCCTTCTAAAAAGAGGGGATAATGGGGGGCTGCTTAAGCGTTCTGCCGCTTACATGCTGGTGAGCGTCGTCACCGTCGCGCCCTTCGCCTCCACCGTGGCGATCGCCCTCTTGATGGCGTTCTGGTGGTCGGCGTTGACGGAGTTGGAATTATGCGTTCTGGAATTGAGGAAGTGCAGGCAGAACTGACCCGGGAAGTTGTTGTCGGTGATGTCCTGAGAACCGTGCGGCTCGCCGTAGATGGAACAGACGATCTGGTGACCCGTCGAGGTCGTCAGCAGCATCGGGCGGCGCACATAGCTGATCTTGGACGCCACGGAGACGCCGTAGATGCTGCAGAGCGTCGAGGTATCCGCCGCGGTCTGCGGCTCCACGTCGGCGTGGTTGCCGGTGGACTGGATGTGAATGTTCAGCGACTTGCCGGTCGTCAGGTCGGTCAGCGTCGCCTTGCCGTTGCGAACCAGGCCGATCTTCGAGAAGACGCCGTTGTTCTTGGCCGTGAACCAGTCGAGATTGTACACCGTGGTGCCGATGTCCACGTTCGTGTCGCCGCCGCTGTTGCCGCCGTTGTAATCCTTCTGGAGGCTTGCCAGCGTCGTCGGGCCGACCACGCCGTCCGCCGTGAGCCCCTTGGCTCGCTGGTAGGCCTTGACGGCATCCTCGGTATGGCTGCCGAAGCGTCCGGAAATCGTAAAGTTATCCGCGTAGTAGCCGAGCGCGCGCAGCGCCGTCTGAATCCACGTGACCATCGAGCCCGTATCGTTATAGCGATAGGTATTCTGCTCGTCGCTGTCGATGTAGTTGTTGACCTCGTCGTCCGTCATGACCTTGGCATACTGCGAGCTGATCCAATAGCCCTGCTTGGTCTGATACCAGCCGTTGACGGTGTCGACGTAGTAGAATACGTCGCCCATGTTCGCGGTGCCCACACGGGTGGCATCCGTGCTGGGCTGATAGCGCAGGGACACGTTGTTGCCCGTGATGCGGATCATGCCCAGCGTCTCCATGTCGCTGCTGTTGTTGGAATCGCCGCCGCCCTTGTTGTACTCATCCTCGGTGATCGTCTCCATCATGTCGGAGCGGACATAGCCCTTGTAGGTGTATCCGCCGACGGTGACGGTGATATAGTACCACTTGACGCCGCCGGAGACATACGTCTTGGTGATGCGCACGAGGGTATTCTGCGCCAGGCTCGCCTTTGCGGCGGAGGTCGTCGAATAGGAGGAGCGCAGGTAGACGTTGTTCTTGGTGATGCGGCCGTAGGAGTTCGCCGTGGTCACCGTCGTGCCGGAGCTGGAGCTGTCGGACGTGGAGCCGCCCGTCAGGCTGCGGAGCTTGTTGAGCGTCGCCGGGCCGGCGATGCCGTCGACCGTCAGGCCGTTTTTGTCCTGGAAGGAGCGAACGGCCTTGCGCGTCAGGCTGCCGAAGCTGCCGGTGATGCTGCCGTAATAGTAGTTGAGGGATTTGAGCATCGTCTGCAGCTCGGTGACCGCCGCGCCGCTGTCGCCCTCCCTGAGCGTGGTGCCGCTCGAGATGCTGCCGCTGGCGGAGTTGGAGCCGGAGCTCTTGAGCGCGCTGGCGATGGCGTTGAGCGTCGTCGTGCCCGCGATGCCGTCCGCCGTCAGGCCCTTGGACTGCTGGAACTTGCGCACGGCCTGCTGCGTCAGGCTGCCGAAGCTGCCGGTGATATCGCCGTAATAGAAGCCCAGCGTGGTCAAATCGGTCTGCAGATCGCGAACCTTGTCGCCCGAGGAGCCGAGCTTGAGGCCGCTGACATTCGCCGTCGAAGACCCTACGCCCGCCTTGTCAAGCGCAGCCTCCACCGCGGCGATCGTCTTCTCGCCCGCCTTGCCGTCGGAAAGCAGGCCGTGATCGCTCTGGAACTTCTTGACGGCCGCCTCGGTCTTCTCGCCGTAATGGCCGCTGACCTCCGCATAGTAGTAGCCCAGCGTCTTGAGATTCTGCTGAAGCTGGGAGACCTTGGTGCCCTGGCTGTCGAGCTGGAGCACGGAACCGCTCGAGGAGGAGGAGCTTGACGTTCCGCCCTTTTTGGCCACGGCCGCGGCGATGGCGCTGAGCGTCTTGGCGCCCGCGATGCCGTCCGCCGTCAGGCCGTTTTCCTCTTGGAAGCGCTTGACGGCCGTCTCGGTCTTGGTGCCGAAATTGCCGGTGAGCTCCGCCCAATAGTAGCCCAGCGTGGTCAAATCCTGCTGAAGATCGCGCACCTGCGTGCTGCTGGAGCCCAGCTTGAGCCCCGAACCGCTGGAAGAGGACGAGCTGGAAGTCGAGCCGCCCTTCGCGTTGTACACCGCCTGAAGCTTGGCCAGCGTCTGCGGGCCGGCGATGCCGTCCGCCGTCAGGCCGTTGGCACGCTGGAACGCCTTGATGGCGGTTTCCGTCTTCGGGCCGACGTTGCCGGTGATCTCGGCGGAATAATACTTGAGCTCCTTGAGCATCGTCTGCACGCTCTTGACGGTTTCGCTGCTCATGCCGGACTTGATATAGGTGTTTTCCGCGTCGCTGGCGCTGGCCTTGCGCTGGGCCGCCGTGAAGGTGCCCACGCGCTTGCTGGGCAAATCGCCGCCGCTGACGGAGAAGGTCTTCTTCGCCTGCTCGGCGCTGAGGATCTTCACATACGTGTTCTTCCCGTCGTTTTGGCACACCCAGCCGGTGGCCGTGTTGCCGTCGCTGTCGCGGTATTTGACTTGGATGAACGTGTTGCCCCCGCTCGTCTTGGAGGAGGTGACATACACGCACGCGTTTTTGACGATGTTGTCGATGATGGTGGCGTTGGTCGACGCCGCTTCGCGCACGCGGACGCGGTCCTGCGTCTGGCCGTAGACCTTGCTGTAGCTGGCGGCAAGCGCCGTCGATGCAGCGAAGACCGTCATCAACACGCACAGCAGTGCGAGCATCGCAAAGCGCTTGATGACCCCGTTTTTCATGGTATCCTATCCCCTCTTTCGTCACGGCGGCCTCTTGGCCCGCCGGCGGCGTGAACGGCCCGTTTCCCCCTCGCGCCCTGCGCGCCCCTAATGGGTATAAGCCGTCCGCCCCACATAATCACAAACCAATTTTATTACAATTCTGTTAATTTGTCAACGGCATTTGAAAAATCAGTTTATGGAATTGTCATCCTTTTCTGCTTTTTCTTCACACTTCTCGCTGTTTTCGGGCAGCGTGAGCCGCTTTCGGGGAACAAATCCGGAGAAAACCGTGTCCCCGTCGCGGCTTTCGACGGTGATCTTTCCGCCCAGCTCGGCGATCGTCCGGCTGACGATGAACAGGCCCATGCCCTGCCCCTTCGCCTTGGTCGTAAAGCCGGGCTCAAAGATCCGCGCGCGAACCCCCTCCTCGATGGCCGGGCCGTTGTTGCGCACGGAGAAAAACCAGCTGCGCAGATCCTCGCCAAGGACGAGCTCCACTGTCGGGCGCACGCCCTCGGGCAAATCCGCCGCGCAGGCGGCGTCCAGCGCGTTATCCAGCAGGTTGGCCAGCACGCGGCAGATTTCCCAGGCGGGCATCAGCTTGTCGTCCCACTTGGCGGCGATGGACAGCTGCAGCTGGGCGCCGCGCTGCTCGGCCTCCACCACCTTGGCCTGTATGAGCGCGTTGACGGCCGGGCAGTCCGTGCGCAGCATGCGGCCCACGCGCTGCATGTCGCCGTAGATCTTATCCATATAGGCCATCGCCTCGCCGGGCTCGTTCATCTCGATGAGGCTGTAGACGACCTGAATATGGTTCATAAAATCGTGGCGCTGGGCGCGCATCTCCCGGTTGAGGTTCTCCAGCTGTCCGTATGCCTCCTCAAGCTCCTGCGTCTTTTGAACCATGCGAAGGCTGGTGATCGAGGCTCCGATGTCCGTAATCGCGCCCCACCCCACCACGGTCAGGCAAAGGAGCGAGGTCATCCTCGCGATGGTCTCCTCCACGCCCTCGCTGAGCATGCGGTTGACCAAGACGACCATCGCGATGCCCGCGACGATCTCGAGCACATTGACGGCAATGGAGACAAACGCCGCCTTTTTCACTTTGACACGGCCCGACATGTCCTCTCGGATGCGCTTTAGTTTCATAACCCTCCGTTAGCAAAAAACCCATGCGGAGCCTCAAAGCTTCCGCACGGGATTTGGGTTCGCTTGAGCTTATTCGTGAAGCGAAGCCGGATACACGCCGCTCTCATGCAGCGCGCGCAGGTCGGCCTGCACGGTCGGCTTGTCCTCTTTATAGGTCACGCCAAACCACTGGGCGTCCGTGCTCAGCACCTCCACAGTCAGTTCGCCGCTGTGCATCAGGCTGTCCACAAACACCGGCAGCAGGCATTCAGCCTTGATCGCGTCCGGCGCAAGCCCCTTGAGGAACGCTTCAAAGTAGGCCTCGAGCTTGCCAAAAATCCACGGGGTGAAGCCCCAGAAGTTCATGCTCACGGGCGCCAGCGGATCAAGAAGCTCGCCCGGCTCGCCCTTGTCGATATCGCGGATCTCGCCGTTTTCGCACAGCTTGATCTTGAGCGTCTCCACGACCTGAACGAGGTTGTTCTTCTCGTCCGCCACGCATACGCCGCGGGAGACCGTCCCGTTTTGGGAGACCGTATTGCGCAGCTGATAGCCGACCATCGCGGCCTCGCCCTCCGCACGCATGGTCTGCAGCTTGTCATACGCCGTCTTAAACGCGGAAACGCCATAGTAATCGTCCGCATTGAGCACGCAGAAGGGCTGATGGATCACGTCCTTGGCGACCAAAACGGCATGCACCGTGCCGAACGGCTTGGTGCGCCCGGCGGGAATCTGATAGAAGGAAGGCACGCTGGAAAAGTCCTGATAGACATAGTCCACCTTGACCTTCTTAGCGATGCGCTCGCCGCAGATCGAGGCGATCAACTCCTTCATGCCCGGCTTGATGACAAAGACCACATGGTCGAAGCCCGCGCGAATCGCGTCGTGAATGGAATACTCCATCAGGATCTCGCCGTTGGGGCCAAGCCCGTCTACCTGCTTGTTTCCGCCATAGCGGGAGCCCATGCCGGCGGCCATAATGAGTAACGTAGCGCCCATAAAGATATCCTCCTCCGTTATTCCAAGGGTTTTGAGGATATTATACAGGATTTGCCGCCCTGCTTCAAGAGCGTTTCCCCCAATTTCACAAAAAGTTGACGCTTGCGACATGCGATTGACATTTCCCTGCGCTCTATCATATAATGAAAGAACCCTATGTCCAAACGCTCGCATTCAACCCCCATTCAGCTGGAAAGGAAGCGCTATTGATCATGAAGGTATTGCTCATCAACGGCAGCCCGAACGAGCGCGGCTGCACGTTCACGGCGCTCAGCGAGGTCGCCTCCGCCCTTGCGGGCGAGGGCGTGGACGCCGAAATCGTCTGGATCGGAAAAGGGCCCGTTCGCGGGTGCATCGGCTGCGGCGGCTGCGCCCGAATGGGCAAGCGGCGCTGCGTCTTTGACGACGACCCGGTCAACGCCCTGATCGCCAAGGCCGGGGAAGCCGACGGCATCGTCTTCGGCTCGCCGGTTCACTATGCCTCCGCCGGGGGCAGCATCACCTCGCTCATGGACAGAATGTTTTACGCGGGCAGCGCGGCCATGCGCGGCAAACCCGCCGCCGCCGTGGTCAGCGCGCGCCGCGCGGGCACGACGGCCGCCATCGACCAGCTCAACAAATACTTCACCATCAGCGGCATGCCCATCGTCTCCGGCCAATACTGGCCGATGGTACACGGCAGCACGCCGGAGGAGGTGAAGCGGGACGCCGAGGGCCTGCAGATCATGCGCACGCTCGGCAGGAACATGGCCTACATGATCAAATGCTTCGCGCTCGCGCGCGAAAACGGCCTGCTCCCGCCCGAGCCGGAAAAGGAGCGGCAGCGCACCAATTTCATCCGCTGACCCGCATGGACAGTCCGCATCGGCGGCCCTCTACTCTATAGACGAACGAACCGGCCAAAATGTTTCACCTTTTTTGCCTTTTTTCAAAAAATTTCCATGCGCAATATCTATGGGGCTGTCAGGCTAATTCCGAATATTTCAAAGAGCAATTTTTCTAAGAATCATTGGCTTTCTTGAGCTTGGGGCTCTGCCCCAACGCCCCGCCAAAGGGCTTTCCGATCGCCCTTTGGAAACCTTCGGGCACAAATTCTTAGTTTTTGCTTGAAATGTCTGGATTCTTAGCCTGACAGCCCCATTCTTGATGCATTTCGCGCTTCCTTGCTTAAATCATTCTGAAATCCAAATGCTTGGGCGGCTTCCTGTTTTCCCTCGCCCACGCGATGGCCTCTTCGCTCGCGCAGCCCTTTTCGCGCCGGGCCGTCATTTCAAACCAAAGGTCGGTCAGCAGCACGTCGCCCTCGCGCACATCGGTCAGCACGATGCGGCTCTCCAGCAGCTCGGCAGCCTCGTCAAGCCGGCCGGTGCGCAGCAGCGCGGCGATCTCAAACGTCCGAATGCGCCCCAGCGCGCGCAGGCTCTCGGGCAGCGAAGCCGTCATCTCCAGCATCTCGCCGTATCGCTCCGCCTTGAGCAGCGCCGAAAGCGCCTCCACCGCCAAGGGCCGGATGGGCTTCATCCGCGCCGCCTCGCAGAGGCGGTCGGCGGCGCGCTGCGCGTTTCCCTCTCGCGCATCCTCAAGCGCGAGGCAGCGGAGCGCCCACGGGTTCTTTGCCCTCTCAAGCGAGAGCTCGTATTCGGCCCTTGCCGACTCGCAGTCCCCTCGGGCATCCGCCATGACGCCGAGCTGGTAATGCGCGTACCAGTGGTCCGCTTTGCCGCTTTGGGCGGCGGCGCGCAGGGCGTTTTCCCACGCCGCGCCGGTCTGATAGCTTGCGGGCTCCTCCAGCGCGTCGGGGCAGGGAAATTCCCCGCGCTCGGCCAGCGCCAGCCAGGGCCGCTCGCCCGAGGCCATGCGCATGGCGGAAAGGTCGAGCCCCGCCGTGTCGAACGCCTCGCCCAGCAGCGCGCGCTCGCAGCGCGCGTAGCCCATGCCCTTGTGGATGACGGGGCCGTTTGCTCCGTCCAGCTCGCGCTTGGCGCGCGCATGCCAATCCTCCAGCGCCCAGGCGGGCCTCTGCTCATCGAGCGCGGAGGCGACGGCGCGCACGGCCTGCTCCCAGTCTTCCCCGTGTACGCGCGCGGGATCCGCCTTGACCGGGCCGTAGGATTCCAGCCAGCTGATCGACGCGCCGCCCGCCATCGGCAGATGCTCCAGCTGCGTGTGCGCAAGGCCAGATTGCAACTCGATATACGCGCTGCCGGGCCGGGAGAGGAACTCCTGCCAGTGGCGTCCGCCCTCGCCCATGCCCCAGACGAAGAGCTTGCGCCCGCGCAGCTCGCCCGTCGAGGTCTGGCACATGCCGTAGCCGTCCGCGCCGGGCGCGGCGATAAACGGGCGCACATCCTGCGGCACATCGAAGAAGAAGTCCATCGACTGGGGCAGCGTCATGGTCTTGGTGATATCCCAGTCGAGCCAGCCCCCGTTTTCCCGCGCAAGCCGCGCCGCGTCGCCGCGCAGCTTGTCCGCCTGCGCGCGCATCTTGGGCACGGGCACCTTCGCCAGCTTTCCGCCGTAGCCGTAGCGGAACGCCTTCTGTGCCGGAACGACGACGCGGACGTCCTCCCGCTCGTCGACCGCCATGTTGCTCCACCAATAGACGGCGGTGTCCTCGCGGGTGGCGTTGTCGATGCGAACGCGCACGTAGAGCTCGCGGGCTCCGTCCGGCAAAAACGCCTCGACGCGGTAAAACAGATGGCGCACGCGCTCGTATTGGAACATGCGCAAAGCGGGCGTGCCGTCCGAAAACGCAAGGCGCTGGCAGGCCATGTCGTCCACAGTGAACGGCGTGTGCCCGATGATGCCGCAGTTCCATTCCACGCCGCCGGAAATCCACGCGTTGCGCAGCGCGAGGTTGCAGGGCTGGAACACCGGGTTCACATGCAGCAGCTCGCGCCCGGCGTCCTTGTCGAAAAGCGACCACAGCCGCCCGCCCAGCTGGGGCAGGAACGTGGCCCTCAGGTACTCGTTTTCCAGCACGACGGCCTTAAAATCGCGCTTCCTTCTCTTTCGAGAATAGCCGTCCTGAATCGTATAGGGCAAAATGGTGTTCACGCGGCCCCAGCCCATATACCGCGCCTCTTCCTTGGAGACGGTTTCCTCGTCGATTGCAATGGCCGCGTGCGCGTCATAGGCGCCGCCGAGATCCGGCAGCGGGTTGTCGCGGCCCAGGGCCGCCGCGCTCATCGCGTAGGTCGTGATGCTCAGTGTGCTCATGTGCCATGCTCCTCCACATGCTCCTTCGCGCAGGGCGGGAATTTACGCCTGCGGATAGCGGATGTCGTAGGTGTTTTCAGCAAAGTTCACGGTGACCTGCGTGCCGTCCGAGAACGTCGTGCGCTGCACGGCGCGGTCCTCCGAGAGGAACTCGTGGCCGACCATCTTCTCCATCGCCACGTGATCCTGAAGCTCGCGGCTCACGCGCCACTGGCGAATGTTCTCCTCAAGCGCCTCGCCCTCGGCGGTTTCGCTCATGTAGCCCATGCCGCCGCACAGCAGCGCGTGCATAAAGCCGGTCGTCCCCTTCGGAATGCCCCATCCGTCCGCGCCCATCATCCACGGGATGATCACGCAGTCGTGATAGACGAGGTTAAACAGCGGCACGGGAATCGCCGTCTGCCCAAAGTACGGCGCCCAGTGGCAGAAGACCTGCGCGCCCATCGCCCAGTCGTTGACCTCCTCGGAGGAGGGGCATACGCCGTGAGCCGTCAGATAATGCAGGCATTGGCAGCGGTAGTCGATGCACTCGCGGCGGGTCATCGGGTGGCGCGGGTTTTTGCACTCGTCCAGCTCGTTGCAGGTGAACACGTCCAGATACGTCCCCTCCAGGTGGATGCCGTGCGCAAAGAGCTTTTCAAAATTGCGGCGCACATAGTCCGGCGCCAGCGACGCGCAGAGGTAATTCTGCCGCCCGCCGGCCCAGCGCGCCAGCTCAAAGAGGGAGCCGTCCGCGCTCATGGCCGCGTTGTCCGGGTCATAGCTCGTGGCGTCGAGGTAATAGTCGCGGTACTGGTCGTGGATGCCGAACATGTAGCCCAGCTCCCGCATGGTATCGGAGAGGGACTTCATGCCCTCCCAGCCGCCCATCTCGCGGCAGGGCGGCAGATAATCCGGATGCTGGTTGTCGTAGCCGGGCTGCCCCCAGCCGTCCTGATGCAGATACAGCCTGTCGACGCCCATGCCGTGGAGCCGGCGCACGCGCTCCTCCCAGACGGAGAAGGGATAAAGCGAGTCGTTCTTCTCCGGCTGCTCCGCGTTGTAGAAGGCGGAATCCTTCGTGATATGCGTCTTGCCCGGCACATGCATGACGCAGCAGCCGACAAGCTTTTGCACGTTCGGGTTGGCGGCGGCCTTCTCCCGCAGCGTGCGCGCCCTTCCCTCCTCGTCCACCATCGTTCGGTAGAGCTTGCACAGCGTCACGTAGTCGCTTCCGGCGGGCACGAAGGCGTAGGTCACCGTGCGCGCATAGCGCATCTGCCCCAGCGAAGGCAGGTGGCGGATGTAGACGCGCGTCGGCCCGCCCGCCGGGTGATCGACGGTATAGGCGTCGTCCCAGAAGTGGCGGGCATAGCAGAGATAGCCGCCCTGCGGCGTGATCTCGCCCCACCACGGCATATAGGCGCTCTCGCTGCCCATCTGCCCGCCAAAGGGCAGCTTGGAGCCGATCTCCTCGGGCCAATCGCTGGGCAGCAGCTGGCCCTGCATGGTGTTGAGCACCGCATAGGCGCCCTCTCCGTCCGCCGCAAGCGGCGCGGGCCACAAAACCTCCTTGACGTCAAGCCCCGCCATATCCAGCGGGACAAACGTGCAGTGAACAAATCCCGTCGTGCCGTCCACGAGCGCCTGCGTTTCAAACGTCAAGCCCCCGCATTCGGCGAAATCCGCGTAGCGCACGCGCTCCCCCGCGCCAAGGCCGGTTGAAATCGGCGTCCTCTCCGCCCTTTGGGCGCTGGCGAAGGGAATGCTTCTCCCGTCCTTCAGCACGATCCGGGGCTCAAAAGCGGGGTCAAACGCCCATGCCTTGCCATATGCCGTCACAAATCCATTCGGTTCCAACATCACTGCGTTTGGGTTGGCCATGCCTCTTCCGTCCTTTGTTTCCGGCGCATCGCCGGTTATTTGCCTCTATTATAGGAGGCCGCTGCCAAAGTGTCAACGTCAAAAACGGCAGGAATTCCGCCCGAGCTTGCGCGTGTGGAAAACCCCAACAAATTGTGTCCGCATCTTTTCCGAACAAAAGGCGCATTTTACCCCCGGTTGACCTTCATATTTAAGAAATTTCGCAAGTCTTGCATTTCTTAATTGACGTTTTGGCTATTGTGAACTATAATGTTAAGAAAAGAGTTGCCCAAACTTCGGCTCTGCCGCATGGCGCGGGCGAACCCACAGAGGAGTTGATTCCATGCAGGCATCGATGTCCGGGCCGGGGATCCAAATCACCCCCCCTAAAACCACCAAAGCGCTCACCCTCTTTAAGGCGATCTTTGCGCTCTCCCTTCTGCTCGTGGCGGGCGGCGGCATTTGGTATGTCGCCATCACCGGCATTGTCGGCAAAAAAGACTGGGACTTCATGACCTATGGCCTTGGCCCTGCGGTTATGGCCGCCCTGGGGGGAGCTCTTTTTGTCGTTTCCGTGATCGCGTTTTTCACGCTGCCCAGCCTCAAGCCCGCCTCCGCGCCCCTGCTGCGCGATCTCAAGCGAGACAAATATCTCTACCTGCTGATCCTGCCGGGCATTCTGGTGGTGTTCGTCTTCAGCTACATGCCGATGTACGGCATCATCCTCGCCTTCAAGGATTACAAGATCAAAAGCGGCATCATGTTCTCGCCCTGGTGCGGGATGGATCAGTTCACCCGCTTCTTCGGGCGCGCCATCGCGGGCAGCGTCATCGGCAACACGCTGTTCATCGGCGTCACGCAGCTGCTGATCACCTTCCCGATCCCGATCATCCTGGCGCTGCTGCTCAACGAGCTCAAGAGCACCCGCTACCGCAAGGTGGTGCAGACCATCATCTACCTGCCCCACTTTGTCAGCTGGGTCATCATGTATTCGCTGCTCTTCTCGCTCTTTTCCATCACCAACGGTCTGGTCAACAAGCTGCTCATGTCGCTGGGCCTCTCCTCCATCAACCTGCTCTCCGACCCGAACATGTTCTATGGCATGCTCTACGGCACCAGCATCTGGAAGGAGGCCGGCTGGGGCACCATCATCTATATGGCCGCCATCGCGGGCGTCGATCAGGAGATGTACGAGGCCGCGTATCTGGACGGCGCAAACCGCTTCCAGCAGTGTCTCCACATCACGCTGCCGGCCATCGCCTTCTCGGTCACCACGATGCTGATCCTCAACGTCGGCTCCGTCATGGGCGCCAACTTCGACCAGATCATGAACCTGCGCACCGACGCGACGAAGACCACCGTGGCGCAGGTCATCGATACCTACGTCTACGACATGGGCGTCTCCAAGGGCGAGTATGATCTCTCGACCGCCATCGGCCTGTTCCAGCAGGTGGTCAACTGCATCCTCCTGTTCGCCAGCAACTTCGCCGTCAAGAAGATGTCCGGCGAAGGCTTCTTCTGATCGGCAGTCTAAAGAGAAAAGGAGGTCATCTTCATGAGCAAACACGCCCACCTGCCCAAATACGGCAAGAACAAGATCAAGCTCTCCATCGGCGAGCGCCTGTTCGATTTTTTCAACGTCGCCCTGTTTATCCTCATCGCGGTGGCGATCATCTTCCCATTCTTCAACATCTTTTCGATCTCGCTGACCAGCAACGCCGAGTACATGCGCGAGCCGTATATCATCTTCCCCAGCGAGCCCACGCTGGAGGCCTATAAGTATATGTTCGGCACGCCGACCATCCCGCGCGCCTACGCCGTCACGTTCTTCATCACCATCACCGGCACGTTCCTTTCCACGCTGGTGACCTCGATGCTGGCCTACGGCCTGAGCAAGCCGACGCTGCGCGGCCACAAGTTCTTCATGATCTATCTGCTGATCACGATGTTCTTCTCCGGCGGCCTCATCCCGACCTATTACAACATCACCAAAACGCTGAATCTCTCCAACAACCTGCTGGCGCTGATTCTGCCCGGCACGGTGAGCGTGTTCAACTTCATCATCGTGCGCTCGTTCTTCAAGCAGCTGCCCGCCTCGCTGGAGGAATCCGCCAAGATCGACGGTGCCAACGAGTTCGTCATCCTCTTTAAGATCATCTACCCGCTCTCCATTCCGACGCTGGCGACCATCGCCATGTTCGTGGCCGTCGGCCTGTGGAACAGCTGGTTCTCCGCGCAGCTGTACATGCGCAACGAGAAACTCTATCCGCTGCAGCTGATCGTGCGCAACTACGTCCTTCAGGAATCCAAGCCGGCGGAGATGCAGGCCCTCGAGGGCCTGCGCGACGCCAGCGGCAAACGCATCTACCTCAACGAGGCGGGCCTCAAGATGGCCTGCGCCGTGGCCACCGCGCTGCCGATGGTCATCATCTACCCCTTCATCCAGAAGTACTTTGAAAAGGGCGTCACCATCGGCGCCGTGAAGGGCTGATCGCTTTGGTTGTCCGCCGAAAGGCTCACAATAGTTTGACAAGGAGGAAGATTTGTTATGAAGAAACTGCTTACCCTCGTCCTCGCTCTGGCGATGATGGCGACGGCCGCCTGCGCGCTCGCGTATGACGGCGACGTCCTGACGATCACCGCCGACAGCGACGTCGACCCCTTCACTTGGGATCCGGCCACCGATAAGGTCGCCGCTTTCATCGAGGAAAACTTTGGCATCGCTTTCCAGCAGAGCGAAACCAACTACTACAACAATGATTTCGCCGTCACCCAGCTTGCCGCTGTGGACGGCGTGCTGCCCGAGGTCTTCACCGCGGATATCCTTTACTATCCGCAGGAGATCACCCAGTTCATCCCGGAGGAGCTCGTCGCCGAGATCCCGGAGGAGCTGCTGGAGAAGTATCCGCTGACCAAGGCGCTGCTGGAGGAGGTCACCTCCTCCCAGATCGTCCATAACATGTACGACGGCTATTACTTCCTGCCCAAGCTCGACTCCGTCGATCTGGACATCTACAAGGCCGAGCGCAAGGGTCTGTTCATCCGCAAGGACTGGCTGGAGGCCGTCGGCATGGAGATGCCCACCACGTGGGAAGAGCTCTATGAGGTCTGCCATGCGTTCACCTACAACGACCCGGACGGCAACGGCGTCAACGACACCTACGGCCTGACCGGCGACGGCTTGGGCACGCTGCGCTACTTCTTCGCCTCCACCGGCGTTTCCAACCGCTATTGGAACAAGGACGCCGACGGCCACTGGTTCTTCGGCGCGCTGGACGACAGCAACATCGTGGTGCTCGAGTGGCTGCGCAAGATGTATGAAGACGGCTCCATCGATCCGGACTTCGCCGCCACCACTTGGAAGACCGGCCTGCAGAAATTCTCCTCCAACACGTTCGGCGTCTGCGTGCGCAACGCCGATGCGGACTGGATCAACGACGTGGCCGTCGATTATTATGGCGCTGCGAACCCGGACTGCAACCCGTTCGACCGCATCGACGTGATCCCGTCCCTTGGCAACAACAAGGGCGACGCCCCGCGCATGGAAGCCTACATCAACTGCATGGTCGCCATCATGTTCGCCCCGGAAATCACCGAGGAGAAGATGGATCGCTTCCTCGCCTACTATGAGTATCTGCTCACCGAGGAAGGCCAGCTGCTGCGCATGGGCCTGGAGGGTGAAGATTACGTCCGCAACGAGGACGGCAGCATCTCCCTCGTCCGCGATGAGAACGGCAACGCGCCCCTGCTGACCACCAAGTATCCCTCTATCGCCACCACGCACTGGACCAGCTGGGGCTTCGAGCTGGCCGCCTACGAGAACGTCGAGTACTTCGACGAGTACAACGACGAGACCAAGGCGCTCAACGCCAAGGCCTGCGCCATCCGCAATGTCGATCCGGTGTATCCGGAGGTCGGCCCGATGCTGATTGAGGACACCGTCGTCACCGACACCACGGCCTTCAACTTCACCGCCGAATATTGGCAGATCATCAGCGGCACCGAGCCCGTGGCCGACATGTTCGCCGATATGAAGGCCCGCGCCGCGGTCTACTACGATCCGGCGACCGAGGTCGTCGAGGAATACGCCGCCAAGTACGGCTGGTAATTCCATTTCCCCCATTCGTTTGCCTGGCCGCCCTCCGCAGGGGAGGGCGGCTCTTTTGTCTGCAAAACCAGCCTCTCCCCTTCATATAGCGTATCTTTCGCAGCGTGTCTTTCGTCGCGCATTTTCGGATGCAAATTCGGATACGCTTTCCGCCCCAAACGCCGGAAGAGGCCTTGAAAATCCCCTTGTTTTGCGCTATGATATCCCTGCTCAAAAAATGACAAAGGAGGATCTGCCTGATGAAATTGGGAATCGCGGGCCGCACCGTGCGCGTGGGGGTGATCGGCCTCGGCTTTCGCGGTATTCCTCAGCTGGATGTGCTGCTGACCATGCCGGACGTCGAAATCGCCGCCGTGTGCGATATCTATGAGGATCGCGTTCAGAAAGCGCAGGAGCGCGCCTTCAAGGCGCGCGGCGTCCGCCCCTTCGGCACGACGGATTATCGCGAGGTGAACGCGCGCGAGGACGTGGAGGCCGTCGTCATCATGACGAGCTGGACGACGCACGTGCTCATCGCCGTGGACGCCATGCGGCACGGCAAAATCGTGGGCATGGAGGTCGGCGGCGCTTCCTCGGTGGAGGAATGCTGGCAGCTCGTGCGCACGAGCGAGCAGACCGGCGTGCCCGTCATGCTGCTGGAAAACTGCTGCTACAACGACACGGAGATGGCCCTGCTCAACATGGCCAAAAAGGGCGTGTTCGGCGAATTGGTTCACTGCCGGGGCGGCTATCAGCACGACCTGCGCGATGAGATCGGCGAGGGCGACATCACCCATCACTATCGCCAGCAGAATTTCATGCACAGAAACGGCGAGCTCTATCCCACCCATGAGCTCGGCCCGATTGCGGGCTATCTGAATCTGAACCGGGGCAACCGCATGCTCTCCCTCGTCTCGATGGCCTCCAAGGGTCTCGGCGAGCACGCGTGGTTGAAGGAGCATCGCCCCGATTCTCCGCTCTGCAAGGCGAAATTCGCCGAGGGCGACATCGTCACCACGATGATCCGCTGCGCCGGCGGGGAAACCATCCTGCTTACGCACGACTGCACGCTCCCCCGCCCCTATTCCCGCGGCGGCTATCTGCAGGGCCTCAAGGGCGTCTGGCAGGAGGACAACCACGGCATCTATCTCGAGGGCCGCACCCCGGTCGATCCCAAGAACTGGATGCACGAGTGGGAGCCGGACAAGAAATACATGCAGGAATACGAGCATCCGCTCTGGCGCGAATACCGCGAATTCGGCCTGCGCGGCGGTCACGGCGGCATGGATTACCTCGTTCTGCGCGCGTTCATCGAGTCCATCCAAAAAGGCGTGCCGTTCCCCATCGACGTCTACGACGCGGCGAGCTGGATGGCCGTCACCTGCCTGAGCGAGCAATCCATCGTGATGGGCTCCATGCCCGTCCCCGTTCCGGATTTCACGGACGGGCGCTGGATCGGGCGCGAAAAGCGCCCGGGCGATATGTACTCGCTGGACGCGGTGTACGAAGAGGCCTTCGACGCCTGAGCGCATGGGCTGCGCGCCTAGGGGGACTGCGCCCTGCCCGGCGCGCGGCGCATCTATGCCAAGCCCAAAAAAGCGCATCAAAAAAACGGGGCTGTCAGGATAAGAATCCCGATATTCTAAGGAAAAACTAAGTTATTTGCGCCCGAAGGTTTCCAAAGGGCGATCGGAAAGCCCTTTGGCGGGGCGTTGGGGCAGAGCCCCAAGCTCTTCAAAAGCTTGATTTGCTTAGTTTTTTCTTTCTCAGAATATTCGGAATGAGCCCGACAACCTCGTTTCTTTTCGTCTGTCAGTCGATCGACCCCGAAGCGAGCACGACCGTTCCCTTGGCGATGTCCTCGTTGATCGCCGTCAGCGTCGCGCGGCCCGCAATGCCGTCCGCCGTGAGCCCCTTCGCCTTCTGGTAGGCGATCACCGCCTCCTCAGTCACGCTGCCGAAGTAGCCCGTGGACGTCTCCTTGAAGTAACCCAGCGCGTTCAGCGCGTTTTGCAGCCGCGTCACATAGCCGGAATTGCTCCTGCGGCGCAGCACGCGCTCCGTGTTCAGCGTCCCGACATTCAAAAGCGACAAGCTCGGCGTGGTGGCAGTCGTCGTACCGGTGCTTGGCGTCGTTGTTGTGCCGGTGCTCGGCGTCGTCGGCGTCGTCGTGCTGCCGGAGGATGCGCCCGTCTTGATTTCTGCGAGCGCCGTGAGCGTGCGCCGCCCCGCGACGCCGTCCGCGTCGAGATCGTGATCCTTCTGGAACAGGCGCACGGCCTCCTTCGTCAGCCGCCCGTAATGCCCGGTGACCGTCCCTGTGAAGTATTGGAGCGATTGCAGCTGTTCCTGAAGCGCGGTGACCGCGTCGCCGCGGCTGCCCTCGCGCAGCACGAGATTGGTGCTGATCGTCCCGGAGCTCGTCACCCCGCCGGTGACGGTCGCCGCCGAGCTGCTGCCGGAGCCCGAAGACGTCACGCCCGCGCGCAGATAGAGCAGCTCTCTGGTGTCGTTGTCGACAATGCCCGTCTGCGGCAGGCCGACCTTCTTCTGGAACTTTTTGACCGCCGCCGCCGTGCGCTTGCCAAAATGCCCGGTGATCTCCACATAATAGAGGTCGAGCTCGGTCAGCGCCGTCTGAATGGTCTTGATCTCCTCCGCCTCGTCGCCCTGCTGATAGCTCAGCGCCGACGCCGTCGGCACGCTGCCCATCAGCGCCGCCGCCACCAGCGCAGCGCAGACGCTCTTTTGAACCTTCTTCTTCATGGTGCAATCTCCCTCCGGGGCCGCGTTGGCAGCCCTTCCAAAAAAGTCTTATATGGGATTATTCCGTGCGGCAGCCAAATCCTGACAGCTTTTGGAAAATTTTGAAAAAATTTTTCGGCGGCGCGCGAAACAAGCCCTTGGGAATCCCTCTATTTATTAGACGCGGGAAACCCCGCATTTTTTGCACGTTTTTCGGAATTTCTTTGCGAAAATTTTTGGCAATCGAATAAGCCTGCTCCGCATTCGCCGCCGTGCGGCTCCTTCCCTATGCCTCACGCGTTCCCTTTGCCCGGAATACAATGGCAGTATCCCGCAGAAAGGAGGACGGCGGAAGCCCGCGCTTCCGCCAGAACATATGGAAAATCGAGATCTTCCTGTCACGCCGCAGTCGGATTCCGAAGAGAGAAGCTCTTCCTCCGCCGGTGAGGAGCAGCAGACGCCGGTCACCCGCGCCCCCGCTTCGGACGACATCGTCATCGTCTTTCCCGACGATGAAAATCAGGATATCGTCGTGCAGCTGCCCGAAGACGGTTCCCAGCCCGGCGATTACGACGACCTGATCAGCGACCTGCTTCCCAACCCCGGCGAGGGCGGCCCCCTTCCGCCTTTTGACACGCAGCCCACGCCCAGCCGCCCCACGCCCTCATGCCCCACATGCACCGGCCCGCTTCAGCCCTCCGTGCCGCCGAACACAGGCATTCAGCCCCTGCCCGGCACGGGCCTCTACCCGCCTCTGCAGGTCAGCTACGCCGCCGTGCGGTTTTTAAACGCCGCCTATGGCTACGCTCCGTTCCGCGTGTTTGTGGACAATACGCGCGTAGCCGGCCTGCTCAACGCGCAGTCGGTCTCCGCCTACAGGCGCGTGTCCTCCGGCTACCATATCGTCACCGTCACCGGAACGGACGGCTACATCTACCTGCAAAAGACGCTCCCCTTCGAGGCCGGCAGCCGCTCCACCGTGGCGATCATCAACCGCGCAGGCGGGCTCGACCTCATCCAGATTTCCGACCTCTGCTGCCCGCCCACCGGGCGCACGGCCAATTTCCGCGTCAGCAACCTCGCCTACAACAGCGGCGCGATGGATGTGCTGCTCAGCGACGGGCGGGTGATCTATGCCGACGTGCGCTTCAAGGAGACGACAAGCTACAAGCGCATCGCCCCCGGCGCCTACCAGTTCCTCTTTGCGGAGACGAACCTGCTGCCCACGCCCGCCTATACCGATATCGAGAGTCTGGACTCGGCCTACATCGGCGCAACGCCCATCGCCAACACCGTCGCCACGCTCTACCTGAACGTGCAGAGCGGCACGAATTACACGGTCTTCCTGATCAACAGCGGCTCCGCCTACAACGCCATCTCGACGATGGTCGTCGCCGACAGATGACCGGCTATTTCCTTCCGTCCGGGCGGGCAGAAGGGGGCATCCTCTGCGCGTGAGCGCTTCGCCATACAAAAAAGACGGCGGTCATTCCAAGCCGCCGTCTCATTGATTTTGTTCTTACCGCTCTTTTTTCATTTTCGGCATCTCGATCACGCGGTTCAGCCACGGCACGCCGTGGAGCGAGAGCCCCAGCAGCGCCGCCATCATGCCCCAGCGCAGCAGCCCCTGCCCCAGCTCCACGCGGCAGACGTCGCGGCTGACATAGCGCACGGCGGCGGCGTTTTGCGCGTTCAGCGACCAGAATCGCGAAACGAGTGAGGAAATCTCCACGATCACCTCCGGCACCCACTCCGTGAACACGTACAGCGGCTTTATGGAGAACGACGCCAGCGCCCACGTGAGCGCCAGCAGCGCCGCATACCCCGCCGCGCAGAGCAGGAAGCTGGCCGCCATCCCGCCGAGCATATGCCTCGCATAGCGGGTTCTGAGCTGTTCGGCGTAGTAGCAGATCCGCCCCCATGCCACGGCGTTCAGCCGGCGCAAAAGCCCGAGCAGCACGAGCACGCCCACGGCGAGAATGGCCCAGCGCAGCGGCATGGCGGCCCCAAGCTTGAGCTTGGACAGGCTGTAGAAGCTGCCGCCGCTCTGCCAGCTCGAAAGCGTATCCTTCATGAGAATGGAAGAGGCGATCTCGTCCGTTCCCTTGGCGACACATTCCACCGTCTGCATGCCCAGCGCGTTTTGGCTCGCCGCCGTAATCGGCATGTAGACGACATATTCGTCCGCCTCGCCGATCCTGCGCCCGGCGCGGACGACACCCGCAACCTCGTAGGTTTCCCCCGCGATGCTCACCTCGCCGCCGATGGGATTTTCCCCCGAAAAGAGGGCAATCGCGGCGCGCTCCTCAATCACCAGCACGTTCTGCGCCCGGCTCACGTCGGTCTCGCTGATCAGCCGCCCATCGACAAGCGTCTCGTGGACGACGTCGAAATAGCCCGCCCCCACGGCGTATACCGTCGCCGTCACGGATTTTGTCTCGCCCGCGCTGACGCCTTGGCCCTGCGCCCTTGCGCCGATGCCATAGGCCGTAAACGAATCGGCGATGGAGGCAAGCTGCTCCTGCCCCTGTTCATAGAGCGAGGCGAGCCCTTCGCCCTCCGTGTCGGCCGCGGGGGCCGGCAGGATGTACTCGAGCAGATCCGGCGACGTCAGGAGCACGTAACCGCCCAGCAGCATGAGCAGCACGCCCAGCGTGAGGAGCAGCGCCCCCCGATGCCGCCGGGCAGGTTGATTGGCTTTCATCCCGTCCCCTCCTGCGCTCACTGCGCGTAGACCATGACCTCGGACCCCTCGGAGATCGCGCGGTCCTCCATGTAGGCCACGCGCTGGCGGCCCAAATCCTCCTCGATGGAGGCCGTGCTGCCCACCTCGGCGAGGACGTGGACGTCCAGCTTGCTGATCTTGAGCGTCTGCTCGCCCAGCGCATTGCGCTCTTCATTGACCACATAGACATACCGGCTCTCGCCCGTGCCGCGCACGGCGCTGACCGGCAGCAGCGTCGTCGAGCTGCCAGCGCGATAGCTGGCGACCATGTCCACCTGTGCGCTCATGAGCGAGGCCGCGCCGCCGAGGCTCTTGATGTCCTTGTCGGAGAGCTCCACGTCGACGTAGGGCTTGCCCTCCTCGCTGGTTCCGCTGTCCGTCGTCTTCTTGGCGACGCTCTTGCCGCCGTCGCGGCTGATGGAAACCTGCGTGCCCGTGTCGATCTTGCGCGTGAGCTCGCTGGTGTCCGCGCGCATGACGCCCTTGGCGTCCTCCGCGCTCATGACGATGGCGACCGTCTGCGCGCCCAGCGTGTCGCCCGCCTTCACGTTGATCTCCACGATATAGCCGTCGTGCGGCGCCAAGACGTTTTTCGCCGTCTCGCCCAGCACGGTCAGCTCGGCGATGTCCTCCTGCGCCTTTTCCAGCTTCTGCTCCAGCTCGCGCGACGTGGTCACATAGGTCACCACGTCCTCGCTGATACCCAGGCGGTTCGCGCTCGAAAAGCGCGTCTCGGCGCTCTCCACGCCGGCTTTCGCCGCGTCAAGCGCCTCCTGCGCGGCGAGGAGCTCCTCGTCCCCCACGTCTTCCGGAAGGCGGCCGTCCTCGAGCGAGACGCCCGCCATGCGCGCGGCCACCTCGAGCGCCGTGCGCGCCGTCAGCTGCGCGGCCCTCGCTTCGGCGAGCGCGTCATATGCCTCGATCCAGATTTCTTCCGTGCGCTTGAGGCGCAGCTCGCCGTTTTTGCGCTCCAGGTCGAGCAGCTGCTTCTGCGCGTCGTCGCATTCCTTCTGAAGGGTTTCCATCGCGCTGTCATAGCCGGCGACCTCCGCCTCAAAGAGCACGTCGCCCTTTTCGACCAAGCGTCCCTTCGCCACGCGCACGCGTTTCACCGTAACCGTCCTCTCCCCGGTCAGCCCCGTGAGCACGATATCCTCCGTCTCCGGAAAGACGAGCGTGCCCTTGAGCTTAATCTGCTCCTCCAGCTTGCCGGATTTGGCGGTCACCAGCTTCACCTTGGCGGTGGAGATCGTCTTAATCGTCCCGGAGAAAAACATGCACAGCGCGACGACCACCGCCAGCGCCACAAGACCCTTGATGGCAAATTTCTTCATATCTTTATTCGCTCCGTCATTTGAGTTCCGTCAGCTGCACGCCCGTGAGGATGTCCTCTTGGAAGAACAGATAGATCAGCAGCGCAGGCAGCGTATAGAGCGCCGCCCCCGCAAACTCCACGCCCGTGCTCGTCTCGGTCAGCTGGTTGAAGACCACCGAGAGCGGATAGAGCTGCGTGTTCGTGGTCAGATACGTCAGCGGCTGCTCCACCAGATTCCAGCAGTCGGCAAACGAGAGCGCCGCCGCGCAGCCGAGAATCGGCTTGCACACCGGCAGCACGAGGTGGAAGAAGCAGCGCACCGTGCCCGCGCCGTCGATCTGCGCCGCCCCGATCATCTCCGAGGGCAGCGAAACCATGTACTGGCGCACGAGGAAGATGTAAAACGGCTGAATCGCCATCGGCAGAATGATCGCCCAAACGGTGTCCAGCAGCCCGAGGCTGCGCAGCGTCAGCACGTTAGGCACCATCGTCACCTGAAACGGCAGAAGCATCAGCATGATCACCAGAAAGAACAGCGCGTCGCGCCCCGGAAAGCGGAAGCGCGAGAGCGCGTAGGCCATCATCGGGATCAGCAGCGCCTGCCCCAGAAGGATCGCGCCCGCGTACATCGCCGAGTTGACGAAGTAGCGCAGAATGGTCATATCCTCGATGAGAATATGGTAATACTGGCTCAGGGAGAACATGTCCGGCGCGAGCTTGACCTCCATGAGCGAGGAGGCGTCGAAGCTGCCGCGCGTCTCCATAAACGCCTTGATCTCCTCCGGGGAGAAAAACGAATACAGCCCCGTCACAAACACGGGCAAAAGGATGATGAGCGCCAGCAGCGTCAGCAGGAGCCTCGGCAGGATATGGCGCTTTTTGAGTCGGCGTACGCGCCGCCTTCCCGGCCTGCGCGCGCCGTATGTCGCCGCTTTGTCCATACGCCCTCCCCTTAGCTCAGCCCGTGCGCCGCCCGGCGCTGGGCAAAGAACAGCACGCCGAAGAGCACCAAAACGATCGCGGCAAAGGAATAGGCGGCCGCCGTCACGTCCTGATAGTTCAGCTTGCCGAACATGTTGTTCATATAGTTTTGCAGCGTGTAGACCGAATAATCCGGATACGCGCCGGCGATGAAATAGACTTCCTTAAAGATCTTAAACGCGTTGATCCACGCGAGCACGAACACCAGGAACGCGCTGGGCAGAATCAGCGGCAGCGTGATCCCGAAGGCGCGGGTGAAAAACCCCGCGCCCTCGAGCTGCGCATACTCGTAGAGCGGTTCCGGAATCGACTGGAGCGCCGCCAGAAAGATCACCAGGCAAAAGCCCAGGTTTTTCCAGAGAAACATGAGCACGACAGGCAGGCGCAGCGCGCCGCTCTGCAGCCACATGACCCGCTCGAGCCCCAGCGAGACCAGCACGCGGTTGACCGGCCCGCCGTAATCGAAGATCACCAGCCAGACCAGCAGGATCGCCGAGGACGGCGTCAGATACGGCATCAGCACGCTCGAGCGGAAAAACCCGCCGAACGGCTTGATCGCCCCCAGCGCCGCCGCCAGCAAAAATGAGAGCACCCACAAAAGCGGCGCGCAGATCAGCGAAAGCTCCATCGTGTTTTTGAGGCCCAGCTGAAACATGCTGTTCTGCCACAGCGCGCGGTAGTTGGCCAGGCCCACAAATTCGTTCTTGTAGCTGCCGTCCGTCAGGCTGTAGCCGATGCCGCCGATAAACGGCGCGATGTAAAACAGCGTCAGCATCGCAAGGCCCGGCAAGAGGAACAGCAGGACGGATTTTTTCTTTGTAAACAAGCTTACATCCCCTCAAGCCGCTTCATCTGGAGCGTCTTTTCCAGCTCCGAGGCCAGCTGCTGCGCGGTGATCGCGCCGTCCAGATATTGCGACACCTGCTCGCTGGAGCCGCTGCTCCAGACGCTCTGGCCGGAGATGGCGAAGTGTTCGCCCAGCTTGCGGTAGCGCTCAATCTGCTCGGGCGAGACATCCCAGCGCATGTTTTCGATGAACTCGTCGCGGTAGCTCTCCATCTCCTCGATGCTCTGGGCGAGCTGCTCGCGGTTGTCCTCGTCCTCGCTCTTTTCCATCGCCTCTTTCATGTCCGCGATGTTCTTGTCGAAGCTCTCGATATTTTCCTCGTAGTATTTGTTTTCCACCGGGTCGTTCATCTCCGGGCACAGCGCCATCTTCGTCGTCTCATCCATCGCCCCATAGGCCATCTCGAGGTATTCGATCGCCGCCTCGCGATGCTTGGAGAAGGGGTTGACGAACGCCACCCTCAGCTCGAGGCCGATTTTCGGCTCGCCCTCGATCGCCAGCGGCGTCATGACCTGCTGATCCTCATAGTAGTAATTGATGCCGACGCCATTGGTGCTCATGATGATGTTTTCCCCGTTCCAGTCCCAGACCTGATCGTCCTCATATTCCTGCGGCATGCCGAAGCCCGACCAGTCGATGGCATCAAACGCCTCGCAGAGCGCGACGAGCACCTCGCTGCCGCGCTTTACATTCTCCTCGCTCTCATCCAGCCAGAGGAAATAGTCGCCGAGCATGTTATAGAAGACGTTGAACTTCGCGTCGCGCTCGATGTAGTAGGGATCGAGGAGCGTCACCTCCGGCACGTCCTCCATCCTGCCGTCCGCCAGCTTCGCGAGCATCCCCAGCAGATCCAGCCATGTCTTGGGAAGCTCCTCCTGCGTAAAGCCTAGCTTCTCGGTGAGCAGCGTCTCGTTGAGCGTCAGGCAGGAACCATTGGATGACATCGGCACGGCGTAAAGCTCGCCGTCCTTGGTCACGGCGTCCTGCATGATGGGGTACATCGCCGCCACGGCGTCCCTGAGCGTCTGGCTCGCGCCCAGCTCGGCCATGAACCCGCGCTCAAACAGCGCGGCATAGGCGTCGTTCGACAGGCTGATGGTGTAGATATCCACCTCGTCG
>JAUNPI010000141.1 GCA_030536875.1 Clostridia bacterium
TCCATTTCCCGGCGCATGAGCTGGCGATGATGATGACCATCGCGCTGCGCTTCATCCCGACGCTGCTTGAGGAGACGGACAAGATCCAAAAGGCGCAGATGGCGCGGGGAGCGGACTTTGAGACCGGCAACCTGATTGCCCGCGCAAAGGCGATGATTCCGCTGCTGGTTCCGCTGTTTGTGAGCGCATTCCGCCGGGCGAACGACCTGGCGATGGCGATGGAGGCGCGCTGTTACCGCGGCGGCGAACACCGCACGCGCCTGCGCGAGCTGCGCTATACGCGGCTCGACCTCTACGGCGCGCTGGCGACGGCGGCGTTTATCGCCGTGGTTCTGGCGGAGGGCAGGCTGCTTGGCTGAACTGACGTTCATCAACCGGCACCGGCCCGGCGCTGCGGATGATCCTCCGGAGGGAAAGCGGCGGTTCCGGCTCACCGTCGAATACGACGGGACGGCCTACTGCGGCTGGCAGCGCCAGCAAAACGGCCCGAGCGTCCAGCAGGAGCTGGAGCGCGCGCTGCAGCGCCTGACGGGCGAGAGCGTCTCGGTCGTCGGTTCCAGCCGGACGGATGCTGGCGTTCACGCGCGCGGCCTGTGCGCGCATGTGGACAGCGCGACGCGCATCCCGGCGGATAAGCTCGCCTTCGCGCTCAACACCGCGCTCCCGCCGGACATCCGCGTCAGGGAGAGCGCTCTCGCGCCGGCGGGGTTTCACGCCCGCTACAGCGCGTGCGGGAAGGTCTACCGCTACACCTTTTACAACGAGCGCCACGACCGCGCGCTGGGCAGGCAATACGCCGCGCACTGGCCCGTTCCGCTCGACGAGCGCGCGATGGATGAGGAGGCGCGCGCGCTTGTGGGCACGCATGATTTTGCCGCCTTTGCCGCCAGCGGCAGCGCCGCCCGGAGCACCGTTCGCACGATGTACCGCGTGAGCGTTTCGCGCCGGGGCGGCGAGGTGACGCTGACGATCCTCGGCGACGGTTTTCTATACAATATGGTGCGCATCATCGCAGGCACGCTCGCGGAGGTCGGCTGCGGCAAACGCGAGGGCGGGGCCATCGCCCGCGCCATCCGGACGGGCGACCGGCTCGCCCTGGGGCAGACGGCCCCGGCGCGCGGCCTGACGCTGGAGGCCGTGCTCTACGCCGGCGAGGAGCAGCGGGCGCTTTCCTACTTTTCCTCCTGATCGTATATGCCCTGTCACCGCGAAGCGCGCGAACGGTTTCTGGGCAGGAATCCCCCCGACACGCATAGGATAGCCCGGATTGCCGAGACTGTCTGGGGGGGATGCGCGTGAATCAGGCGATCGAGCGCAGGGTGCTGAAGGCCGCGGAATACATCGCCTCCACCGGGGCGACGGTTCGTCAGGCCGCTCGGGTGCTGGGGGTATCCAAATCGACGGTGCATAAGGACTTGCAGACGCGGCTGCCGCAGCTTTCGGGCGCGCTGGCGCGGGAGGTAAACGCCGTGCTGAGCCGCAACAAGGCGGAGCGGCACCTGCGCGGCGGCGAAGCGACAAGGCGGCGCTATGCGCGCATGAAGAGCAGGTAAAGGAGTACAAAGAGCATGTTTGGCGTGGATGAACTGGGAATGGATCTGGGCACCTCGATGCTGCACATCGTGGTCAGGGGGAAGGGGCTCGTCCTCAGCGAGCCCTCCTATGTGGCCTACGACAGGCAGACGCGCGACGTCATCGCCGTGGGCGAGGAGGCGCAGCGCATGTACGGACGCACGCCCGCAGGGCTGATCGTGGAGCGCCCGCTGCGAGAGGGGCGCATCCGCAGCTTCGATCTGGTCAGCAAGATGCTGCGCTATCTGATGCGCAAGGTGATTGGCAAGCGCGCGGCGTTCCGGCCGCGCCTGCTGCTGGCGCTCCCGGGCGGCATGGCCCCCAGCGAACGCCAGACGCTGGTCGATGTGCTGGTGGACGCGGGCGTGCGAAGCGTCGTGCCGGTCGACGAGAGCGTGGCCTCCGCCATCGGCGGCGGCCTGCGCATCGACCAGCCCTACGGGCGCATGAACATCGATATCGGCGGCGGGCGCACGAATGTTTCCGTCTTCTCGATGGGGCACCAGATCGTCTGGGACATCCTGGACAATGGCGGCGACCAGTTTGACGACGCCATCGTCGATTACCTGCGCAAAAAGCACAATCTGCTCATCGGCGCGCGCACGGCGGAGGAGCTCAAGATCAACATCGGCTCGGCGCGCATGCGCGGGGCGAAGCTCGAGATGGACGCCTGCGGACGCAGCCTCGTTTCGGGGCTCCCGCGCGCGGTTTCGGTCAGCTCCGAGGAGATGATCGAGGCGCTCGCCGAGCCCCTGCGCGCGCTGGTCAACGACCTGCACAGGATCATCGAGCGCACGCCGCCTGAGCTTGCCAGCGACATCTTTGACGAGGGCATCACGCTCAGCGGAGGCGGCGCGCAGCTCTTCGGGCTTGGCGAGGTGCTGACCGATCAGCTCAAGATTCAGACCAAGCTGGCGGATGAGCCCGCCCTGTGCGTGGCCCACGGCCTCAGCGCGCTCATCGACGATGCGGAGCGCTACGAGAATGTGGATCTGATCTCCGGGCGCAGGAGCGATTTGGGGCAGGACGACTGACCTCCGGACGGAAAGAATCGACAAGAAAAAACCGAAAGAAAAGAATCGAATCGGCAATCCATCGCGGTCGAAGGCTGCGGTGGGTTGTTTGCATCCTGCTTTTCCCCGTCTTTTCTATTTCGCCAAACTGTGATACAATAAGACTGAATCTGAACCCTATGGAGGATCACGAGATGAACAGACGATATGACGTGCTGCTCTGCGACGCGGACGACACGATTTTTGACTTTGGGCGCGCAGAGGAAAACGCTTTCGCGCTCGCCTGCGAAGAGATGGGGCTGGAGGCGACGGCGGAGCGGCTCGCCCTGTATTCGGAGATCAACCTCGGGCTTTGGAAGCTCCTTGAGCAGGGCGGCATCACGCAGAAGGAGCTGCGCGTGTACCGGTTTGAGCGGTTTCTCGCCTCGATCGGGCGCGGCGAGCTCGACGCGGACAAGATGTCGGCGGCGTTTGTGGATGCGTTGGGCCGCCAGAGCGTGCCGCTTGACGGCGCGGTCGCGGCGGTGGAGCGCTGGAGCCGCGTGCTCCCGGTGATCATCGTGACCAACGGCATCGCCAAGGTGCAGCATAGCCGCATGGATGCAAGCCCCGTGAAGGCGTTTATCTCCGGGATGGTCATCAGCGAGGAGGTCGGGGCGGCCAAGCCCGATCCCAAGATGATCGAGGCCGGGATGCGCCTGGCGGGGGTGACGGATAAGCGCTGCGTGCTGATGCTGGGCGATTCGCTCTCCAGCGACATGGCGGCGGCGGCGAACGCCGGGGTTGACGCCTGCTGGTTTAACCCCAAGGGCGCGAAAAACGAGCGCGGACTGCCCATCCGCTATACCATTGGCTCGCTTGGCGAGGTGGACGCCCTGCTTGTGGGCGGGGAGGAGGCCAAAAAATGAAGAGAGCATGGCTCATGGCGCTGCTCGCGCTGCTGCTTGTCAGCCTCAGCGGGTGCCTCATTCAGCCGGACCCGACGCTTGACCCGCTGACCATCAGCGAGGGAACGATCCCGTTCGGCACGGTTCAGCCTCTGCCGACCGCGACGCCGGCCCCCACGGCGCAGGCGACGCCCACGCCCACGCCGGACACGTGGCAGCAGAGCGACCAGAGCACGTGGGAGGACTGGACGCAGGGCAGCCTGCCCACGTCCACGCCGCAGCGGCTTTCGACCGTCGCGCCCGACGCGCAGAGCTGGAACACCTCCACGGAGGATTACAACGCGGGCTATCCCGTGCTGCGCATGGGCTCTACCGGCAGCGACGTCAGCGATTTGCAGGCGCGGCTGACCGAGCTGGGCTATTACAGCGGCGTGATCGACGGCAAATATGCCTCCGGCACGCAGACGGCGGTCACGGAATTCCAGCAGCGAAACGGCCTGACGGCGGACGGCATCGCGGGCCGCGAGACGCAGGATCTGCTCTATTCCAGCGCGGCGCAGGCCAAGACGGTCAGCGCGGAAAGCGGGACGGAGGAATACCTGCTGCTCAAGCAGGGAACCTCCGGCCTGGAGGTGCGCAAATTGCAGGCGCGGCTGGCGGAGCTGGGGTATTACGCGGGCGGCGTCGACGGCATTTACGGCGAATCGACGGCCAGCGCCGTCAAGGCCTTCCAGCGAAACAACAGCCTCTCCGGAGACGGGCAGGCGGGCGTTCAGACGCAGACCAAGCTCTATTCCGCCACGGCGAAGTACGCCTCAAACCCCGTCGCCACGGCGAACCCCGAGCAGACGCGCAGCCTCTCCGTCGGCATGACGGGCAACGACGTCTATGCGCTGCAGGAGCGCCTGATCGAGCTGCGCTATCTGGACGGCGTGGCGGACGGCGTGTTCGGCTCGGAGACGCAAAGCGCGCTGATCGAGTTTCAGAAAAACAACGGCCTGACGGCGGACGGCACGGCCGGCGCATCCACGCTCAAAAAGCTCTCGGGCAGCTGCAAGGCCGCCACGCGCGCGACGCCGACGCCCGCGCCCTCCGGCGCGCTGCGCGAAGGCGACAGCGGCGAGGACGTCTATACCCTGCAGGCGCGTCTGTTTGAGCTGGGGTATTACATGGGCCGCATCGACGGGCGCTTCGGCGCGGAGACGACGGCGGCCGTCAAGGCCTTCCAAGCGGCCAACGGCCTGACGGCGGACGGCATCGCGGGCACGGGCACGCAGAATAAGCTGGACAGCGATGCGGCGATCGCCGCCGCAAGCGTCGCCGTCAGCGCTACGCCCGAACCCGTGACCGACGTGTCTTTAGCGCAGCCCGGCACGCTTTCGACGCTGCGCAAGGGCAGCACGGGCTCCGAGGTGCTCGTGCTTCAACAGTATTTGCAGAGCCTCGGCTACCTCTCCACCGAGCCGGACGGGCAGTTCGGCTCCGGTACGGAGCGGGCGGTCAAGCTCTTCCAAGAGGCGAACGGCCTGACGGCGGACGGTATCGCCGGGGCGGGCACGCTGGCCATCCTCTATGGCGGCGACGTGGTGGCGTATAACGAATACTTTGGCTCGGGCGCGTCTTCCGGCTCAGGCTCCGGCACGGGCAGCGGCACGGCGCAGGCCCAGCCGACGGCAAAGCCCAACACGGATATCGTGATCCAGTGGGAGAGCGAGGGCGAGGACGTTCGCCAGTATCAGCAGCGGCTCGTGCAGCTGGGCTATCTGGATGCCAAATACGTGACGGGAACATTCAACCAGCCGACGGTGGACGCCACGAAGGCGTTCCAGACGATGAACGACCTCAAGGTCGACGGCGCGGCGGGGCCGCAATCCTTAAAGCTCATTTACTCCAACGACGCGCTGGATGTCAACGGCGCGCGCTATGGCGATACGATCGGCAGCCTGTCGGACACCACGGTGTCCGACAGGCTCGCCGTGGGCATGGCGGGCGAGGAGGTGCGCCAGCTGCAAAGGCGCCTTTCCGAATTGGGTTATCTTTCCAGCTCGTTTGTCAGCGGCGCGTATGACACGGCGACAGAGCAGGCCGTCCGCCAGTTTCAATCGGCGAACGGCCTTTCTGTCGACGGCGAAGCGGGCAGCGCCACACAGTCCCGGCTCTACGCTTCCTCGGCGGTGACGGCGCAGGTCGCGCGCATGGCGGGCGACAACACGGCGCGCCAGAGCGAGGAATACCGCGTAAACGGCGCGTATCAGGTCAGCCTTGGCGGCGGCGGCATCGTCGTCAGCGACAGGAACAACCTCTATGGCGCGGACGCCTCGCGGGGCGGCGCGCTGGTCAAGCGGCCTTTCAACGGCCAGGCTTCCAGCGTGCTCTCCTCCGATGTGCCGCGCTTTTTGCATGTGACCAACGGGCGGCTCTACTACGTGGCCAGCGACGGCGGGGAGGACTGCGTCATCCGCATGAACAGCGACGGCACAAACCGCGAGGTGCTGCTGAGGGCGGGCATCATCCTGCGCTTTATGCTCCACGACGGGGACATGTACATCCTCGACGCAAACGCTTCGCTCAAAGAAAGAACGCTCTCCGGCGAGGAGAGCGAGCTGATGAGCGGCGTCAGCGATTTTGCGCTGGACGCACAGGGCAACGCGCTTTTGTGCATCACACAGGAGGGGGTCGTGTCCTTTGGCATCGAAACGGGGCGGACGACGCTGATCTACGCCGGGCAGGCCGATCAGGCGGCACAGTGCGGAAAGGCGCTGCTGGTGCGCTCGGGCGGAAACATCGTGCGCGTCGCCGACGGGCAGAGCGCGACCATCCGCCGCGACGGCGCGACGTTCGTGGGCGCATATGGCGATAAGGTCATCGAGCTGACGAGCCGGGGCGTCGTGACCTGCGACGTCAACGGCGAGAACGCGACGACGATTCTCGCCGGGGAGTTCGAGGCCGTCTCCGTTGCGGGCGGCGTGCTCTATGTCGGCACGGGACAGGGATATACGCAGACGGCGGCGCTGTGATCACAGCGTGAACGCCTCGCTCAGCTCGCCAAGGAACAGGGCGCAGGCCTCGTCCTCCAGCAGCGCGCCGTATGCCGCGCGCGCGGCGGAGACAAACGCGGGATCGAGCGCTTCCATGCCGTAATCGGTCAGCGGGCAGAGCGTGCGGGCGCGCGGATCCATGACGACGCGGGGACGCCTTCCCGGGCCCAGGCGCAGGAAGAGGGGAAACAGGCGGCAGGCGAGCGGCCGTTCCTCCCTCGGGCAGCGGCCTTGGCAGACGAGCAGCAGCGCGTTTTCCCCGCCGAGCGCGAAATGGGCCGGAACGACCTTTGCAAAACCGCAGGACGCATACAGCTGCGCCTCGCCGGGGAAGAGGAGCATGCCGGTCGCCTCGTCGCCCTGACAGCATGCGCCGGCACACAGGCGGCCGCAGTCGGCCTTGAGCGGCGTGAGGGAAGAGAGAAGCGCGCGGGCGGCGAGCACGGCGGAT
>JAUNPI010000142.1 GCA_030536875.1 Clostridia bacterium
GCATGGCGTTCTGCAAGAAACGCTGCAAGGTGGTTGCTGAGAAAATTTAGAATCGGCAGGTATGAACGATGTGCTGTTCAACACGCTGGGGGCATTGGCTGCGTGGGTATTGCAAAACGGCTGGTGAAAGAGTAATATAGAGCCAGAGAATTTCAGAAGCATTGAGCTGTGGGGAAGGATACCTCACGGCTTTGCCGCTCGAAACTTTGCACACCTCTACGCGGTGAGCGGCAGGCAGCACAAGTGATTGTGGCCAAATTATTTAGTCTATATAGAAAGATTATGAAATACTGTGAATGAAAAACTTGAGCATTCGGTTTAGAATTTCAGGCGACATGAAAAGCGATAGAAAAGGAGATTAAACCGCAATGGAAGAAATCGTAAAATTCTTAAAAGAAGCAGAAACATATTACTTAGCCACGGTAGAGGGTGACCAGCCGAGAGTGCGTCCGTTTGGTACGGCACATATTTTTGAAGGAAAACTGTACATCCAGACCGGCAAGAAGAAGGATGTGTCTAAGCAGCTTCATGCCAATCCAAAAGCCGAAATCTGTGCCTTCAAGGGTGGCGAGTGGATTCGCGTTGCCGGTGAACTGGTAGAGGATGACCGTGTCGAAGCGAGAGAATCTATGCTGGATGCTTATCCAGGACTAAAGAAAATGTATCGTGCAGATGACGGTAACACCGAGGTGTTCTATTTCAAGAACGGTGTGGCTACGATTTTTGCGTTCACCCATGAGCCGATAGCAATCAAATTCTGATAAAACGTTATGTGGACAGGATCCACTGAAGAGTAGGAGATAGAAAATGCACCACAAACTTGATATTTCCCCAGTTTCAGAAAAGCCTATCTACATCAATGAGCTTTCTTTCTTTTGAAAACGACGCGGTTTGGATATATGTTGCCTTTCGGAATCCAAAATTGGATTGATATATTGAATCTGGATATTTAAAGGGCGGGGAAAAAGGAGCGTCAAGATTTTGCTATCTTGACACTCCCTTTTTGCGCCCTGCCAAACAAGGATTGGGGATTGACGAATCCCCCGCCTATGGTGTAAAGTGAAAAAGTCATTGCTTGAGAAGTTCGTTGCCGCGATTGCCGCGATGCCGGAGGAAAAGGAGGGTCAGCTATGACGCTGCTGGAATACCGCATCTTTCATACCGTCACCCAGCAGGGCAGCTTTGCGCGCGCCGCGCAGGTGCTGCATCTCACCCCCAGCGCGATCAGCCACGCCGTCAGCTCGATGGAGGAGGCCTGCGGCTTTCCGCTGTTCGTCCGCGGCAAGGGAGGCGTGTCGCTGACCCGAAGCGGGGAGGCGCTCTATCCGGTGATCCGTCAGGTGCTCAACGCCGACGAGGCGCTGGGCCAGACGGTGGACGAGCTCAAGGGCGTGCAGCGGGGCACGGTCAAGATCGGCGCCTTCAACAGCGTCTGCATGACATGGCTGCCCCAGATCGTGACCACTTATAAGAAGAAATACCCCGGTGTGGAAATCGAGATCAATCAGGGCACGTATGACGACGTCATCGGCTGGATTAAGACGGGCGTGGTCGACTTGGGCTTTCTGTCCACGAAGTCGACCAAGGAGCTCTCCGTGCGCCCGCTGTATCGCGACAGGCTCATGTGCGTCGTGCCCAAGGGATTCAGAACGCGCAACCCCGGCTTCATCACCCCGGAGGAGATGAGGCAGGAGTCCTTCGTCGTTCAGGGCGACGCGACGGACGCCGACACGCAGGCCTTCTTGGCGAAGTACCGCTTCTCCGTGCGCGCGACCTGCCGCGTGCTGGACGACCTGTCGACCATCGCGATGGTGGAAAGCGGGTTCGGCATCTGCATTTTGCCCAGCCTCATCCTGGAACGCGCGCACGGCCATGTGGACGCTTACCCCATCGAGCCGATGGAGTACCGGGAGTTTGGCATCGCCGTGCAGAACCCGCTGATGCTGGCGCCCGCCGTGCGGCAGATGGCCGCGCATATCGAAGCGTTTGCCAGAGAGCGGCGCGCGGAGGCGCCGCAGACCAACGCGGATTTTCATCCCCCGCAGGGATTTTAAAGGAAATCAAAACATATTTCAAAAGGAGGAAGATTTCTCATGAAGAAACTCGTCGCTCTGCTGCTCATGCTGCTGCTCGTCATGAGCGCGTCCGCCGCGCTGGCGTACCCGCGGGTGCTCACCGATCAGGCGGGCCGGGAGGTCGCGATCGACAAAGAGCCGGAGCGCATCGTCTCGGGCTATTACATCTCGACCTCGGCGTGCATCGCGCTGGGGCTTGAAACGCGCATGGCCGCCATCGAGGCGAAGGCGGATACGCGCAATATCTACGCGCTTGCCGCGCCGGAGCTCATCGATCTGCCGAGCGTCGGCACGGCGAAGAGCTTTGATTTGGAGGCCTGCCTTGCGGCCGAGCCGGATCTCGTGATTTTGCCCAAGCGCCTGTCGGATGCGGCGCAGGAGCTTTCGGCGTTCGGCATCCCCGTGCTGCTGGTCAACCCGGAGAGCGAGGCGCTGCTGAGCGAAATGATCATGGAGATCGGCATCGCCACGGATACGCAGGAGCGCGCGGAGGATTTGATCGCCTTCGGCGTCTCGCAGCTGGGGCTGTGCGGCGAGATGCTCTCCCATGTGACGCCGGTGAGCGCGCTCATGCTGGGCAACAGCGAATACCTCACCTGCGCCCCCGGAGACATGTACCAGAGCGACGTGCTCGCGGGCGCCGGGGCCGTGAACGCGGCGGCGGAATGGACCGGCGGCACATGGGCGCAGCTCTCCTACGAGCAGCTGCTTGCCATGAACCCGCAGGTGCTGGTCATCCCGGCGGAGGCAGCGTATACCGCCGAGGATGTGCTCTCCGATCCGGAGCTTTCCGAGCTGGAGGCGGTGAAAAGCGGCGCGGTGTACGCCATGCCCAAGGGCTTTGAGGCGTGGGACAGCCCGGTTCCCTCCGGTGTGCTGGGCACGCTGTGGCTGGCCAGCGAGCTGCATCCGGACGCCTATGGGCGCGAGCTGTATGTGCAGGCGGCGAAGACGCTCTATGAGACGTATTACGGCTTTACGCCGGACGAGGCCGCGCTGTGAAAACCGCGGGCCGCAACCGAATGATCTACAGTGCCGCCGCAGCGTGTCTGCTGGCGGCCTTTGCCGTTTCGCTGTGCGTGGGCCGCTATCCGCTCTCGCCGGGCGACATCGCCGCGGCGCTTGCCGGGGGCGAGGGGATGAGCGCGCAGGTCTTCTGGCGTCTGCGCCTGCCTCGCAGCGTCGCCTGCCTGGTTTCGGGCGCGGCGATGGGCCTGTCCGGCGCGGTGTATCAGGCGGTGTTTGGCAACGCGCTCGCCGCGCCGGACATCATGGGCGTATCCGGCGGGGCGACGCTGGGCGCGGCGGTTTCGGTCGTCTTTCTAGGCGGCGCGCTGGGGCAGACGGCGGCCTTTCTGGGCGGCCTTTTGGCGCTGGGCGCGTCGCTCGTGCTCACGCGGGCATCCGGCTCGCGCGGCGCGGCGGGCATCGTGCTCTCCGGCATCCTGGTGAGCGCGCTGGTGAAGACCGGCATCATGCTGCTCAAGACGCTCGCGGACACGGAGGGCGAGCTCGCGGCGATCGAGTTTTTCACGATGGGCAGCTTCGCGGGGATCACGGCGGCCTCGCTGCCGCCGCTGCTGGCGGGCGTTTTGCTGGGGGGAGCGGGGCTGTTTTTGCTCCGGCGTCAGGTTGCGCTGCTGACGCTCTCGGACGAGGAGGCCGCGGCGCTGGGCGTGCGGGTCGGCCCCGTGCGCGCCGCCGTGCTCGCCTTGGCCACGCTGGCGGCCTGCGCGGTCAGCGCGCAGGCGGGGGTGATCGCCTTTTCCGCGCTGATCGCGCCGCACGGCGCGCGGCTGCTGCTCGGGGGGCGCAGCCGCGGGCGGCTCGCGCTGTCCATGCTGCTGGGCGGCACGCTCATGCTCGTCTCGGATGTCGTCGCCCGGCTGTCCCCGGGCGCGGAGCTGCCCGTCTCCGTCTTTACGACGCTGATGGGCGTGCCCGTGATCGCGCTGCTGATGATCAGAGGAGGCGGGCGGGATGGATGAACTGCGCATCCGCTCCCTTTGCGCGGGTTATGGCGGCCGAAAGGTGATCGACGGGGCGGAGCTGACCGTGCGGGCGGGCGAGGTTTGCGCGCTGCTGGGGCTCAACGGCAGCGGCAAATCGACGCTGCTGCGCGCGGCGATGGGGCTTTTGCCCGTATCGGAAGGCGGCGTCTTCCTCGGAGAGCGGGATCTGTTGGCGATGGGCGCGCGGGAGCGGGCGCGCCATTGCGCGTATATTCCGCAGAGGAGCCGCATGGACGGCGGCATCACGGCGCTGGAGGCCGTGCTGATGGGCGCCAACGCGAGCACGCCGCTTTTTTCGGGCTACAGCGCCGCGCAGAGGGAGCGCGCGAAAAGCTGCCTTGACGAAATGGGGGCGCTCGCATGGGCGGAAACGCCGGTCGGCGCGCTCTCCGAGGGGCAGAGGCAGACGGTGGTCTTCGCCCGGGCGATCATGCAGCGCGCAAGCGTGCTGCTGCTGGACGAGCCGGACGGCGCGCTCGACCTGCCCAGACGGGGCGCGATGATGGAGGCCGTGCGCAGGATGGCGGGGGCCGGTCCCTGCGCGGCGCTCGTGGCGCTGCACGACGCCTCGCTGGCGCTCAGCCGCTGCGACCGCGTGCTGATCCTCATGGGCGGGCGCATCGCCTTTGATCTGGACATGCGCTGCGCCGGGGAGGAGCAGGTCGAGCGCGCGCTCTGCGCGCTCTACGGGCCGGTGGACATCGTGCGCCGGGGAAGGCGGTTCGCCGTGCTGGGATAAGCCTTTACATCGGGGGAAAAGTCCTGTATAATAGGCATATTATCGGCATGACGCCGGCAAAAGGCACGCATGCATCGAGAAAAAGAAAGGGAGAGAGAACCATGTTTTCCACGCTGGATATGCATATTCTGGAAATCCTGTGCGAGGATGCCAGGGTGACGCCGCGCGAGATCGCGGTCATGACCGGCAGCGACGAGGCGCAGGTGAATATCGCCATCGAGGGCCTCAAGCGCGCGGGCGTGCTTGTGGGCGTTCAGGCGCTGATCAATTGGGAGCGCACGGATAAGGAATTCGTGAGCGCGGTGATCGAGGTGAACGTGCAGCCCCAGAGGGAGAAGGGCTTCGACGCGATTGCCCAGCGGATCATGCAGTACGACGAGGTGAAGTCGCTCTACCTGATGAGCGGCGCTTACGACCTGATGGTGCAGTGCGAGGCCGCGACGCTCAAGGAGCTGGCGCAGTTTGTTCACAGCCGGCTCTCGGTCATCGAGGGCGTCACCGGCACGAGCACGCACTTCATGCTCAAGACCTACAAATACGGCGGCACGATCTTCGAAGGCGGGGCGGATGACCGCCGTCAGGCGGTGATGCCCTGATGCAGTACGATCGTGTGATCAACCGGCGGATTGCCGACGTGCCGCCAAGCGGCATCCGCAAATTCTTCGACATCGTCAAGCAGATGCCCGAGGCGATCTCGCTGGGCGTCGGCGAGCCGGACTTTGTGACGCCGTGGTCCATTCGCGACGCGGCGATCGCCTCCATTGAGGAGGGACGCACGCAGTATACCTCCAATTGGGGCCTCGAGTCGCTGCGCGAGCGCGTCGCGGCGTACCTGCGCATGCGCTACCACGCCGTCTACAGCCCGGAGGACGAGGTGCTCATCACTGTCGGGGCGAGCGAGGGCATCGACCTGGCGCTGCGCGCCGTCCTCAGCCCGGGGGACGAGGTGCTCATTCCCGAGCCGAGCTATGTGAGCTACGCGCCGTGCGTGGCGTTTTCCGGGGGCGAGAGCGTGCCCGTCGTCACGCGCGCCGAAGACTGCTTTGCGCTGACCGCCGAGGCGCTGCGCGCGGCGATCACGCCGAGGACGAAGGCGCTGATTCTGCCCTATCCCAACAACCCGACAGGCGGCGTCATGACCCGCCGGCAGCTGGAGGAGATCGCCGGCGTGCTCCGCGGGACGGACATCATCGTCATCTCCGACGAGATTTACTCCGAGCTGGTCTACGGCGGGCATGAGCACACGGCCTTCGCCGCGATTGAGGGCATGCGCGAGCGCACGGTCACGCTCAACGGCTTTTCCAAGGCGTTTGCCATGACGGGCTGGCGCGTGGGCTACATCGCCGCGCCCAGGGAGCTGCTCGCCCCGATGTTCCGCATTCACCAGTACACGATGCTCTGCGCGTCCATTCAGGGCCAGATTGCGGCGGATTTCGCCTTAAAGCGCGCGTTTGAAACGAATTTTGAGGATGTCAAGATGATGGTGCGCTCCTACGACCGCCGCCGCCGCCTGATGGTGGAGACGCTGAACGGGATGGGGCTTTCCTGCTTTGAACCGCGGGGCGCGTTTTACGTCTTCCCGTCGATTGCCAGGACGGGGCTGAGCAGCGACGACTTCTGCACCCGGCTGCTGGAGAAAAAGAAGGTCGCTTGCGTGCCGGGCACGGCGTTCGGCGCATCCGGCGAGGGGTTTGTCCGCTGCTCCTATGCCACAAGCCTCGAAAAGCTGAACATCGCCCTTGCGCGCATTCGCGAGTTCGTCGAGGAATGTGAAGCAAATGTGTCTGCCCGATGAATCATACGTGGCAATTTGTTCAAACGATTGCCTTTTCGGGATCCGAAGCGTATAATAACGTTGTTGCATTGTGTCCTCAATCTTTTTGGATTGACATGACGGAGGAAAGAACATGAAAAAGAACACCCTGCTGGCCTTGCTGCTGGCGCTGACGCTCGTGCTGCTGTGCGCATGCAGCGGGCAGGACGACAAGACGGCGGCCGTGACCGCCGCGCCGACGGTCGAGGCGACGGCGGAGCCGACCGAGGAGCCGACGGCAG
>JAUNPI010000143.1 GCA_030536875.1 Clostridia bacterium
CGCCCCGGCCAGCAGCGCCGCCAGCAGCGCGCCCGCCTCTATGCGCCGCCCGTCCAGCCGGCGCTCCGCGGCAAGCAGGACGCCGCACGCCCGGCTTAGCAGCCCTTGAGCCCGCAGCTTCATGCCTTTGCGCCCCCTTTCGCCAGCCTCGCGCGGTTTGCGCGCATCTCGCCCAGCAGGTCGCGCGCCACGACGATCAGCGCCGCGAGCATCAGCAGCGCAAGCCAGCGCTCATCCACCGGCCTTTGGCGCGTCAGATAGGGAATATAGCTCATCAGCGACGCGCTCACCACCAGAAGCGGCATGAACCTGCGCCGCGCGACTTTCGCCGCGTACAGGATGGAGAGCATGTCCGCCAGAAAGAAGTAGCGCTCGTGAATCTTCGGCATCACAAACGGCAGGAAGATCGCAAAAAACAGCGCAAAGGTCAGCGTCATCTCCTCGGTGATCTCCCGCGCGTGCATGAGCCAATAGATCACCGCGATCAGCGTGAGCAGCACGCAGGCGTAGAGCGCCGCGCTCTGCAGCGTGGGCATGAGCGTGTCGGTCAGGTAGGGGTTTGTTCCCTTGCCGTCGATGCCCGGGATGTAGCGCATCCACGTGTACTCCTGGCTGGTGGCAAACTCGAGCATCGGGAAAAAGAGATAGAGATTGGGCGCGTTGTAGGTCAGCCTGTCGTAGTATTGGCCCATCGACTGGTTCGCGTACACCGAAAGCGCGCTGAGAAACGACCGCCCGGCGAGCAGCGCCGGCAGCATCGTCACAAGATACGCCCCGGCGAAGACCAGCGCGTGCCTGACGTTGTAGCGCCTGTGGATCAGCCCCAGCAGCACGACCGGGAAAAAGAAGATCGTCTGGAGCTTAAAGGCGAAGGCCACCGCCAGCATCGCCGCCGAGCGGGAGGGATGCCCCGTCTCCAGATCCACCAGGCAGGAGATCACGAAAAACGCGTAGACCGCGTCGCATTGCCCCCAGCACGCGCCGCCCAGCAGCACGGTCGGCAGCGCCGGGACGATCAGCAGCACGGCGATGGACGCCGCGCGCCCCGCGTAATGATCCGCCGCGCGCATCATCGCCAGCGCGAGCAGGAAGTCGAAAATCACCGTCAGCAGCTTGACCAGATACAGGTCAAACAGCGGCGTATGCGCGATGAGCAGCAGCGCGTATTGATAGAGCAGGTTGTAATCGCCCACATTCTGGGCGAGCGTCGAAAACCCGCCTTCCCGGTACAGCTCAATCCACGGGGCGAGAAACGAATGATAATCCGCCGTCTCAAAGTCGAGCATCGCCACGCGCGCGAGCATCGTCACCGCCATCACCGCGCCCACAAACAGCGTTTCGGCGCGGCCAAGGCCGCGCATGCGCCGCACGGCGAAGAGCGCCCCGCCGTACACGAGCGCAAAGAGCGCCGAGAGCGCCGGCGCATCCCACGCATGGGTCAGATGTGCGAGCGTCCCCTTCATCAGCGCAGCCTGCGCCGCAAAGAGCGCCAGCGTCATGCCGCCTGCGATGAGGCGGCCTTGCCTGCTTTGATCCATAGTCCCTCCATCAGCGTCGTTGCTTGCGATGATTCGATTATATCACATCTCGCCGCCGCGCTCAACGCCGTCGTTTTCGCCGTCAAACTGGCATGGTGAAGTTTTGCTAAACTGGCTCTTTACGTCATGCCAGTTTATGCTATAATACCCTCATTCCACATCGGCGTCATGCCGCCAGAAAGAGGGCTTTCACCATGTCTGTTTCTTCCTCCGCTTCTTCCAACCGCAACAAGACCTTCCGCATCTGCTTCATCGGCCTGATGGCGGCGATCGTCTTTGTCGTCAACTACCTGCGCATCCCATTCATGGGCACGCAGCTGCACATGACCAACGCGCTGTGCGTGCTCTGCGGCCTGCTCTTCGGCCCGGGCGCAGGCTTTCTGGCCGCCGGCCTCGGTTCCGGGCTCTACGACATCGTCGCCGGCTGGGGCGCGGAATGCATCATCACCTTCATCAACAAGGGCGCCATCGCGCTGGTCGCGGGCCTGATCGCCTACAAGGCCGCGCGCAGGACGGAGCCCTCCGGCGCGGACCACGTCCGCGTGATCGTCGGTTCCGTGCTCGGCGCGCTGTCCTATGTCGCGCTCTATATGCTCAAGACGTTCGTCTTCGGCCTGACGGTCGACGGCCTGACGATGGACGCCGTGGTTGTCAAGATGATGAGCAAGCTTCCCGGCAGCATGATGAACGCCGTCTTCGCCTTCATCGTCGCGCCGATCCTGCTTAGCGCGCTGCGCCCGGCGCTCGCCCATGCGGGGCTTTACGAGAAGCTGTGAGCGCCTGCGCCCTTACAGCGCTTCCCCCGCCGAGATCTTTCTGGCCCGCTTCCAAAGCGGGTCTTTTTTCGTGATCACACGCTGCGCCTTCTCCCCGCCCTCGCACAGCGTGAGCGTGATGCGCCCCGGCGCGATCTGCGGGTGGCGCAAGACGCGCGCGGCGCAGGGCGCTTTGGGCGGCCGCTTCATGAGCGCCAGATACGCGAACTTCTCGTCCTCATACGGGGCCTGACCGCCCTTGAGCGCCTTGTGCAGGCGCGTCCTCTGCACGCGCACGGCGAAGTGACACCAGTCCTCCCCCGCCATCGGGCAGGCCGCCCCTCCCGCCGGACAGGGTGCGACGACATACGCGCCCTCCCTGACGAGCGCCTCGCGCACGGCGGCGAGGTTCTCCGCCCCCCTGCGGCGTGCCTGGCTCGATGAGCAGCAGCATCTGCTCCGCCGCCTCAAACATCCGCCGCGCCGCCCCGACGCGCCGCGCCGCGGCGAGCTCGCCGAGCATATAGCCCTCGCAGACCAGCTCCGCCCGCGGCAGAGGGCTGTCGCCCGCCAGATCCGCCTCCAGCCATTCGGCGCGCTGCAGCGCCTCGCTTCCCAAGGCCATCAGCCGCCTGCCCGTCTCGCGCATCGCCGCTTCCCGCTCCATGCAGACCACATGCGTGAGCTCAAGCAGCTCGCTGGCCGCAAAGGAGACGGCTCCCGTTCCCGCGCCGCAGTCCAGCAGCGTCGCCGGCGACAGGCCAGACGCCTCCAAAGACCATGCCAGCGCCGCCTTTGCCGCCGCCAGCGTCGCGGGCATGCGCGAGGCCGCATAGGCCGCCGCCTCGCTCTCGCCGGTCAAAAGCCGCCTGCCCGTTCCCGTCTGTGTGCGGTATCGCTCGCTGACACGGCGCGCATCGCGCGCAAGCGCGTCGCTCCCCCACCGGTCAAGCAGCGCGGCAAGGGCGGCTTCCAGTTCGTCGTTCATCGCTCTTCCCGCCTCCCGCTCATCTCCCGCTCCACGCGGGGCATGACATCCTTGCCTCGCGAGACAAGGCCGTCATAGCGAATGACCTTCATCGCCCCGTCCGGCGTCAGGTCGAACTCCGCCGAGCGCAGGGCGACCGGGTCGTGGTGCAAAAACACCCAAAGGGCAACCCCGCTGCGCGCGAGCTCCGCGCGCACGGCGTCAAGGATCTGTTCGAGCTTCTCCTGCGTCATCTCGTCCGTCTGCACATAGGTCGAAATGACGCGCCCGCCGGGAAAATCATAGGTCTTTTGACCCATCAACGCCAGTTCCCGCGCCGGGGCGCTCATATCCCTGAGCCCCAGCCCCTCGCGCGTCAAAAGCGCCGTGTCCAGCCCAAAGCGCTCGGCCTTGCGCGCGGCCCAAGCCGCCTCCTCGGGCAGGATTTTTGGGCTGCGCAGCGCCAGCGTGTCCAGATACAGCGCGACAGCCGTCAGCGCCTCCCAGCGCTCCATGTCCGGCTGCCCCGCCTCCCGCATCAGCCGGCGGATGATCGCCGCGCATGCGCCCGCCTGCTCGATCTGCACATAGGCCGCCTGCGGAGGGCTCATCGTCGGGTGATGGTCGATCACGGCGACGACGCGCCCCGGATGCGCGCCCCGATGATGGTCGACGAGCACGAGCGCGTCGCTCTCTTTGAGCTCTCCTTGCATCGCGTCGGGATCGATGCCAAAGCGCGGCAGCACGCGCCTCGCCTGCGCATCCGCGCGCGTGGGCAAGACGGCCTGCGCCGCAATGCCCAGATGCGAAAGCAGCGCGCACATCATCGCGCAGCTGATCACGGAATCGACATCCGGCGCGTCATGCCCGGTGACGGCTATGCGCCCCGCCTCGCCCGAAAACGCGCCGCGCAGCGCGCAAATCCTTTCGCCCTGTTCCATGCGCTCCCCTCCCCCTTTCGCCGCCCTGCCCGGCTTCCTATTTGCCGTCTATTGTATCACACCGGGACGCGGCATTCAATTTTTTACCCCAAATTCTTCACGGGGAGGCGCTTCCATGCTATAATATCTTCGCTTATTTCATCCGCGACGGAGGATATCATGCGCACAATCGCCCTATGTTTCAGCCCGACCGGCGGTACCCGCCGCGCCGCCGAGCTGCTTGCCGGCGGCATCGCCGACGGCTTTGAATGGATCGACCTTTCCCTGACGCTCCGCGGCAGGGCCATGCCCTCGCTGACGGAGGAGGACGTCGCGCTCATCGCCGCGCCCTCCTTCGGCGGGCGCATGCCGGAACCCGTCGCGGCGCGCCTGCGCGATGTGCAGGGCGGCGGCGCGCGCGCCGTTCTCCTGTCGGTCTACGGCAACCGGAGCGACGACGACACGCTCTTCGACCTGCGCGACGCGGCGGTTTCCTCGGGCTTTACGCCCGTCGCCGCGGTGCGTGCCATCGCGGAGCACAGCATCGTACGCCAAGTCGCCAGCGGCAGGCCGGACGCACGGGACGAAGACGTCCTGCGCGGCTTTGGCCGCCAAATCGCCGATCTCCTGCAAAACGTCCCGGACGCCAAGCTCGATCTGCCCCAAAAGGACTTCCTTCGCCCCTACGGCGGCCTGCCGCTTCACCCGAAAGCGGGAAAAGCATGCACGGGCTGCGGGAAATGCGCCTCGCTCTGCCCGGTCGGAGCGATCCCGCGCGACGACCCGTCTCTGACGGACGAGCGCGCCTGCATCACCTGCATGCGCTGCGTCCGCATTTGTCCCGTCCATGCGCGCCGGCTTCCGACGCTGCTTCTCACGCTGGCGGGCCGCAAGCTCAAAAAGCGCTGCGCCGAGCGCCGGGAGCCGGAATTGATCCTCGGCGGGCATACAGCAAAATAAAAAACAAACCTGCGATACCCATCGCTTGACAGCCACAACATGATTCCGAAAAAATGTTAAAGAACCAGCCGGGCCATTCAGGCGGCAAGATAAACGGCGCATATCGCGCCCGCCGCCGGCAGCCCGGCTGTTTTTGCGGATCGGCAATGAAGGGATTGTCCCATCTCCCCGTTCTTGGGGGAATACTCAAAATGGGTCAGAAAAATTGCATCGTTGCATAGCCACTCCGTCTCTCATGCGTTGAAAGCCATGCTTTTCATAAAAAGCTGCATTTTTGCTTTCTTCGGGCATGATTTCAATGTAGAGATAGTCCTTGTATTTTTCCTTCGCCATTTCTACCAACGTTCCGGCAATTCCTTGCCCTTGATAATCGGGACGGACGAGAACATAGTGCATATAGGCGAGCATTTCACCGTCATCTAAAAGCCGGACAAGCCCTACAAGCTGATTGCCGTTCCATGCCGTCAGCACCGTAGAAGAATTCAGCAGCGCTTTGTATAAGCGGGAGGGGTATTTCCCCGATATCCAGCCGACAGAAAGAAACAAATCCTGCACGGATTGTTGTGTGAACTTTTTTTCGTCAGTATACGTAATCATCTTTTGGAAGTCCTTTCTATTTGAGATGGTGATAATCGCATTTTTGGCATTGCGGCAGGGTGTTTTCACGGTCCTCTTTGTGGTATGCGCCAGACCATTTACAAATCGTTTGGAGTATCGGCACAACAGAAATTCCTTTTTCGCTTAGGCTATACTCGACGCGAGGAGGAATTTCATCAAATTGCTGCCGTTTTACGATTCCGTCCGAAATCAATTCCTTGAGCGTCGAAGCCAATACGGCGTCCGTAATATTAGCCATCTCCTTGCGGATAGAGCTATATCTTAACGTCCCTTTTTCCGCCAAAACACAGATCACTCTGGACTTCCATTTGCCGCCAAAGACAGCCAATCCATATTCCAGAGGGCAGCGAATGTCCTTTTCTAATTTGGGTTTATACACGGCGTTTTCTCCCCTTCTCTTGCGTTTGATGATAGCGATTATAACATCTGGGCTCTGCAAACGCAAGCCGCTATTTAATTTATAAGTAACTCATCAATTTGCTTATATCTTTTCGTGCAGAAGCCGAGTCGCTATAATGAGGACGAGCTCAGAACAAGAGCAACACAACGAAACGGAGGAAATCACCATGAACGTCAAAGCTTATTTGGAAATCACCATGAAAATCGGCGAGGCGAACCGCCCGGCAGCGGCAAAGGTTTACGCCGATTATCGTCAGCCGTTCCTTGATACGATCGAGGGCGCGTTGACTAAGAACCTGCTTCTCCGCGACGAAGACGTACAGGTGCTTCATGGATTTGACAGCGCAGAACACGCGCAGGCGTATCTTTCCAGCGCGATGTTCCAGAACGATGTGTTTGTTGGGTTAAAGCCGCTTTGGAGCGCAGATCCCGAGGTGAGAATCTACACTGTTGCATCGTAAATATACGATACTCAAGCCTTTTTAAGCTCTCCCAAATCCGCCCAAACGGCCGCTCGCTGCCGTACATCGCGTACTCGTTCATCATCCTGAAGTTGCGCGGGAT
>JAUNPI010000144.1 GCA_030536875.1 Clostridia bacterium
TTTGAACAAGAAAGGATGGAATCGATGGGTAAATACTTTGGCACGGACGGCTTTCGGGGAGAGGGCAACGTCAACCTGACGAGCGAGCATGCCTATCAAATCGGCAAATTTATCGGCTGGTACTACGGCGCGCGCAAGGACAGAAAGGCGCGTATCGTCATTGGCAAGGACACGCGCCGCTCGAGCTATATGTTCGAATATGCGATTGTGGCGGGCCTCACGTCCACGGGCGCGGACGCCTATATGCTCCACGTCACGACGACGCCGAGCGTCGCCTATGTGACGCGCGTGGACAATTTCGACTGCGGCGTGATGATCTCCGCCTCGCACAACCCCTTCTATGACAACGGCATCAAGCTGATCAACAGCCGGGGCGAAAAGATGGACGACGAGACCATCGGGGCCATTGAAGCCTATCTGGACGGGAATTACGCCGCTCTGGGGCTGGAGGGCGACGTGCCCGCGGCCACGCGCGAGGCGCTGGGCGAAATTGTGGACTATGTCTCCGGGCGCAACCGCTATGTCGGCTATTTGATTTCGCTGGCGGCGCATTCCTATAAGAACATGCGCGTGGGCCTGGACTGCGCCAACGGCAGCGCGTGGAACATCGCGCGCACGGTGTTTGAGGCGCTCGGCGCCAAGACGTATGTCATCAACGCGGAACCCGACGGCCTGAACATCAACCGCAACGCGGGCAGCACGCATATCGATGGGCTTCGCCGCTTTGTGGTCGAAAATCATCTGGACGTGGGCTTTGCCTATGACGGCGACGCCGACCGCTGCCTTGCCGTCGACGAGAAGGGCGACGTGGTCGACGGGGACAAGATCATCTACATCTTTGCCAAGCAGCTCAAGAAGGAAGGACGTCTGAGGGGCAACAAGGTCGTCACGACGATCATGTCGAACTTTGGCCTGTATAAGGCGCTGGACGAGGAGGGCATCGGCTACGAGAAGACCGCCGTCGGGGACCGTTTCGTCTACGAGAGCATGGCCAAGAACGGCTACTGCGTCGGCGGCGAGCAGTCGGGGCACATCATTCTGAGCAAATACGCGACGACGGGCGACGGCATCCTCACCTCCATTGAGCTGATGGAGGCGATCCTCGACAACAAGCAGACGCTTTCCCGCCTCGCCGCGCCGATGACCGCCTACCCGCAGGTGCTCAAAAACGTCCGCGTGTCCGACAAGGCGGCCGTGCGCGAGAACGAGCATGTGCAGAAGGCCGTCCGCGAGGTGGGCGAGCGGCTGGGCGACGCCGGCCGCGTGCTGCTGCGCGAGAGCGGGACGGAGCCGGTGATCCGCGTGATGGCGGAGGCGAAGGACCTGCGCACGGCGGAGCAATGCGTGAGCGAGATGATCGAGGCGATGAAGGCCGAAGGGCTCGCGTGAGGGATGACGTTTGTAAGCGTTTATAGGCGTTTAAAGGAGAGATCAGGCGATGGACGCGATCAGAATCAAGGATTTGTATGACCTCGGTCACACGCGCGCGGCGCAGATGCTGGCCGCATGCGAATATCCGTGGGAGGCGCTGGGCCAAATCGGCGAGACGGTGCTCGCCGTGGGGAAGGCGCTGAGCGAGCAGGAGTACGATCACCCCTGCGAGGATGTGTGGATCGCCAAAAGTGCGAGCGTTGCGCAGACGGCGACCATCATCGGGCCGTGCGTCATCGGGGAAAAGACGCAGGTGCGTCCGGGCGCCTTTCTGCGCGGAAACGTGCTGGTCGGCGACGGGGCCGTGGTGGGCAATTCCACGGAGCTCAAAAACTGCATCCTCTTTGACGGCGTGCAGGTGCCCCACTACAACTATGTGGGCGATTCGATCCTCGGCTATAAGGCGCATATGGGAGCCGGCGCGATCACCAGCAACGTGAAGGGCGACAAAAAGAGCGTGGTCGTCCGGGGCGAGGAGCGCTATGAGACGGGCCGAAAGAAGTTCGGCGCGATGCTGGGCGACCGTGCGGAAATCGGATGCAACAGCGTGCTCAATCCGGGCACGGTGATCGGGCGGGATACGCAGGTTTATCCGCTGACAAGCGTGCGCGGCGTCGTTCCGGCCCGCTGCATCGTCAAGGGCGAGCGCGGCGTGTTCCCGAAGGAAGGCTGACGAAGAGGCGGACGAGGCGCCGCGTTTTTCGGCCGAATAGAGCGAGCCCGTCTCCAATGGGCAGGGAGACGGGCTTTGCTGTGTTTGCGGCGCGTTTGTCTTAAGCCTGCTGCTGATAGCGCATGAGCGCGGTGGCCAGCTGATCGGGGCAGGATGTGCCGTTGCGGCACTGGATGCCCTTGAGGCGGCGGATGGCCTCCTCGACGGTCATGCCGATGACGAGGGCTGCGACGCCCTGCGTGTTGCCGGCGCAGCCGCCGATGAAGCGGCAGGCGGTGATGACGCCGTCTTGAACGTCAAACTCGATGGCGCGGCTGCAAACGCCGCGGGTCTGATAGGTCTGCATGATGTTTTCCTCCCTGCATGGAAGGCGCTGACGCGCCCGGTTCCCAATGTCATAACGACATCAGGAACATGATTTCGACAGATTTCGCCCTTTTCCTGCCGCGCGTTTCATTTTGTCCCCTCGGGACGGCGGCGCGCCCCGCCTCATAGGATGGAGTGTTGGGGGAAAGGGTGTGTTTGGTCATGGAAAGGCGGATCATCGTCTCCGGAGGCGATCAGATCAGAGAGCTGATCATGCCGGAGGCCGTGCAGCGAAGGTGCGTTCGGCTCGAAGGCGCGCTCGCCCTTGCGGCGAGGGACGAGAGCCTCTTTTGCGCCTGCGGCGACGTGATCTGGCGTCTGGAGGCGAGCCGGCTCGTTCCGGCGGGGCTGTTTGCCGGGGGCCCGGGCGTCTGCCAGCTGGCGCTCTCGCCTTGCGGCAAGAGGCTCTACGCGCTGCTGGAGGATGCGGACAGTCTGCTCATGCTCGATGCGCTCTCGGGAGCGCCGCTTGTGGTCAACCGCGTAGGCGTGTGTCCGCGCGCGATGGCGATGGACGAGGAGGGCGAGATTGTCGCGGTCGCGGGAGGGGAATGCGCCCAAACGGTGCTCCTGTGCGCAAAGACGCTGGATGTGCTTTCCCAGCTGCCGATGCCGGGCATGGTGTACGCCGTGGCCTTGAGCGGAGGGACGGTGTATTCGCTCAGCCTGAACGACACGCTGAACACCACGCTGACCACCGTCTCCCCGGGCGGCGTCTGCCGGTCGCTGGCGCTTTCGGGCATGCCGGGGGCGCTTTGCCTGAGCGGCGGGCTGCTGCTCGCGGCGACGCACGGCTACCTGTACACGATCGCGCCGGACGGTTCGCGCGTGCTTTGCCGGCGCAGCGCGGCGGGGCGCGCACGCAGACTGTTTGCCTGCGGCGGACAGCTGCTTGTATGCGATATGCTCGGCGAGGCGGTTTTTGCGCTGGACGAAGGGCAGGGCAACTGGCGCATGATCGGGGAAAGCGCGGTTGACGCGGCGATCCTGTGATCGTTTATGCGTATATGCGGCGCGCAAACGCTCCATCCTAATCCGCGGGAGGGATGCTCGATGCGCGGAAGGAACAGGATTTGGGGGCTGGGCGCGGCCCTTGCGCTGTCGCTGTGTACGACCGTCGCGCTGATCGCCTTGGAGGGGAGACCCTTCGATGCGCTGCCGCTTCATCTGTGCAGCCTATCCGCTTTGGCGGCGCTCTTTCTCGCGTTTAGCGCTTGGGCGCTTCCGCTCGATTTTCTCTGGTATTTGGGCATCCCGGGCGCGCTGCTGGCGCTGATCTTTCCCGCGCCGGCGCTCAGCAGGTGGCAGGCGCTGCTCAATCTCTCCTATACGGCCACGCATGCGCTCATCGTGATCATCCCCTGCGCCGTCATGGCACGGGGAGAGCGTCCCCGGCGGGGGCGCGCGCCGCAGATGATGATTCTGCTGCAGGGGCTGGCGCTCCTTGCCTTTGCCGCCAATCGCCGCTTTGGAACGGATTTTATGTTCCTCATGGCGCCGCCTGCGGGAACGCCGCTCGAGCGGGTATACGCCTGGGGATATGTGCCGTATCTGCTCTGTTTGGAGGGGATCATGCTCGCCGTGTCGCTGCTGATGAGCGCGCTGCTTGCGGCGGAGGAACGAGGATTCGGCAGAAAAAAACGGAAAAAGAGGGGAATGACTGAGACTTTTTCAAACTATACAAATTCGCAGAAATGCGCTATAATAGCAAATAAGCATTTGTCATCTGGATCGGGGCGCTCTGTCGCCCGGCATGTGCCGCCGCGCCGGGCGCCGGCGGTTTTGATAAGGAGCTATCGTGGAAAAGCATAGGGTTTCTCTGCTCAGACAAAAAAATCGATGGGGGCTCACCGCGCTGTGCATCGCGCTTTGCGTGCTGCTTTCGCCGGCCTTGGGCATGTCCATCGCGATGCCGCAGCTGGTGTTTTTGCTGCCCGCCGTGCTGCTGCTCATGCTCGCCTATGTGGGGCCGGTCAGCATGACGGTCTGCTGCGGCGTGCTCGTTGTGATAGGTTTTCTGCTCTTTGGCGCGTGGGGGGCGGTGTGCGTGGCGCTGTTTGTTGTGCCCGTGCTGGCGGTCTCCGTGCTCGCCGTGGATCAGGACAGGCCATTCTGGCCCAGCGCGCTGGCGGGATGCGTGACGGCGTTTATCTCCATGTGCGCGGTGGCGGGGCTGCTTGCGCTGCTTGCGGGGAGCGATCTGGTGACCGCCATTGGGGAGCTGACGCGGCAGGCGTTTGAAGCGTCCGGCACGGTGGGCGATTCGATGCTGGTGATGCTCGCCCAGCTGGGTGCGATCGGCACGCCCGAAGGGCTCACCTTTTTGGAGGAATCCGGGCGCGTTGCGCTCAGCGAGGCGACGCGCAGCGAGATGCTCGGCGAGCTGATTTTGGCGTTGGACGGCATGCTGAGGCTCGAAATCCCGATGCAGATGGCGACGGGCTCCGTCGCGGCCGGGCTGCTGGGGCAGACCATGCTGCGCAGAGGACTGCGCCGGCGCGGGGAGAGGGTCGACTGCCCGCCCGTTCGCACGTGGCGCATCCCCAAGGGATGGGGACGCATTCTGGGCGTCACGTTTGCGGCGCTCCTTGTGATGGTTTGGCTTGTGCCCGCCGCCGCAAGCAGCACGTTTTACGTGTTTGCGGGCGTTCTGGAGCAGATATTGGCGCTCCAGGGGATCGCGACGCTCTGCTATGTGCTGCACAAGAACGGCAAGGGACGGGCGATGCAGGCGCTGGTCTTTGCGCTCGGCTATTTTGCGGTGCGGCCTGCGGCCTGCGTGCTCGGCGTGCTCGACCAGGCAATGGATCTTTCGCATAGGCGCAGGGAACTTGAGCCGCAGCAGGAGAACAAGGACGGCGGCTCGGGCTGGATGATGTAAGCGACATTCAACAACTCCAAGGAGGATAAAGGCGTATGAAAGTGATTTTGCTCAAGGACATCAAGGGAACCGGCAAGAGGGACCAGATTATCGAGGCATCGGACGGGTTTGCCCGCAACTTTTTGATCCCCAAGGGGCTGGCGCGGGAGGCGAGCGCCGCCAACCTCAACGCGATTGAGAACGCCAAGGCGGCCAAGAAGCACCGCGAGGACACCGAGCGCGCAGAGGCGCAGGAAAAGGCCAAGCAGCTGGCGGGCAAGGTCATCAAGATTTCCGCGCGCGGCGCGGAGGGCGGCAGGCTGTATGGCTCCGTGACCTCGCAGGAGATCGCCTCGGCCCTTGAGGCGCAATACGGCGTCAAGGTGGAGAAGCGGCGCATCGACGTCGCCAACATCCGCAACGCGGGGGACTACGCCGTGAGCGTCTGGCTCTATGCCGGCATCACGGCGGAGATGACCGCCAAGGTTGAAGTGGCTGTAGGCTAAAGCGCGGGGCTGCTGTCAGGCGGCCCCTTCTTTATAACTGACTGGTACCCGACTGCCGACGGAAGGAGAGATTTGGCGTGGACGAGCCTGTCATGCGCGTGCCGCCCAACAACGCGGATGCGGAGAAAAGCGTGCTCGGCTGTATGATGCAGGACAGAGAGGCGCTCGGCGCGGCCCTCGAGCTGCTCACGGCCGAAGACTTTTACCAGCCTGCCAATCGGGAGATTTTCGACGCCATGCACGCGCTGAACGCGCAGGGCATGCCCGTCGACCTGGTCACCACGGACGAGGAGCTCACGCGGCGCGGCACGCTGGAGGGCGTCGGCGGGCTGAACTACCTCGTCGAGCTCTCCCAGTGCATGCCCACGACGGCGAACGCGCGCGCCTATCTCCAGATCGTCGACGAAAAGGCGACGCTGCGGCGGATGATCAAGGCGACGGGGGATATCGCCTCGTCGTGCTATGCGCAGGCCGATTCGGTGTCCGATATCCTGGGCGCGGCGGAAAAGTCGATCTTTGACATCATCATGCGCCGGCACGAGGGCTCGACGCTCAAGCACATCTCCGACGTGCTGCCGGAGACGTATCTGCGCATCGAGAAGCTCTCCGAGCTGAAGGGCGGCATCGACGGCGTGCCGATGGGCTTTGTCGACCTGGATAACCTGCTCACCGGGCTTCATGGCGGCGAGCTGATCATCGTCGGCGCGCGCCCGTCGATGGGCAAATCCGCCTTTGGGCTCAACATCACGGGCTACGCCGCGATGCAGGCCGGGCGTTCCGTAGCCTATTTCTCGCTGGAAATGCCCAACGACCAGC
>JAUNPI010000145.1 GCA_030536875.1 Clostridia bacterium
GGGGACCTCACCCGTCCGCCTTCGGCGTCCACCCTCTCCATAGGAGAGGGCTTTTTTGCAAAAGAATGATTTTATGAGGAATATCTGGGTTCTTAGCCTGACAGCTCCTTGATGAACATGGAAAGACGGCGGAAGATCACTTCATGATGTTGATGCCGATCTGGTGGCCGGAGGCCAGCGCGTAGCCCACGCCGGAGCCGGAGGAATAGGCATAGGCGTACATCTCCCGGTTGGATGTTTCGCCGCCCGCGTACAGGCCGTTGATCACGGAGCCGTCTTCACGCAGAACCTGATAATCCAGATTGGTCTTGACGCCGCCGATCGTTCCGCCCGTGCAGACATAGATGCGCACGGCGTAGTAGGGAGCGGTGTTGATGGCGGTGAAATAGCTGGGATCCTTGCCGAACGCCTCGTCGACGCCGGTCTCGGTCACCGCGTTGTACTGCGCGATGCTTTCGGCGAGCACCGCGGCGTCTACGCCCATCGCGTCGGCCAGCTCTTCCACGGTGTTGCCGGTCACGACTTCAACGCCGTCCACGGCCGCGGCGAGGGAGGCGGCGTCCGCATACTGGCTGTCGCCGACGGCCCAAGCGATGCCGTCCTCCAGCTCGCTGAGCTCGACTGTGGTCTGATAGGGCATGTAGCCCTCGTTATAGAAGCGCTTGGCGTCGCTGTTGACGACCATGCGGTTCCACAGGTTGACGGACATGCAGAAGCCCGAAATGCTCGGGTTGCGGCTGGTCGAGCCCAGCGTGATGACGTAGGGGATATCGTACATCACGCCGCCGACCTCGACGGCCATCTTCATGCCGTCGCCGGTGGAGCCCGCGCCGGAGGTGGTCAGATCCAGCCAGTCGGCGAACTGGGGCAGGTATTCGTCCATCATCTCTTGGCTGGCGGCGAAACCGCCGGTCGCCAACACGACGCCGCGTTCGGCGTAGATGTCGTACGAGCCGCTGGCGTCTTCGACCGTTGCGCCGACGACGTCGCCCGCGTCGTCGGTCAGCAGCTTGACGCCCGCCGTATTCAGGCGGAGGTCGCCGCCGTTTGCCTCAAACCACGCCGCCATGCGGTCGGTCAGCATGTAGCCGCCCTCGGGGTCGGCGGCGCCGGTCTCATCGAGGATGTAATCCGGAATCTGGTAGTGGATGTTGGGGAAGAAGGGATAGGTGACCCAGTTGGCAACGCCCAAATCCTGAAGCCAGTCGACGGAGTCGGCGACTTCGCCGAAGTACTTCGCCACGCGATCGTAGTTGGGGTAACCGGGGTCGACGCCGATGACGTCGATATCGGCGATGGAGGAGGCCCTCCAGTCCTCGAGCCAAGCGTCAAAATCGGTGGGATAGCCGATGCTGCGGGTGTAATACGTGTCCTCCGCGGCGACGACGGCGCCGGAAACGGCGGTGGAACCGCCGACGCGGCCCATCTTCTCCACGAGGATGACGCTCTGCGCTCCGTTGTTTAACGCGGACATGGCGGCCGCAAGGCCCGTTCCGCCCGCGCCGATCACGAGCACGTCGGTGTTTGCCGTGCGGTCGCCCACATCGGCTGGCGCATCCTTGGCGATTTCAGCCATCAGCGCCTCCGGATCTCCTCCGGCCTGAACGACGGCGTCGCGGACGGCGGCGATCACGGCGTCGCTGGTCAGCGTCGCGCCGGAGACGGTATCCACCGCGAGGCTCTGATGGGCGACGATGGCGGCGGGAATCTGCTCGAAGGGAGCGGCCGCGATCGCCTCCGTCTCTTGGTTCTCGCCGATGACAACGGACTCGATGGCGCTCTGGCTGAAGGTGACCTCGACGCTGACGGGGCCGTTTCGGCCTTCGCCGACGCCGGTATAGGTTCCGGCCGTGTAGGTTTGCGCGGATGCGGGGCTTGCCATGCAGGCTAGAAGCATGGCTGCCGCGACGATGATGGACAGTGTCTTTTTAAACATCGTGTCATCTCCTTTCTGCACACCATTGTAAGGCTTTGTTAAGGATTTTTCAAACAGAAGAAGCCAATGCACCCATAAGCATTACTTCTGTCATAATGACGGCCAAACGCGCTTCTCCCGCCCGCAGGAGGGCAAAAAGGCGAGCATATCCTTGAAAAAACGAGACGGCAAAAGGGCGGAAGGCGCGCCCCGGCCATCTCGCGCCTCCGCGCTTGTCAAGCCGCGGGCAATCCAGTATACTGTATTCATCAAACCAAGCGGAAAGGAGCTGACGGAATGAATATCGAACGCCTGAACTATTTTTTGGCAGTCGCCCATCACGGAAGCTTCACCAAGGCGGCAAAGGACTGCTTTATTTCCCAAACGGCGATCAGCCAGCAAATCGCCGCGCTGGAGGCGGAATTTTCGGTTCAGCTCTTTACGAGAACCCGGTCGGGGGTGGAATTGACCGAAGCGGGGCGCTTTCTCCTCCCTCTGGCGCAGCAGACGGTGCAGGCATACCGCGCCATGACGAGCCAGATGCAGCACCGGTATGGAGAGAACGTCGAGCTGACGGTGGCGTACACCGGCCCCGTGGAGCGGGAGCTCCTGCATCGCGCGATTCCGTCCTTCTGTCAGGCCCATCCGGAGGCGCGCATTTCGTTTCGCCGGTGCCCGATGTCAAAGCTCAGCCTTGCCTTGGAGCAGGGGGAATGCGATATTGCGCTCGCCGTTCCGGGGGAGGTCGCCGTTTCGGGCTGCCGCTGCGTGACGGTGCTCAGCCGCCCGACGAGGATCGCCGTATCCACGGCGTCCCCGCTGGCGAACCGAACGGTGCTTTCGCTCGAAGACATACGCGATCAGCCGGTGATCATCCTTCGGCTGGATGCGAGCTTGGCGGCGGCGGAGGCCATTCGCCAATGGCTGCTGTCGCTCGGCTTTGCGCAGGAGCAGATCTTGCGGGCGGACACCATCGAGGATCAGCTGCTGATGGTCGCCGTCAATCAGGGCATTTCCTTCATGCCGGAGCATGTGAAGAGCGAAGGAATCCGCCTGATTCCGATGAGCGGGAAGCTGCTCAGGCCGCACGAGACCGTCGCCGTCTTTCGCCAAAACACCGGAATGACGCAGGAATTTGTCCGCTGCCTTCAGCAGACGCCGTGAGCGTAGGATTCCTCTCCGGCAGATGGACATCGCTGCCGTTTCGCAGCGGAGGGAGATGCTGTCAGCTGAGAAAAAACGGCCCGTCCCCCGGCGGAGAGCTGGAGGGACGGGCCGAAATGGTGGGATGGCGATCACTTGGAAAGCTCCACAAACCTTCGAACCTCCGCGAGGATGCTTTCCACGGCGCTGCGCCAGAAAGCGGGCGTCGTCACGTCGATGCCCACACTCGCGGCGACGTTTTCGATCGTGTCGCTGCCAAAGCGGGAGAGCAGATCGCAGTAGACCGGCACAAACGCTTCGCCTTCCTTTTCATAGCGGGCGTAGAGGCCGCGCCCGAAGAGGCAGCCGAAGGCATAGGGGAAGTTGTAGAAGTGGCAGTTGGCCGAATAGTAGTGGCTCTTGCAGGCCCACATGTACGGGTGGCGCACCTCGGGGTCGAGTCCGTCGCCGTAGGACTGGCCCTGCGCCCAGAGCATGGTCTCCTTGAGCTCGCGCACGCTCAGGGCGTGGTCGGCCTGCGCGTCCACGACCTTCTGCTCGAAGAGGAAGCGGGAGTAGATATCCACCAGCGTCTGGGTGTTTTCGGTCAGGCTGGCGTCGAGCAGCATGAGCTCCTCCTCCGGGGAGGCGCTTTCGCGCATCTTCGCCGAGAGCAGGGTCTCGTTGAAGGTGGAGGCGGTCTCCGCCAGCGGCATCGGCGTTTCGGTCATCAGCATGGGCACGCGGGTGAGCATGCGGTTGTTGAAGGCGTGGCCCAGCTCATGGGCGAGCGTGCTCACGTCGGAGAGGCTGCCGGTGAAGTTGGTCAGCACGCGGCTGATGTTCTTGTCGTAGCAGCCCGCGCAGAATGCGCCGCCGCTCTTGCCGGGACGGGGATACATGTCGATCCAGCCGTTGTCGAAGGCCTCCGCCATCATCTCGCCCATCTGCGGGCAGAAGGTGCTGAAGAGGGCAAGCAGCAGCTCGCGCGCCTCCTCGATGGTGTAGGTGCGGCTGCACTCGCCGATGGGCGCGAACAGGTCGTAAAACGGCAGGCCGTTTGGGTGGCCCAGCAGGCGGCCCTTCGCCTTCAGGTATTCGCGCAGCTCGGGCAGCGCCTCGCGGATGGCCGTCCACATCGCGCCGAGCGTCGCCTCGGTCATGTTCGACTCGTCCAGCGTCATCGCCAGCACGCTGTCGTAGCCCTTGAGCTGCGCCATCGTGTTGGCCTCCGCCTTGATGCTGTTGAGGCAGTAGCTCATCGGCAGCTCCACCTTCTGGTAGGAGGCGATTTCCGCCTCGTAGGCGTCGCGGCGGACGTCGGGGTCGGCCTCATAGGCCTTGGCGCGCGCGGCGGACAGGGGAATCTGCTCGCCGCGGTAGTCGACCATCAGCGTCGCATCCAGCTTGTCGCGCAGCTGGGAGAACGCCTCGCCGCCAGAGAGCTGCATGCGCAGCACCGGGCCCTCGAGCTGCTCGGGCAGCATGTGGCGCGCGGCTTTCACGCTTTGGCGCAGGAAGAAGCCGTTGCGCCTTAGAACGGGATCGGCCTCGATGAGCGTTTCCAGGTTTTCGACGGAGGCGAGATAGCGGCTCAACGCGCTGTAGGCCTGCGTCATGGCGACGCCCGCGTTCATCAGCGGGGTCATCGCGGCGTTGGCGGCCTCGTTGTCCGCCTCGCAGAAGAGGGTCAGGTTGATCATCAGGCCCAGATGGCTCTGGAGCGCCTCGATCTGCTCGAGCCTCTCGATGAGGCCGCGGACTTTGGCGGTGTCGTCAGAGCTTTCTTCGCGCACGGCATCGGCCAAAGCGGCGATCTTTTCGGGCAGCGCCTTGAGATCCGCCGCAAACGCCGGGTCGTCAAAGCCGTTGTAGAAGACGGAAAGGTCCCATGTGGTTTTCATCGTCGGTTCCTCCTTAATCACTCGAATCATACGGTTCCCATTATAGCCAAATTCTGCCTGGGTCACAAGGGGAAAATGAGGCGCTGCGAAAAAAACTCACAAATTCCTCTTTTAAATCCGTCATATTTGCATTATAATGGAAGAAGAGGACGGGCGAAGCGCGACGCTGGCGCAAAGCCCGGTCAAATGAATAGACGGAGGATGAAGAGACATGACGTATCGCGAGCAATATGAGACGTGGCTGCGCGACTTCGCAGACGACAAGGCGACGGTCGAGGAGCTCAAGGCTCTGGAGGGCAATGAAAAGGAGATCGAGGATCGCTTTTATACCGAGCTTTCTTTCGGCACGGCGGGCATGCGCGGCGTACTCGGCGCAGGAACCAACCGCATGAACCTCTACAATGTCCGCAGGGCGACCAAGGGCTTTGCGGATTACATCAACAGCCAGAACCCGGAATACAAGCAGCGCGGCGTCGTCATCGCGTATGATTCCCGCCGCATGAGCCCGGAGTTTGCCAAGGCGGCGGCGCTTGTGCTCTGCCACGAGGGGATTCACGTCTACCTGTTCGACGAGCTGCGCCCGGTTCCGGTGCTCTCCTACGCGGTGCGCCATCTGCACGCGATCGCGGGCATCGTCATCACGGCCAGCCACAACCCGCCGCAGTACAACGGCTACAAGGTCTACTGGGAGGACGGCGCGCAGATGCCGCCCGAGTACGCCGATCAGGTTTTGAAGCTCATCCGCGGCAACCGGTATCAGGACGCCGTGGAGATGGACGAGGCGAGCGCGAAGGAAGCGGGCCTGCTCCAGATCATCGGCAAGAAGGAGATCGACGACGACTATATCGCCGATGTCAAGACGCTCTCCGTGCAGCCCGAGCTCATGCAGACCGCGGGCAAGGAGCTCAAGATCGTCTACACCCCGCTGCATGGCTCCGGCAACAAGCCCGTTCGCCGCATCCTCGCGGAGATCGGCATTAAGAACGTCTACATCGTCAAGGAGCAGGAGCTCCCCGACCCGAACTTCTCCACCATCAAGGTGCCCAACCCGGAGGATCCGGCGGCGTTCGCGATGGCGATGAAGCTCGCCGACGAGGTCGGCGCGGACTGCATCTTCGGCACCGATCCGGACTGCGACCGCGTGGGCATCGCCGTCAAGGACAACGAGGGCAAGTATTACCTGATGACCGGCAACCAGATCGGCTGCACGCTGCTGTATTACATCTTAAAGAGCCGCCAGGCGCTGGGCACGATCCCGGCGGACGGCGCGGTCGTCAAGTCCGTCGTCTCCACCGAGCTGGCGCGCAAGATCGCCAAGAGCTTCGGCCTCGTCTGCTTCGACACGCTGACGGGCTTCAAGTGGATCGCCGAGAAGATTCAGCAGTTCCAAGACAATGGCGATCACACCTTCGTCTTCGGCTTTGAGGAGAGCTACGGCTTCCTGTCCTCCACGTTCGTGCGCGACAAGGACGGCGTCAACGCCTCCCTGCTCATCGCCGAGGCCGCCGCGTGGGCCAAGACGCAGGGCAAGACGCTCTACGACATCCTTCAGGAGATCTACGCGACCTACGGCTATTACGTCGAAAAGGTCGTCTCCGTCACCCTGCCGGGCAAGGACGGCGTCGCCAAGATGCAGAGCATCATGAAGAACCTGCGCGCCGACGCGCCCAAG
>JAUNPI010000146.1:0-2831 GCA_030536875.1 Clostridia bacterium
AGTCAGAGCGGAAAAGATGGTGCGCGGATTAAGCCATTTTAATAAGAATGAGTATTAAACCACCGGGCAAGCTGCTCAACCGTCTGCGCGTTGTCGATGGCGGGGAAGACCTTCTTCATGCCGATGATGTATATTCGGTCGTCCCTTATCGCGTCCGTCCGGGCCAGCTCAGGAATCCGCCGAAGCATAGCGGCTTTTCGCTCCCCGTCGTCTCCGTCGAAAAAGCGATGAACCACGATCACCTGCGGATTGGCCCGCGCCACTTCCTCCCATTCCACAGCCGCGAACTGCCGGGCGCGGCTTTCAAACACATTGATGCCGCCCGCCGCGCGGATCATGCTGGCCTCCAGCGAACAGCCGCACGTGAATGCCCTGCCGTTCACGGGCGCGTCAAAGGAAAACACCCTCACCGGCGCCCTGTCCTGCGCAAGAGGCGGCCATTCGCGCTGCTTCGTCTTCATCCGGGCGATCAGCGACGCCGCCCGCTCCGGGCAGCCCATGATCAGGCCGAGATTGGCGATATCCTCGTAGGTATCCTCCAGCGTGCTGCCGAGCGTATAGGTCGCCTTGAGCGCATAGACATGGATGTTCTCCCGCTCAAAGGCATCCGCGTCCTCGATTCCGCCGGGCATATCGAAGCTATAGGCCGTGCCGATTGCAAGATCGGGCCTGCAGGAGAGCACAGCCTGAAAATCGGGCGTATGGTTTTCGGGAGAGCGGCACGGGAGCAGAGGAACGCGGGAGAGCATCCCCTGATACTCGGGGGCGCAGTCCGAAAGCGCCCCCTCCGCGCCCGAGAGGCCCACCAGCCTGTCCGCCATGCCCAGCGCCGCGATCATTTCCGCGGCCGAGTAGTTCAAGCATACGATGCGCCGGGGCACGGCGTCGTATCGGTGTGTCCGCCCGAGGTTTTCAATCGTGACGGCCTTCTTCGCATCGGCCTGCTTCGCCGGGCAAGGCGCCTCGCTCTTCCGGTGCGCTTTGCGATACAGGCTCGGGGGCATTCCATACCGCTTTTGAAATACCCGAGAAAAATACCCCTTGTCGATGAGCCCGCAGGAGACCGCGATCTCCTGCGTCGTCATGCCGCTGCCGAGCAAATGCGCGCGCGCCGCTTCCAAACGCAGGCTCATCAGGTATTGCTGCGGGCTTTGGCCCACCCGGGCCTTAAAGTGCTCATAGAGCGTCGTTCGGCTCATCCCCAGCATATGGGCGAGGGTCTCCAGAGAATGGGACTGGGCAAAATTCGCTTCCAAATAGGTCTGCGCCTGCTTGACCGAATCGACGGAAAGCATTGGACGCGTCTGCTCAATCTGCGCCGCGCAAAAACCGTCGAGCATCGCATAAAAGCCGCTCTTGAGCCAAAGGCCCCTGCGTTCCCGGCCTGAGCGCCATGCCTCCAGCATGCGCCGGAACTCCGTTTCAAACAAAACGGCGTTCTCCGGCCTGAGCGAAACCTCCCTGTCAAGCGGGTTTTCCTGAATCAGCCGACGCATCGTCTCGCGCCCCGCGCTCGGCGGCAGCTCCGCCCGATAGGCCGCCCAATAGTATTCCAGTTCCCCGTCCAAGGCGTCCATGATCAAGGTTCGGCCCTTCGGAACGTGAAGCAGCGCGTGCGTCAGGACGCGATAGGGCGTCTTTCCAACCTCAATGCGCGCGTTTTTGCCTCTGGCAAACACGAAGAGAGCGCTCTCGCTTCGCTCCGCGGTTTTCTCCCGGATGAGAAGCCCGTGGCGCACCTCCGCGATGCTCACATGAGCCGTCTCCCAGAACCACATCTCCGCGCGCGTATCCTCCATCACACCGGCACTCCTTTTGGTCGTTTGTTTTGCCTCTTTACGGGTGCAGCCCGTCGGCCATCAGCTCCACCGCATCCATGCATTCAAGGCTCGGGAACATGGCAAGCCCGGGCACGACGATAAAGCGGTCGTTCTTCACGGCGTCCATCTCCATCGTGGCGGGATTGGTCTTCATGCCCTCGATCTTCTCCTCCGCGTAGCCCTCGCCGTAGTAATCACAGACGACGATATACGTCGGGTCGCGATCGACGACATCCTCCCACGAAACCGTTATAAACTGCCCGTCGACGTCGCCGAAGATATTTTCGCCGCCGGCCATCCGCACCATGAGGCTCTGCAGGCCGGTGTTGCCGATGGTGGCCATCTCCACGCCCCCGCCCGTATCGGAATCGAAGTAGAACACGCTCACGGGCTCCAGTCCGCCCACCTTCTCTTCCAGCACCGCCGCCCGCTCCCGCAGCTGGGCGACCAGCTCCTGCGCGCGCTCCTCCACGCGGAAGATCCTGCCGATGTTCAGAATATCATTATAGATGTTTTCAAAGGTCGCATCCTTGTAACAGGTGCCCTCTGTGGCGTAAACCTTCACGCCTGCGGCCTCAAAATCCTCCGGCGTGCCGACACTGCTTGCGTAAAAGGAGTAGGAATCGCCAAACACAAATTCGGCGTTCGTATCCAGCACCGTCTCCAGCGAGGGAACGCCGTAGTTTCCCTTAAGCAGTGGGAAGGAACCCACCGCCTCGCGATATTCTTCGCTCACCTGGTCCAGTATGTACATGCTCGGCGCAACCGCGACGATCTTGTCCTCGAGCCCCAAGGCGACCATGATCTCCGCGATGCTGTAGGACAGCGCTGCGGCGCTCTCCGGCGCCGTCTCATAGGCGGTGGTGCGGCCCATGTTCTCGATGACCACGGCGTCGTCCTCGGCGAGCGCTGAGGACGCGGGCAGGGCAATCATTGCCAAGCAAAGCGCGGCCAAAACCATTCTTCTCATTGTTTTTCCTCCTGATCCTTTATTTGTTAGATTTTTCTAAC
>JAUNPI010000146.1:2841-6630 GCA_030536875.1 Clostridia bacterium
ATAGCTGCCGCTCGGAGGGCTGTAAACATGACAATCTGCGTATTCGGGTGGATTTTTGTCCGGACTGCCGCTTTTTTACTGCCGGAACCACCTCTCCATCTCCATTGCGGCCGCCGCGTTGTCCAGCCCCGGAAAGATTCGCTTGACGCCGATCACGTATATCCTCCCGCTGCGCACCGCGCGGGTCTTCGCCAATTCCGGCTTGTCTCGAAGCAGGGCCGCTTTGCGCTCGCCGTCGTCTCCTCCGAAAAACCGGTGAACAAGGATGACCTCGGGATCGGCCTGCGCGACCTCTTGCCATGAGACGCAGGCAAATTGGCACGCCCGGTCCTCAAAGACGTTTCTTCCCCCCGCCATGCGGATCATGTGGTTTTCCAGCGACTGTCCGCAGGTAAACGCGCTGCCTCGCACCATGCCGTCGAAAACGAACACGCGCGTCGCTTGCCGGCGCCAAGCGCCCGTTTGGCAAAGCGCCTCCTCCTTCTTGCGCATATCCGCCACGAGCTCGCGCGCCCGTTTCTCCTGCCCGAGGATCTTCCCGAGGTTCGTCACATCCTCGTAGGTCGTCTCAAAGGTCGCGTTCAATTTGCAGGTCGCGCTCATCGCATAGATGTGGATGCCCATTCGTTCAAACGCCGAGGCGTCGGCCACGCCGCTCTGCTCATGAAAGGAATAGGATGTGCCCACCACCCATTCGGGCCGGCAGGCGCACACGGCTTCATAGCTGGGCACTTGGCGTCCGTCCGCCCGCTGGGGCAGGACGGCGATCTGCGAGAGCGTTTGGCGATAGGCCTCCGCGCAGTCGTCAAGCGACTCCTCCGCCTGCGAAAGCGCCGCAATGCGTTTCCCCGCGCCAAGCGCAACGCATATTTCCGCCGTCGAATCGCTGAGGCACACGATCCGCTCGGGAACGCGCCGATAGGCGTGCATCCGCCCGAAATTCTCGATCACCACGCCGCCCCGCTGAGCCTGCGCAAGCGCGCCGGAGGAAACGGAATGCATCTGTGAGCAAGCGGGCGCGGCCCCCTGAAACCGGCTGCGATACTCGCCCGGCGTCATGCCAAACCGCTTTCGATAGACGCGGAAGAAATAATTCTTGTCCTTCAGGCCGCAGGCCGCCGCAATCTCCGGGATGGTCAACGCACCCTCGCGAAGCGCCCGCTGCGCCGCTTCAAGGCGCAGATCCGTCAAATACCGCTGAGGGCTCACGCCCGTGCGCCTGCGGAACTGCTCATACAGCGTAGAGCGGCTGATGCTGAGCATATCCGCCATTTTTTGAATGGAATCCACATCGTCGTAGTGCTCCTGCATGTATTGCTGCGCCCATGCGGCCGCGTCGACGGCCGCCCCCGCGGAAGGCTTTCCCTGCATTTCGGCATAAAATGCATGCAGCATCTCATAAAAGATCCCCTTGATCAGCAGCCCGCACCCCGGCAGGGCGCTCTTCCACGCCGCCTCTATGCGCTGAAACCGGATAGAAAAGGCCGGCGCGACCGGCTGAAGCACCGTCACGGAATCGAACGGATTCTCCTCGACGAGCATCCTCGTCAATTCCCGCCCGGCATTCTGCGGGCACTCGGCCCGGTAAGCGACAAGGGTGTATTCACATGCCCCGCCGAGCGGATCGATGACGGCGCGCATGTTTCTCCCCACGTGGAAAAGCCCGCCCGCCTTGATCACATAGGGGATATCCCGAATCCAGACGCGCGCCTCTTTTCCGGAGACGAGCAGAAACATGCTGTTTTCGTCGATCTCCTCCGAACGGCTCCGCTCCGTCCGCCCGTGGCGCACATCCGCAATTTGCAAAAGGACGGCATCCCAAACCATCGCCGCGTTTCGCCAATCCGCCATCCGGCCGCTCTCCTCTCCCGCCTTTTGCCCCGCTCAAGCGCGCAGCTCCGCCGCGCCGGGCCCGCTCACAGGCCTTTCCCTTGCCTCGGCTCACATTAGCAAGCGCTAACTCACATTCAAAAAAGAAACCGCTCCGAAGAGCGGCTCTTCCACGATGCCCTTATTATAGCGGCATATGCTCCGCGCTGTCAAGAAGCGTAAAAAGGGTCATCCTCACGTTTTCCTCCATTTCATCAGCAGTGCGGAGTGCACAATCACAAAGACGGAACCCGAGTTGTGGACGAGCGCCCCGGCAACCGGGTTTAAGATCCCCGTAATCGCCAAAACAATCGCGATCACGTTTAGAGCCATCGAAAAGGTCAAATTGCATGCGATGGTTCGCATCATTCGCCTGGAGAGCGCCAGAAGGTGCGGCAATTCCGCCACGTCGTCCTGTACCAATACGATATCCGCGGCATCCACCGCGATATCGCTGCCTACGCCGCCCATCGCGATGCCCACATACGCTTTTTTCAGCGCCGGGGCATCGTTCACGCCGTCGCCGATCATGCAGACCTGCGCATTTTGCGCCTGCAGCGAATCGATCACGCTCAGCTTATCCTCCGGCAGGCATTGCGAATGCACCTCCTCGATCGAGAGCCGGCGCGCCATGTGCCTTGCCGCGTTTTCGTTGTCCCCCGTCAGCAGCACGGGCTGAACGCCGGCCTGCTTGATCTTTCCGATCATCTCCGCCGCGTTCGCGCGCAGCGTATCCGAAAGCGCAATCATGCCGATCAGCGTTCGATCCACCGCCAGATAGACAACCGTGCATCCCTGATCCAAATACCGCCGCGCCGCTTCCCGCTGCTCCTCGCCGCAGCGGATTTGGTTTTCCTCGAGCATCTCACGGTTTCCCGCCAGCACGGTCATCCCGTCGACCTCCGCCCAAATTCCCCTGCCCGGAAGCATCCGAAAGCGCGCCGCCGGGGCGATAGCCCCCTGAAACCTAGCCCGGTAACCGCGCACGATCGCCTGGCCAAGCGGGTGTTCCGATCGCGCCTCCGCAGCGGCGGCAAGGGAAAAAAGGCGCTCAGGGCTCCACCGCTCGCCGTCAAAGCTCTCCAGTCCGACGACCTCCGGCGTGCCGAAGGTCAGCGTACCCGTCTTGTCAAACGCGATTTTGGAAACGCGGGCAAGCCTTTCCAGCGCATCGCCTTCGCGGACAAGAAAGCCGTGCTTGGTTGCGTTGCCGATAGCCGCCATGATGGCGGTGGGCGTCGCCAGCACGAGCGCGCAGGGGCAAAACACCACCAAAATCGTCACGCTGCGGATGATTTCGCGGGTCAGCAGAAAGGTCAGGGCCGCCGCGCTCAGCGCGATAACGACGATCCACGTGGCCCATCGATCGGCCAGACCGACGATCTTCGCCTTCCCCGCGTCGGCAGACTGAACAAGGCGAATCATGCGCTGAATGGAGCTGTCCTCGCCAACCCTCGTCGAGCGCATATCGAACGCCCCGAACTGATTGACCGTTCCGCTGGAAACCTCGTCCCCCTCGCTTTTGTCGACCGGCAGAGATTCGCCCGTCATCACCGCCTGGTTGACGGAGGTCTGCCCCTCGACGATGATCCCGTCGACGGGAATGACCTCCCCGGGAAGAACGCGAAGCCGATCGCCCACCTTGACCCGCTCGGCGGGAACCATCCGCTCTTCCCCATTGTCCAGCACGCGCGCCGTCTGCGGCGTAAGGCGCACGAGCTTTTCAATTCCCTCTCGCGCCTTGGCAACCGTCAGCTCCTCCAGAAGACCGCCCAGCTGCATGATGAACGCCACCTCTCCGGCGGCAAAATCCTCATGAATGACGACCGCGGCGATCAGGGCAACCGATACGAGAACATCCGCTTTGATGTCAAATCGCGTAACAAGCCCGACCACCGCCTCCAGGACGATCGGCACGCC
>JAUNPI010000147.1 GCA_030536875.1 Clostridia bacterium
TTCTACGTTTTACTTCTGCACGAGGTGGATCGCAAAGCCGCCGATCTCGTCGTTCAGATAGATCGCCTTGAGCTTGCCGTCCTTGATGGTCGCATGCTCGACGTCAAAGGTGAAGCCCTGACGCTCCAAATACGCCTGTGCGCGCTCGATAAAGTTGGTGCGGATGGCGATATGGCCCTTCGCGCCGCGGAACGGCGTCTTCATGACCTCGATGCCGGTTCCGGCAAAGATGGAGCTGTTGCCCACCTTCATCGTCCAGCCCAGCAGCTTGCACAGCTTGGTCGCGGTGTCCATTGCCTCGGTCTCGTCGGCGCTGTTGATACCCACATGCGCCAGCTCCAGGCCCAGCATCAGCTGCACGGCGGAGGCCGTCAGCTCGCGGATACGATCCCAATCCTTGGCCTTCACGGCGTCGCCCGGCACCATCCAGCTGCCGCCGCAGCAGATGATCTTGCCAAAGGAGAGGTAATCCAGCAGGTTCTTCTCGTTGACGCCGCCGGTGGGCATGAACTTCATGTCGACATACGGCGCAGCGATGGACTTGATGTACTTGAGGCCGCCCGCCGCCTCCGCCGGGAAGAACTTGACGGTCTTCAGTCCGAGGGAGAGCGCAACCTCGATATCGCTCGGGTTCGCCGTGCCGGGGCAGACCGGGATGCCGATCTCTTGGCAGTGCTTCACGGTCGTCGGGTTGAGGCCCGGGGAGACGATGAACTTCGCACCCGCCGCGACGGCGCGGTCAACCTGCTCGCAGGTGAGCACGGTGCCGGCGCCCACGACCATGTCCGGGAACGCGTCGGTCATGTTCTTGATGGCGTCGGCCGCCGCCGCCGTGCGGAAGGTGACCTCCGCGCAGGGCAGGCCGCCGTCGATCAGGGCCTGGGCCAGCGGCACGGCGTCCGCCGCGTCGTTGATGGCGATAACCGGCACGATGCCGATCAGGGAAAGTTGCTTCATGATATCCATAGGGAAAAACCTCCTCCTAATAAAATGCAAGTGATGGGGTTAACCGGCTTATTTCACAAAGTCCTCGCGCATCGGCGAAAAGATATCCAGCAGAATTCCGGCTTTCACACAGGTGCAGCCGTGGAGCTTCCCGCCGTCGACGACGATGGAATCCCCCTGCTTCATGGGGTACGCCTTTCCCTCGATGTTGTAGGTGAACTCGCCGGAGAGGACGTAGGAAATCTGCGTGTGCGGATGGGTGTGATCCTTGCCGACGGCGCCGTCGTCAAAGCCGACCTCCACCAGCATCATTTCGCCGTTGTAGGAGCGGATCTTGCGGCGGGAACCCCCGCCCAGCTCGATCCACTGCATGTCTTCATGGGTGGTAAACGTCTGCATCGCCGCGCCTCCCGGTCAATCGACCTTCATGCCGAAATACTCGACCGCGTTGTTGTAGCAAATGCCGCGCACGATCTCGCCAAGCGTCTCGTAATCCTCCGGGTATTCGCCGTTCTCGACCCACTGACCGATCAGGTTGCAGAGGATGCGGCGGAAATACTCGTGACGCGGATAGGAGATAAAGGAGCGGGAATCCGTCAGCATGCCCACAAAGCGGCCCAGCAGGCCGAGGGACGCCAGAGCCTTCATCTGCTCGATCATGCCGAACTGCTGGTCGCAGAACCACCAGCCGGAGCCGAACTGGATCTTGCCCGGGATACCCTCGCCTTGGAAGTTGCCCAGCATCGTGCCGATGACGTAATTGTCCTTCGGGTTGAGGCAGTAGAGGATGGTCTTGGGCAGGTTGTCCGTGCGCTCCTCTTCCGCCAGCAGATGGGAGAGCTTCTGGGCGATGCAGGTGTCGTCGATGGAGTCGAAGCCGACGTCCGCGCCGTACTTGTCGAACATGCGCGGATTGTTGTTGCGCATCGCGCCGATGTGATACTGCTGCGCCCAGCCGCGCGCCTTGTACATGCGGGCCAGCTCGACGAGCACGTAGGTCTTGTAGCTCTCGACCTCCGCCTCGGTCAGCGGCGCGCCGCTCATCGCCTTGCGGAAAGCCTCGCCCGCGATATGCGTGCTGGGCACGCCATAGGGCACGGTATCCAGCGCGTGGTCAGACAGGCGCGCGCCGCAGGCGTGGAAGTAATCCAGCCGCTTTTCGAGCGCCTTCATCATGTTCTCGAGGTTCAGGCACTGGATGCCCGAAACGCGGGAGAGCCTGTTCATGTAATCCACAAAGCCGCCGCGCTCGATGTTGATGACCTTGTCCGGACGCCAAGCCGGATAGACCTTAAAGCCAAGATCCGGCTCCTTGGCGAGCTTTTTCTGGTGCTCGAGGTCGTCGATCGGGTCGTCGGTGGTGCAGATGAGCTTGACGCCGAACTTGCGGATCAGCCCGCGGCAGCGGTATTCCTCCGTGGCGAGCAGCGCGTTGGCCCGGTTCCAGATGTCCTCGGCGGTCTTCTCGGAGAGGATGTCCTCAATGCCGAACACGCGGCGCAGCTCCAGGTGCGTCCAATGGTACATGGGGTTGCCGACGCAGTATTTGAGCGAGGAGGCAAACGCCATCCACTTGTCAAACCAGCTCGCGTCGCCGCGGCAGAGCCTGTCGTCCACGCCGTTGGAGAGCATCACGCGCCACTTGTAGTGGTCGCCGCCGAGCATGAGCTCGCCGATATTGGCAAACTTGTGGTTTTCGTAGATCATGCGCGGGGAGATATGGCAGTGATAATCGTAAATCGGCATATCCTCCGCATACTCATGATACAGCTTTTTCGCCACATCATTGGTGAGCAGGAAATCGGCATCCATAAACGGTCTCATGGGTTTCGCTCCTCCTTATGTTTTTGTCGTTTATCTTGAGCTTCGGCCGTTCATCTTGAGCTTCCAAAGAAGCTGTTTAGAAGCTGTTTGAATCACGCCGTCGCCCTCTTTCCGCGCTTAAAGGGTTACGCCGTCCTTGAAGATCGCAATCTCGCGGAAGCCGTGCTTTTCGCTCTGCGTCCGCTCGCCGGAGGCGATGGAGAGCAGCTGCCTCCAGAAGGCCTCGGTCGTCTCCTCCATGCCCTTGCCCTGCACGAGCACGCCGGCATTGAAGTCGATCCAGTTGTGCTTCTTCTGGGCCAGCGGCGTGTTGGTCGCGACCTTGACGGTCGGAATCGGCGCGCCCACGGGCGTGCCGCGCCCCGTGGTGAAGAGCACCATCTGCGCGCCGGAGGCCATGAGCGCCGTGATGGCGCACAGGTCGTTGCCCGGGCCCTGAACGAGGTTGAGGCCCTTCTCTCTCACCGGCTCGCAGTATTTGAGGACGCCGCGAACCTCCGCGGTGCCGCCCTTCTGCGTGCAGCCGAGGGACTTATCCTCCAGCGTCGTGATGCCGCCCGCCTTGTTGCCCGGGGAGGGGTTTTCATAGACCTCCTGCCCGTGGCGGATGAAATACGCTTTAAAGTCGTTGATCAGCGCCACGGCCTTTTCAAAGGTCGCCTCGTCCTTGCAGCGATCCATCAGGATGGTCTCCGCGCCGAACATCTCCGGCACCTCGGTCAGAAGCGTCGTGCCGCCGTGGCGCGCGAGCAGGTCGGAGATGCTGCCCAGCAGCGGGTTGGCGGTGATGCCGGACAGCCCGTCGCTGCCGCCGCATTTGAGGCCGATGATCAGCTCGCTGGCCGAAACACTCGTGCGCTTGGCCCGGGCGGCGTAGGCGGTGAGCTCGTCCAGCAGCTGCATGCCCGCCTCGACCTCGTCTTCCGCCTCCTGCGTGATGAGGAACTTCACGCGCTCGGGATTGTAGGGGCCCAGCGCCTTTTTAAACTCGTTTACGTTGTTGTTCTCGCAGCCGAGGCTGAGCACGAGCACCACCCCCGCATTCGGGTGGCGAACCATCGAGGCCAGCAGCTTCTGCGTATTCTGGTAATCCTCCCCCAGCTGGGAGCATCCATACGGATGGACAAAGCTATGAATGCCGTCGCAGCGGTCGCCATAGGCCTCCTGCGCGAGCGCCTCGAGCGTCTTCGCCGTGCCGTTGACGCAGCCGACCGTGTTGACAATCCAGACCTCGTTGCGGATGCCCACGCGCCCATCCTCGCGGACATAGCCCTCAAACGTCGCCTCGCGGTCGACCTTCACCGCGCAGGGGTGGGGATTGTAGGTGTACTCCAGCAGCCCGGAGAGGTTGGTCTTCACGTTATGCGTATGCACCCAGCTGCCCGCCGCGATCGGCTGCGTCGCATGCCCGATCGGGAACGCGTATTTGACGATGTTCTCTCCCTCCGGGATGTCGGCGAGCGCAAACTTGTGGCCCGCCGGAACATCCTGCGTGAGCGTAACGCCCAAACAGCTCTCCCCCGCCGAGAGCGGCTCCAGCGCGACGGCGACGTTGTCGCGGTCGGTAATCCTGATGAACTTGCTCATATCAGCCCACAACCTCTTCAATGGCGGCCTTGGCGCCCTTGGTGAAGATGGCCTCCAGCGACGCCGCGACGGCGCCCTCAAAGCCCGGGATCTCCGCCGTCAGGTCTCCGCCCCAGAAATCGACGTTGGTCAGCACGGCATGCGCGATCTCGGCGGCCGGCTTGCCGGTCATTCCCGCAAAGAAATCGAGCACGAACTGGTCGTCCGCGATGGGGTACTCGTTGCCCGCCGCGCGCACGCCCGCAAAGGAGCCGTCCTCCTTCTTTTGGCCGCAGTAGAAGGCGATGAACGCCGCCATCGAGAAGGTCAGGATCTTGGGCAGCTCGCCCTTGCGCTTCACATATTCCTTGATCGTCGGCAGCACGCGCGCGCGGAACTTGGACTGGCTGTTGAGCGCGATGGAGAGCAGCAAATGGCGGTTGAACGGGTTGGAGAAGCGCTCAAAGATCGCGGAGGCAAACGCCTCAAGGTCGTCCTTGGGCAGATCGAGCGTCGGCATGATCTCGCTAAAGAGCGCCTGAGACATGTAGGAGCGCATCGTCGCGTCCGCCATGCAGTCCCCGACGGTCTCGTGCCCCGCCAGATACGCGCCCAGCACCATCGAGGTGTGCGCGCCGTTGAGCATGCGGACCTTGCGCAGCTTGTAGGGCGAGACGTCCTGGGTGAAGACGACGTTGCAGCCGGCCTTCTTGAAGGGCAGCTCGTCCTCAATCCAAGCCGGCCCCTCGATGACCCAGAGGCCGAACGGCTCGGCGGTGTCGAGCATGTTGTCGCGGTAGCCAAACTCCTCATAGAGCGTCTCGGCCTCGCCGCGCGGATAGCCGGTGACGATGCGGTCCACCAGCGTGGAGCAGAAGACGTTCTCCTCCTTGAGCCACGCCTTGAACGCGTCGGACAGCCCCCACTGCTCGGCGGTCTTTAAGCAGCATTCCTCGAGGTTGCGGCCGTTGTAGTCGATTAGCTCGCACGGCAGGAGGATAAAGCCCGTGCCCTTTTCGCCGCCGAAGGCGGTGAAGCGCTCATAGAGCAGGCGGGTCAGCTTGCCGGGATAGGAGGCCTGCGGCTTGTCGTCAAAGCTGTCCTTGCCGGTGTAGACGATGCCGGCTTCGGTCGTGTTGGAGATGATGATGCGCATGTCCTTGTTGTGCGCCAGCGCGAGGTATCCCTCAAAATCCTCGTACGGGGAGAGGCCGCGCGTGACGCTCTGAATGATGCGGGTCTCCTTGGCGGCCTTTCCGTCCACCTGCCCGCGCAGGATCAGCGTGTACAGGCCGTCCTGCTCATTCAGCATCCCGATCATGCCGCGCTCGATGGGCTGCACGACCACGACGCCGGCATCCATGCCGGCCTTCTCGTTGGCCATATCGACCATCCAATCGCAGAAGGCGCGCAGGAAACCGCCCTCGCCGAATTGGATAATGCGCTCGGTCTTGGGCGCAACGCCGCGCGGCATCGAGATCGACGAAAGCGTCGAAGCGTTAAGCTGAACCATGTGGAAAACCTCCTATTTTATTGTCGCATACGGCGCGGACAGCACCCGCGCACGACTCTTTCCGGAAAATGGACGCCGAAATGGCAGCATCATGCACATGTGTATCCATCTTCCATTACGCTATATACAGTATAGCACCAGCGACTTTCTCCGTCAAGATTTCATGGCAAAAGGAGGAATACGGATTTGTAAAGGATGAATAAGTCGTCAGACGAGTTGCCCCTCCGCCTCCTCGCGGATCGAAATTCAGGGCGTTCCTGCCTGAATATTGCTTGTCACCCGCCCAAAAGGGTGGTACAATAAACATAAATCACGGGTTCCGTATGAAATGACGCAGCAGGAGGTAGACATCATGAAAAGACGCATCGGCATCCTCACCAGCGGCGGCGACTGCCCCGGCTTGAACGCCTGTATCCGCGGCGTAGCGCGCGCGAGCTATTCCATGTTCGACGCGGAAATTCTCGGCATCCAAGACGGCTATGCCGGCCTGATCGAGGGCGACTATAAGGAAATGAAGCAGTCCGACTTTTCCGGCATTCTGACGCTCGGCGGCACCATTTTGGGCACCCGGCGCACGCCCTTCCGCAACATGCGCGTCATCGGGGACGACCATGTCGACAAGGTCAAGGCCATGAAGGCCAATTACAAGAAGATGAAGCTCGACTGCCTCGTCTGCCTCGGCGGCAACGGCACGCACAAGACCG
>JAUNPI010000148.1 GCA_030536875.1 Clostridia bacterium
GCATCTGCAAGACTTGCGGCATGGCCTGCGTACACAGCTACGATGAAAAGGGCGTTTGCACCATTTGCGGCTATGCGTGCGCGCATCCGCAGGAGAACAGAACCTATACCAATCCACATGAGGTCGTGCTGGGGTACACGGCGAACAATCAAATGAATCACAGCACCACATATGGTTGGGGAAGAGACGAAATGTGCGGGCTCTGCGGCGTGCCCTTTGGGACGGAGATTGTTGAAGGAAGCGAGTACGTGGTTGGGGGGATGCCGCACACCTTCGTTGACGGCGTGTGCTCGCTGTGCGGACAGGAGGCCTGCAAACATCCATCGGATTCTGTTCGGCTTCGCACGACGACGATCAATATTTCGAATACGCCTCTGGACGAGCGATATCACACGAAAACATATGATGTGGTTGAGCAGTCGGTTTGCGAGGAATGCTATGAGGTGATTTCGGAGAGAGTTCTTGAAACAGGGAAGGTTGACAAAGTAGCCCACTACTTCTCTGCGGAAGGGTCCTGCTACGACTGCCAGTATCAGCTGAGCTGTGCTCATGCCAACGTCGTGCTGAGGGCAAATCTGAATTCGACAACCAGCTATGAGCCTGTCGATGAGATTTATCATATGCACTACTATGATGTCTACGGCAATACATTCTGCACAGACTGCGGGCAGGCTGTCAAATATGGCGAGTTGATTCAACAAAACCTCAGCGAAAAGGAACAGCATCATTTCTCGGATGGCGTCTGCTTGCTTTGCGGCACGTCGAATACATGTACGCATCCGTCGACGCGGGTCGAGGAATATATCAGCGGCAATAGCGTCATGGTTGACGAGACGTATTGCGCTCGGACGGGTAAACGCGTTATCCAAACGTATTGTACGGTTTGTCAATCGTTCGTGAAAACGGAAGAAATAGAGAATGTGACACAAACAGAGAAGCATAACTTCTACGATGGCGCATGCACATATTGCGGATATGTTCCCGAATGCAGCCATGAGAGAACGTATGTGACAACTCAAAAAGAATATTATGCATCGGGCGTTCCCAAGGACGACAAGGTTCACGTGAGCTATTACAATCGATATGAGTGGACGTATTGCGCGGACTGTGAAAAGCTTCTTTCCCAGAAGCTGGTCGAGCAAAACTGCGAGATGCTTGAGGCGCATCACTTTGAAACCGGTGTGCAATGCACCTGCGGATATATAAGCCTTTGCAATCACTCAAATGTGAAGAAAGCGTATTACAATAGCGGGCGGACGTCTGTGACAGGGATTGACGATAAGCGGCATGCTGTCCAATACGATAGCTATTCCTACGATGTCTGCGCGGATTGCGGAGCGAATTTGGGCAACGATCAGCTGATCAATTACGTGCAATTCGAGGAAGAGCATGATTACAGGAACGGCGTCTGCCGCACATGCGGTTACGTCAGCGGTTGCCAGCACGCCAATACGCATACGGAAATGCTGATGGAGGGAACCGGCAGCCGCAGACTGGACGGAAAGTATCATATTGTGCTTAACAATTGGTATGAATTGACAAAATGCTCGAACTGCGGCGAGACCTTGGACGAAAAGCTGGTGGAGACGGGCGACGAGAAGCGCGAACAGCACCATTATGACGATCTCGGCGTCTGTGTCGGCTGCGGCTATGTGAACGCCGGCTGCAAGCACGAGACGGTTTCCGCCACCGTGCGCTGGGATTCGGACAGCGCGCAGGTCGTCAGCAAGGACGAAAACGGCCATACGGTCACCTATGACGTGATCAAGACCACGCACTGCTACGACTGCGGTCTGGATATGACCGAGGTGATCGCACAGGGCCAGACCGTGACGGAGCCGCACAACGGCCGCTATTGGGATAGCGTTTGCACCGTCTGTCATTATGATCCGGGTCAGCCGGCCTGCCAGCATCCGACGACGGAAGAGGTTGTCTCCTATGCTTGCCAGAGCATCCTCTCCACGGACGAGCAGGGGCACACCATGAAGGCAATCAAGAGCATAGAGACATATTGCGCGGAATGCGGCACATGGATTCGGGGAACCGAGGAGCCCGGCCAGACCGTCACCGAGGCGCACGACTTCTATCTGGACAAGTGCATGGTCTGCGACTACAAGAACCCCTGCAAGCACGCGCAGACGCACACCGAAAACTATTACGACAGGCAGTACAATTTCTCAAGCACGGCGGACGGCCACACCTTTAAGGGCGACCTGTGGGAGATGACGATCTGCGACGTCTGCGACAGCGTCATCGCCGAGGCGCTCAAGACATTTGACGGCACGTTCACGGATGTGCATTACTTTAACGACAAGGGCGTCTGCCTCGACTGCGGCTACAAGGGCGGCGCGCCCGTGAAACCGGAGCCGACTCCGGGCCCGACGGCAAAGCCCACGCAGGACACGGATACGACCTTTGTCCCGACCCCGCGCCCGCAGACGAACACGGCTGTGGAGCCGACCGTCGAGCCGACGGCGACGCCCGCGCCGCAGGCGATGGTCGACACGCTGCTGGAAGCCGTCCTTGAGGCGCAGGCCGAGGGCAGCGAGGTGACCGTCGAGGTCGTCGGCGCGGCGGAGATCATGACCGAGGAGGAATACACGGCGCTGAAAGCCCTGCCGGCGCAGGAGCAGATTCTCGTGACGCTGGCCTCCATCGGCTTTGAGGACGTGGTCGAGGCCGCGATGAAGGCGCTGAACGTGACGCTCTCCGACGGCGCGCAGGCGCTCGTTCAGCAGGTGAGCGCGCGCATGGCGGCGGTCTCCGACGAGGAGCGCGCGGCGATCGAGGAGAAGCTGGCGCAGTATTTCCCGGTGGAGGAGGTCGTCGTCGACGGCGTCAAGACGTCCTACTTCGTGATCGACCTGCGCATCGAGGTCGACGGCGTCGTGCGCGTGGAGCGCTACGGCTTCCGCTTGGATGAAAACGGCGAGTGGATCTTCGTGCGGCTGGATCTGCAGTCCGTGCAGTGGTGAGAAGCGAGCCAGCGGCCCATGCGATGGGCCAAAGCGAATAGACATGCAAAGAGGGACATGGCGTTTGAAGGCGTCATGCCCCTCTTTTTGAAGCGGGTTATTCGAAGGTATACAGCTGCCGGTACCCTTCCGCGGGGTTGGGCGTCAGCACGAAATACCTCTGGTCGAGCAGGGCTTTGGCGTCCCCGCCGAAGGCCTCGCAGTAGGCGGCCACGTGCGGCTCGAGCTCGGCCTTATCCTCATCGGTCATTTCGCGGACGAGAACCTGACGCGGCAGACCCTTGGGCGCCTCGTCGCAGCGCAGGATGATCTTTCCGCCGTGCATGCCCGTGCCGCAGAAGAAGCGGCAGGGATACGCGCCCCCGGCGCCGATGCCCAGCACGGCGATCAGCCCGCCCGCGAGGTATTCCCCGAGGAACGAGCCCGCGCGCCCGCCGACGATCAGCACGGGGGAATGATCCATGTAGGCCTTCATGTGAATGCCCGCGCGGTAACCGACGTCGCCCTCGATGAGGATCCGCCCGCCGCGCATGCCGTAGGCGCAGGCGTCGCCGCAGCTGCCGTGGATGACGATTTCGCCGGCGTTCATCGTGTCGCCGACGGCCTCCTGGCAGTTGCCGAAGACTTCGACCCGCGCGCCGTCCATGTATTGGCCCAGCCCGTTGCCGGGCGTGCCGAAGAGGGTGAAGCTGCGCGCCTTGGAGCCGCAGGCGATGTAGCGCTGGCCACAGACGCCGTTGAGGATAAACTCCGTATCCTCGCTGTCGCGGATGGCCTTGTTCAGCTCGCGGTCAAGCCGCCCCGTCACATCTACCATCACAGGGAAACACCTCCCAGCTTTTGCGCGCGCTCCGTGGCGGAGAAGGCCATGAGCTGCGGCGTTTCGCGAATGAGTTCAAAGTCGATGGAGGAAAGGGGCGTGCGCTCGCGCACCAGCGAGGTATAGATGCCCGCCCGGTCAATGTTGCCCAGCAGGATGAAGCCGGCGAGCCGGTCGTCCTTCACGTAGAGCAGCTTGAGCATGTCGCCGGTATGTGTGCGCAGCGGCTCGCCGTCATAGCTGCCCGCGCTGATCATGTGCAGGCCCATGAAGCCCGTCGCGTTCATGGGGATGAGGTTGCCCGTCTGTGTCTCCCTGCCCGCCATGTTGCAGCCGGCCGTCTCGCCCTGCACGCTGGCGCAGGGCCAGAGGGCGAGCGTGCGGGGCTTGCCCGTGTCCGGATCGAGGGTGACGGTGCAGTCCCCGGCGGCGTAAATATCCGGCACGCTCGTGCGGCAGGCGCTGTCCACGATGATGCCGCGGCTCACGTCGCAGCCCGCAGTCTGGGCGAGCGCCGTGTTCGCGCGGACGCCGACGGCCATGACGAGGACGTCGAACGCCAGCGTCTCCCCGCCGGAGAGATGCGCCGTGCCGCCCTCAAAGCGCAGGACGCTTTGACCGAGGTGGAAGCGCAGGCCCGCGCGCTCGAGGTGCTTTTGCACGAGGGCGGCGGGCTCCTCCGGCAATACGGTGGAGAGGATGCGCGGGGCGAGGTCGACCACGTCGATCGACGCCGCGAGGGCGTGGATGCCCTCCGCGCACTTGAGGCCGATCAGGCCCGCGCCGACGATCAGCACGCGCTTGTCGCGCCCTTCGCCGAGCATGGCGCGCAGCGCAAGCGCGTCGTCCAGCGTCGTAAAGCCGGTTTTGTCCTTCACGGCGTCCAGCCCGTCCGTCGGGGGCACGAACGGCGAGGAGCCGACGGCCAGACAGAGCCTGTCGTAGGGCAGCCGCTGCCCGTCGCTGAGCAGCGCCGTGTGCTCTTTGGCGTCGATGGACACGGCGCGAATGCCGCGCAGCGCGCGCACGCCCAGCTTCTTTTCAAAATCCGCCGGGCGATAGGCGAGCAGCTTTTCGCGCGTGGTCTTGCCCTCGAGCAGGTAGGAGATCAGCGGACGCCCGTAAAAGGGATAGGGCTCCGCGCCCACGAGCGCGATATCCCCGTCGGGATCGACGGAGCGGATGCCCTCGATGCAGTGAGCGGCCGCCGTACCGCCGCCAAGAATGACATAGCGCAACATCCTCACCTCACCTTTCTTCGTAGACGATGGCCTTGTTCGGGCAGCCCTGCACGCACAGCGGCACGCCGAATTCGTTCTTCTGGCAGAGCTCGCACTTCTGGATGACGCCGTTTTCGTTGTGGCTGAGCGCGCCGTAGGGGCAGGCCATGATGCACGAGCAGCAGCCCACGCACTTGTCGCTGTCGATGAAGACCGCGCCGTCCACGACGCTGAGCGCGCCGGAGATGCAGCTCTTCACGCACAGCGGGTCCGTGCAGTGGCGGCAGGAGACGGCAAACGAGATGCCCGCGCGCTCCTCGATGCGGATGCGCGGGACGACGTGCCTGTCTTTGAGGGCCTTGATCATCGAGGATTTGCCGGAGTTGGCAAACGCGCAGTAATATTCGCAAAGGTGGCAGCCGAGGCACCACTTTTCGTTGACATAGACCTTTTTCATATTGCTCACTCCCCCGCGTGCTTGACGCCCAGAATGTCCAGCTCCTTCTGCGTCAGGCCGATGCCGCGCAGCATCAGCCGGTTGCCGCGAAGGGCCTCGATGGAGTTGATGCCCATGCCGCCCATCATCTCCTTGAGCTCGTGATCCCACGCGGTGATGAGGTTCACGAGGCGTTTTTCGCCGATGTCCGGATTGAGGCGGCGCACAAGCTCGGGTCGCTGCGTCGCGATGCCCCAGTTGCACTTGCCCGTCTGGCAGGAGCGGCACAGATGGCAGCCCAGCGCCAACAGCGCGGCGGTCGCGATATAGACGGCGTCCGCGCCCAGCGCGATGGCCTTGACGAGGTCCGCGCTGTTGCGCACGGATCCGCCGATGACGATGCTCACGCGGTCGCGGATGCCCTCGTCGCGCAGGCGCTGGTCGACGGCGGCGAGGGCCAGCTCGATGGGGATGCCCACGTTGTCGCGGATGCGCGTGGGCGCGGCGCCCGTGCCGCCCCTGAAGCCGTCGATGGCGATGATGTCCGCGCCGGAGCGCGCCACGCCCGAGGCAATGGCGGCGACGTTGTGGACGGCGGCGATCTTGACGATCACGGGCTTTTTGTAGTCCGTCGCCTCCTTGATGGAGTAGACGAGCTGGCGCAGATCCTCGATGGAATAGATGTCGTGGTGCGGGGCGGGGGAGATGGCGTCCGTTCCGAGCGGGATCATGCGGGTGCGGGAGATATCCGCGCCGACCTTGATGCCCGGCAGATGCCCGCCGATGCCGGGCTTGGCGCCCTGACCCATCTTGATCTCGACCGCCGCGCCCGCGTTCAGGTAGTCCGGGTGG
>JAUNPI010000010.1 GCA_030536875.1 Clostridia bacterium
CTGGAGAAGATTGACAGCGTAGAGGCGTACACGTCTTTGAAGAAGGAAAGCATCGCGGGGTGAGGGGCTGAAAAGTTGGGCTATTTCCGCCCAATGCGGTTGGAAGGTCCTTGGCGTTTTTTTGAAGACGACAAAAAAGCCCTTGTACATGTGCTGGGGAGCACACAGCTGCTTTGGGCGGCTGCCATCTACAAAGGCCGACTGTAGCATAACTCAACGATGCGGAAAAGAAAAGGGTAAAAATCGATCGCTTGATCAAAAGCGGAATCAATTCATGTAGCAGGGGACAGCGTTTGGCAACTGGAAAGGGGAGCGCTGAGCAGAGAGAGTTCGGATTAAATTCAGAATATTTTACGAAATGCATTGTGTTTCACGAACAAAAGAGGATGCAATTGGACTGAGGATATGGAAAGGGGGCGTTCTCATGACGATCAGCACGGAAACCCTGCGGTCGCTTGTTTCGATCTCTCAGTTTAGCAAGGGACAGACGACGAAGGTGTTTGACCGCCTCAAAAACGAGCCCCAGCTTGTTGTGCTCAAGAACAATGTGCCGGTCGCCATCCTGCTTTCCCCGGATGAATTCAGCCGCATGGCCGAGATTGAGGAAAACTATCGTCTGCTCATGCTGGCGCAAGAGCGGTTGGCTCACGATAACCTCGCCAATGCCCGCAGCGAAGCGGAGGTCATGGCGAGGCTGGGCATCAGCGAAAGCGAGATCGATGCGGCGGAGGATGTGGAGAGCTTGGCCGGAACGGACGATCACGCGTATAGCGAAGCGGAGAGACGCCGTAAGAGACATGACGTCTAAACGATTTTGGTTGGCTGCAACCTCGTCGATAGGGGCTCGGCGAGGTTTTTTGGCGTTGCGCCCCAAAAAACGAGCCACAAGGCGTGAACATGCACGCTTTGCGGCTCGTTTGCTTAGGCGGCGCGCTTGGTGCTCAGCTCTTTGTAAGCGCGAAGCAGCACGACCACCGAGATGAAGAACGTCAGCACGTCGGAAACCGGCATGGAGTAGAGCACGCCGTCCAGCCCGAAGAACCGGGGCAGCAGCAGCGCAAAGCCCACGCCGAAGACGATCTCGCGGATCATCGAGAGCAGGGTAGAGGCCGCGGCCTTGCCCATCGCCTGAAGGAAGATGAACGCCGCCTTGTTGACGCAGGCGAGCACCACCATGCACAGGTAGATGCGGAAGGCGCGGATGGCGAAGGAGGTGTAATATTCGCTCTCGTTGGCCGCGCCGAACAGGCCGATCAGCGCGCCCGGGAAGACCTCCACGATCAGCATCGCGACGGCGCCGACGACGGCCTCGGCGATGATCAGGCGGGTCAGCGGGGAGCGGACGCGCTCTTGCTTTCCCGCGCCCATGTTGAAGCCGACGATCGGGATGCAGCCCGCCGCCATGCCCACGACGATGGAGATCACGATCTGGAAGAACTTCATGACGATGCCCACGACGGCCATCGGGATTTGAGCATACTGCGTCTGGCCGAACACGGGATCGAGCGCGCCGTAGTGGCGGATCATGTTGTTGATCGCGGCCATCGCGGCGACGAGGGAGATCTGGGACAGGAAGCTGCAAATGCCCAGAACGAGCGTGCGGCCGATGATCTGGAACTTCAGCCCGAAGTCCTTGCCGGAGAGGCAAACCGTCTTCATATGCAGCAGATACCAGACGGAGAGCGCGGCCGTCGCCGCCTGACCGATGACCGTGGCGACCGCCGCGCCCATCATGCCCCAGCGGAAGACGAAGATGAACAGCGGGTCGAGCACGATGTTGAGGGCCGCGCCTGCGAGCGTGGAGATCATGGCGAACGTCGGGCTGCCGTCCGCGCGGATGACGGGGTTCATCGCCTGACCGAACATGTAGAGCGGGATGCCGAGGGTGATATAGAAGAAATACGACTTGGCATGGGCGAACGTCTCTTCGTTGACTGTGCCGCCGAAGAGCGTGATCAGCTGCGTGTCAAAGGCGAGGTAGACGGCCAGAATGAGAATGCCGGAAAACACGGCGAGCAGGATGGCGTTGCCCACGCTTCTGCTTGCGTCCTGCGGCTTCCCCTTGCCCATGCTCAGGCTGACAAACGCGCAGCAGCCGTCGCCGATCATGACCGCGATGGCGAGGGCGACGACCGTCAGCGGGAAGACGACCGTGTTTGCCGCGTTGCCATAGGAGCCCAGATAGCTGGCGTTGGCGATAAACAGCTGGTCGACGATGTTATAGAGCGCGCCCACCAAGAGCGAGACGATGCAGGGGACGCTGTACTGACCCATCAGCTTGCCGATCGGCGCTGTGGCAAGGGACGAACTGGTTTGGTTCTGCATGAAAAAAACTCCTTCCCCCAAAAAGAAAGCGCGTGACTTCCGGCTGCTGGATTTACGCCGGAGGCCACACGCTCAATATCGATGATATTATACCTTTTGGGCGTCATACGATCAAAGGCAGTTTTTCACAAAGTTTAGGGGTAGGGAAACGTTGTATTTTGGGTTTTGCTTGCTTTTTTCGACCACTGTGATATAATGCAGAAGCGACGCCTCATGCGCGCGGGCGAGCCGCAAGGCTCAGGGAACGGAGTGAGAAGCTCCGGCAGATGCCGCTGCTGTGAAGGATGAAGGCCATTTCCCAGCTCTATAAAAAGAAGCCACTGGCCTAAGCGCCCTGCGAGCGGGCGCGGCGGCTGGGAAGGCGGGAGGGCCCTGTCCCAAGCCAGAAGACCGGCCCGCGCGCGCCACACCCCTCCGGCGTTGGGGAAGGAGGCAGGCGCGCCAAACATTTCATTTTGATCGAAAGGAAGAACACGACATGAAAAAGACATTTTTCGCGCTGTTCATGGTCGCCGCGCTGGTGCTCGCCGGTTGCGCGGTCGCCGAAAAGCCCGCGACGGATCGCGCGGGGAACCCGATCGCCGTTCCCGAGACGGTGGAGAGAATCATCAGCCTTGCGCCGAGCACGTCCGAGATTCTGGATGGGCTGGGCGTGGCGGACAAGCTGATCGCCGTGGACACCTACACCGCCGCCCAGCTTGAGGGCACGCAGGAGCTGCCCACCTTTGACATGATGACGCCGGACTGCGAGGCGATTGCGGCGCTCATGCCCGACGTCGTCTTCACGACCGGCATGGCGAGCTCCGGCGGGGACAACCCGTATCAGCCGCTGATCGAGCTGGGCGTCGTCGTCTGCGACATCCCGTCCTCCAGCTCCATCGAGGGCATCAAGGAGGATATCGCGTTCGTCGGCGGCGTCGTGGGCCGCGAGGCGGAGGCCGAGGCGCTGACGGACGGGCTCCAGCAGGAGATCGACCGCGTTTCGGAGGCCACCGCAAAGGTTGAAGAGAAGAAGACCGTGCTCTTTGAGATCAGCGCGCTGCCGTATCTGTATTCCTTCGGCTCCGGCACGTTCCTTGACGAGATGATCACCATCATCGGCGCTGAGAACGTCTTCGGCGATCAGGAGGGTTGGATTTCCGTGAGCGAGGAGCAGGCCGTCGCGGCGAACCCGGACGTCATCCTCACCAGCGTGAACTACATCGACGACCCGGTCGGCGAGATCAAGGGCCGCGCGGGCTGGGAGAACGTGACCGCCATTCAGAACGGCGCGGTCGCGCAGATCGACGCGAACGCCAGCAATCAGGCGTGCCAGAACATCACCGTCGCGCTCGAGCAGATGCTCGCAGCGGTGTACCCGGACGTATACGATGAGCTCTATCAGTAAGGGAAGAAAGGGCGGCAGGGCGGTTGCCCTGCTGCTTCTTTTTGCGGCATGCGCGGGGCTGATGGTGCTCGCCGTCGGCGTGGGCTCGGTGGCGATCCCCGCGCGCGACGTGGCGGATATCCTGCGATGCCGGCTGACGGGCGAGCCGCTGCCCGCGCATATCGCCGAGCTGACGGCGTCCATCCTGATGAAAATCCGCCTGCCGCGCGTGCTGCTGGCGTTTTTGTGCGGCGCGTCGCTGTCGGCGGCGGGGGCCGTCATGCAGAGCGTTCTGCGCAATCCGCTGGCCTCCGGCTACACGCTGGGCGTCTCCTCCGGCGCGTCGCTGGGGGCCGCGTGCGTGCTGCTGCTGGGCATGCGCCTTCCGGTGTTCCCCGGCGCGACGCTTCCGGCGGCGGGGTTCGGCTTCGGGCTTTTGACGGTGCTGCTGGCGATGGCGCTCAGCGCGCGCTTTGACCCGAGCCTCCGCAGCGACACCATCGTGCTGACCGGCATGGTCATCAGCCTGCTGGCGAGCGCGGCGCTCTCGATGGTCAGCGCGCTTCACAAGGAGTCGCTGGAGGCGCTCTACTTCTGGCAGATGGGCAGCTTTGGGGGCGCTACGATGGAGGAAAACGCCATTCTCGCCGCCGTGCTGGCCCTTGCGCTGCCCTGCGTGCTCCGCTTTCACCGGGAGATGGACATTTTGACCTTTGGCGACGAGCTGGCGGGCACGAGCGGCTTTTCGCCCAAGCGCGTGCGCAGGGCGCTGATCCTGCTTGCGACGCTGATGACGGGGACGGCGGTCTCCTTCTGCGGGACGATCGGGTTTGTCGACCTGATCATGCCGCATTTGGCCCGAAAGCTGTTCGGCGCAAGGCACAGCGCGCTGCTGCTCGCCTCCGCCATGCTGGGAGGCGCATTCATGGTGCTCGCCGACCTGCTCGCGCGCACGGCGCTCAGCCCGCGCGAGCTGCCCGTCGGCGCCGTGACGGCGCTGGTGGGCGCGCCGTTTTTCCTCATCGTCTACTTTGGGCGCAGGAGAGGGGAGGCGCGCCGGTGATGGACATTCAAAACGTGTTTGCCGGATACGGCGCGCGCGACGTGCTCCGCGGCGTCTCCTTTTCGCTTCAAGCCGGCGAAAATCTGGCGATCTTGGGGCCGAACGGCTGCGGAAAGACGACGCTTCTGCGCGTGCTGGCGGGGCTTTTGCCCTTCCGGGGCGAGGTTCGAATCGGCGGGCGGAATCTCGCGTCGCTCTCGCCCCTGGCGCTCGCATCGCAGGTGGGCATGATGAGCCAAAGCACGCAGGCGGCGTTTGACTACACCGTGCGCGAGGTGGTGCGCATGGGGCGCTATCGCCTGCGGCGCGGAGGGCTGTTTGGCGGCGGCGATCCGCAGGGGGAGGCGGCGGTGGAGCGCGCGATGGAGGCCGTCGCGCTCGCGGAGCTCGCCGACAGGCCGGTCAGCGCCCTTTCCGGAGGGCAGCAGCAGCGCGTGTTCCTCGCCCGCGTGCTTGCGCAGGAGCCGGCGGTCATCCTGCTCGACGAGCCGACGAACCACCTCGACCTCAAAAACCAAATCGAACTGATGGAGTATCTGCGCGCGTATACGGCCTCGGGCGAGCATCGGGTGATCGGCGTGTTCCACGATTTGACGCTTGCGCCCATGCTCTGCAGGCAGGCGCTGTTTATGAAGGACGGCGTCGCCTTGGCTAAGGGGCCTTTTGGCGAAATCGCGACGCCCGCTTTTCTTCGGGAGATTTACGGCGTGGACGTGAGGGCGCATCTTTCGCGCGCGCTGGAGGCGCTGCCGGGGGAGGAAATTGAATGAGCACACCGGTTATCATCTGCCTGGTTGTGGCGGCGCTGTGCGCGCTGGCGATCATATGGAAAAGAAAGAAATGAGGGGAATGGATACGGGGACCTCATCCGTCAGCCTTCGGCTGCCACCTTCCCCAGAGGGGAAGGCTCAGTTTGTTGACATAAGCATCTTTTCTATCCATGCGAGAATTTGCTTTTTCAACTATTGATAAAAGATTTTCTCCCTCCAGAGAGTAAGAAAACCTTTTGTCGACGGTCTCCTTCCCAAAAGGAGGAAGGCTGGGGTATTGATTGCATTTAAAGAAAGGTTAAGGATAAGAAGAGGCTTGACACGTTAAGCAACGAGCTAAAGTGGTTAGTTGGAATACATAAAAGCCTTCCCCTTTGGGGAAGGTGTCGCGGCGAAGACCGCGACGGAAGAGGTCCTGCGTTGAATGCATCGCCTGAGGGCGAGACCTCATCCGTCAGCCTTCGGCTGCCACCTTCCCCAGAGGGGAAGGCTGGGGTACCGATTGCATTTAAAGAAAGGTCAAAGATTAAGAAGCTTGACACATTAAGAGACGGGTTAAAGTGGTTAGTCGGAATACAAAAAAAGGGATGTCAGGATAAGAATCTAGGTATTCCTCATAAAATCATCCTTTTGCAAAAAAGCCCTCTCCTTTGGAGAGGGTGGACGCCGAAGGCGGACGGGTGAGGTCCCCCGGGCACGGGACGAGAGTTTATCGATCGCCAGCGGGCGAGACCTCATCCGTCACGGCTAAAGCTGTGCCAACCTTCGGCGTGAATCCCCCTCTCTCTCATCCGCCACCGGCGGCGAGGGAGATTCACGTTCCCCAAAGGGGAAGACTTTTGGGTGCGATTTACAATAAACCGAGTACTGCATTGATCTGTTGGCACACGCTTTCAAAGCAATGATCAATCTCGTGGTTCGTAAAGCGAAGAACGCTAAGACCAATGCTTTCGAGATAAGCTGTTCTGGATTCATCGCTGAGAAGGCCGTCTTCTGTGTAGTGCTGGGAGCCGTCAATCTCAATGACGAGCTTTGCGCTGCTGCAATAGAAATCAACGATGTAACGGGCAAATTGCTTTTGTCTGCGGAAGCGGACAGGATGATGGCATAAAAAGTCGTACCACAGATGATTTTCTTGCCTTGTAGCGTCTCGGCGCAGCTCCTGCGCGCGCGGTTTAAGTGAGGCATTATAGTAAATCGTGCGATCTGTCGCCATATTCTTTCCTCCGAGTTTCTGCGCATGTTTCGCTTGGCACACTCCTCCAAAGGGAATGCCCCTCCGGAGACGGCGACGCGGTGCGGGATGGGTGCGAAAACACTCATTCAAACTGCGCCCGATACATGCGATAGTAGAAGCCTTGGCTTTGCATGAGCGACGCATGCGTGCCGCGCTCGACGATTTCGCCGTGGTCGACGACGAGAATCTCGTCCGCGCTCTCGATGGTGGAGAGCCTATGGGCGATGACGAAGCAGGTTTTTCCCGCCATCAGCTCGCGCATGGCCTTTTGAATCAGCTTCTCCACGCGGGTGTCGACGTTGCTGGTCGCCTCGTCGAGGATGACCATGCGGCTTTCCAGCAGCATGGCGCGCGCGATGGTGAGCAGCTGCTTTTGCCCCTTGGAGATGTTTGCGCCGTCGTCGGTGAGGATCGTGTCATACCCCTGCGGAAGGCGGCGGATGAACCCGTCCGCGCGGGCGGCCTTCGCTGCGGCGATCACCTGCTCGCGCGTGGCGTTCGGGCTGCCGTAGCGCAGGTTGTCGTAGACCGTGCCGTGGAAGAGCCACGTCTCCTGAAGCACCATCGCATAGGCGGCGCGCAGGCTGTCGCGCGTGATGCCGCGAATGTTCTCGCCGTCGACGAGGATGTCGCCGCTCTGCGCGTCGTAAAAGCGCATGAGCAGGGAAATCAGCGTCGTCTTGCCCGCGCCGGTCGGCCCGACGACGGCGATCAGCCGCCCGGGCTTTGCGTCGACGCAGAAGTCCTTCAGGATCGTTTGCCCCGGCTCGTAGCCGAAGTTCACGCCGCGCATCTCCACATGCCCGCGCACATCGCCAAGCGGGCGCGCCGAGGGCGGGTCATCCGGCTCGGCGGGCTCGTCGATCAGCGCGAAGACGCGCTCGGCGGCGGCCAGCGCGCTTTGCAGCTCGGAAAAGACGTTCGCCGCCTCGTTGATCGGGCCGGAGAAGCGGCGGGAGTAGAGGACGAACGAGGAGATTGCGCCGATGCTGAGCTCGCCCGAGCAGAAGAGCAGCGCGCCGAACACGCTGACCAGCGCCAAGGACAGGTTGTTGATAAAGTTGACCAGAGGGCCGACGACGCTGCCCTCGTATTCGCTCTGGTAATAGGCCTCCACGGCTTCCTCGTTGATGGCGTCAAAACGCCGGATGGCGGCGTCCTCCCGGCAGTAGGCGCGCAGCGTCGTGAGGCCGGAGAGCTGTTCCTCGACAAAGCTGTTGAGCTCGCCGAGCTTGCGGCTGCGCGCGCGGAAGAGCGGCTTGGTCACCCTCGCCCGCCGCCTGCCCGCGTAGAGCGACAGGGGAACCGTGACCACGAACACCAGCAGCAGCCGGGGCGAGATCGAGATCATGAACCCCAGCGAGCCGACGACGGTCACGACGGTGGAGAGCAGCTGCACGATGTCGTTGGACAGCGAGGTGTTGACCGTGTCGATGTCGTAGGAGATGCGGCTGATGATGTCGCCGGAGGGGTGCTCGTCGTAAAAGCGCACGGGCAGGCGCATCAGGCGGTCAAACGCCTGCCTGCGCATCCGGTAGACGACGTCGCGGCTGATATGGATCATCAGCAGGGAGAGCGCGTAGGAAAGCCCCGCGCTCACCGCGTAGCACGCGAGCATGAGCAGGCATTTAACCAGGACGGCGTCCCAGAGGATGATTCCGTCCGCGCCGATGGCGTCGATGGCCTCGCCCGCCAGCCGCGGCCCGGCCAGACCGATGAGGTTGCCCAGCAGCGTCAGGAGGATGGCCAAGGCGAACAGCATGCGATCGCGAAGCATCGTCTCCAGCAGGCGCAGGATGGTGCCGCGGACGTTTTTGGCGCGTGGAGCGCCGTTTTTTTGTTCGCCGCGCGTCTGGGCCTTCGATTCGGACGGAGCCTTTTGAAATGAAGTCTTTTGAGACGGGGCCTTTTGGGATAGAGTCTTTTTCATGCGCTGAGCCCTCCCATCTGCGAGGCATAGAGCTCCTGGTAGACGGAGCAGGAGGCGAGCAGCTGCTCGTGCGTGCCGCAGGCGAGCACGCGTCCCCCGCTGAGCACGAGGATGAGATCCGCGCCGGCGACGGACGAGATGCGCTGGGCGACCATCACGCGGGTCGTATCCGCGTAGCGCTCGCGCAGCGCCGCGCGCAGAGCGGCGTCCGTCTTGTAGTCCAGCGCGCTGGAGGAGTCGTCCATCACGACGATGTCCGGTTTTCCGCACAGCGCCCGCGCAATGAGCACGCGCTGCTTTTGGCCGCCGGAGAGGTTGTTGCCGCGGATGCTGAGGCCGGTGTCAAAGCCCTGCTTGTCGTCCTCGACGAAGGCATAGGCCTGCGCGTCGCGCGCGGCCTCGACGACCTGCGCGTCCGTAAGCGGACGCCCGAGGCGAATGTTTCCCGCGATGGTATCCTCAAAGAGCGTGTCGGACTGGAACGCCGCGCCGAAGTGCGCGCGCAGTTCCGAGGTCGGAATCGTCTTGGCGTCGCGCCCGAAGAGGTACACCCGCCCCTCTGTGGGGTCGTAAAAGCGCATCAGCAGCCGGATCAGCGTGCTCTTGCCCGCGCCCGTCTCGCCGATGATGCCCAGCGTCTGGCCGGGATAGAGGGAGAAGGAAATATCCGTCAGGGCGTTCTCGCCGCTGTGTCCATAGCGGAAGGAGACGTGGTCAAACGCAATGGCCGGAACGCCGGCTTCGGGCGAGGCTTTCGGCGGCTCGCTGCCGGAAAGCTCCGGCGGCAGCACCGTCATGTCCTCCGGCAGGTCGATGATGGCAGCGACACGGTCCGCCGAGGCCGCCGCGCGGGAGAAGACGACAAACATCTTGGAGATGTTGACCACGGCGTTCAGGATGATCGTAAAATACGTCATGAACGCGAGAATCCGCCCGACCTCGCACTTGCCCGAAGCCACGCGAAGCGCGCCCGCGAGGATGACGGCGACCTGCGCGGAGTTGAGCAGCATGCTGGTCGACGGCTCGATGCGCGCCATCGTGCCGCTGGCCTCGCGCTCGCAGGAGACGACCTCGCGGGAGACCTCGTCAAAGCGCGCGCGCTCGGTGTCGCCGGTGGAGAGCGCGCGGATGACGCGGATGCCCGCCGCATCCTCGCGCACGAGGCGGACGAGCCGGTCGCTGGCCTCCTGCACGCGGCGGTAGAGCGGAATGCTGAACTTGGAAATCTTGACCGTCAGCAGCGCGATGACCGGGAGCACGGAGATGAGGATCAGCGTGAGCATGGGGTCGAGCGTCAGCGTGATCAGGATGCCGCCGACGGTCAATATCGGCGCGCGCACGCCGAGGCGCTGAACGCGCCCGAGCATCTGGTTGATGTTGTAGGTATCCGTCGTCAGGCGGGAGATGAGCGAGGGCTTGGTGGCCTCGTCCGTCTGCGCGGCGGACAGGCGCATGATCCGCGCGAAGAGGTCGTGGCGGATGGCGCGCGTGGCGTCGCGCGCGACGGCGCTGGCCATGCGGTTGGCGATGACGTTGAACGAAAAGGCGCCCACGGCGCACAGCGCCATCAGCAGCCCGCATTGGAGAATCAGGTCGCGCCGACCCGTCGGCGCGACGGTGTCGATGATATACGCCAGCAGCCAAGGAAGAAACAGATCGAAGAGGGTTCCCATGAACTTGACGATAAAGCCGAGCGCCATGCGCACATAGTAGGGACGCAGATAAACAAGCAGCACTTTTTTCATACGATAGCCCCTTGAACGTCAAAAAGATTGCGATAATTTCCGCCTATTATACCATAAAAGACGGCTAGGGACAACAAAAACGAACTCATTGACGGAATAACGCCTTTGTGTTACCATTTTAACCATCATCCGGATGGCGATGTTCAGACTGGGCGCGGGCGCGGCAGGTATCCTGAATTTGGACGCGGCGGAGAACGTAGAATAAAAGACATAGAGTCAAAGACGTAGAGCAATAAGGAGAAAGGAAGAAGCATGAGACAGGAGGTTTGGGAGGCGGCGCAGGCCGGAGAACGGGCGCTGCACAGCCTTTACGAGGTGGAAAACAAGCTGGAGAGCGCGGGCAGCTGGGGAATGCTCGACATGCTGGGCGGCGGGTTCGTATCCAGCATGATCAAACGCTCCAAGCTGGGGGACGCGCAGGCGCTGATGAACGACGCGCAGCAAAACCTCAAGGCGTTCGAGCGGGAGCTCAAGGATATCACCATCGACTTGGAGCTGGATGTGGATATCGACGATTTCCTCAGCTTTGCGGATGTGTTCATGGACAATTTCTTTGCGGACTACCTTGTCCAGCGCAAGATCGACAAGGCCAAGAAGCAGACGCAGGACGCCATCCGGCTGGTGGAATCGCTGCTGGACGCGCTGAGGCGGGCGCAATAAACCTCGGAGGGCGGTCGCCTGACCACCCTCTTTTTCGGTGTGATACATAAGCCTGAGAAAGGGGAAGGAACATGCGCTATCGGATCGGCGAAGTGGCCGAGTTTTTCGGAATGACCAAGGAGGGCATCCGCTATTATGAGCGCAAGGGGATCATCCGCTCCGAGCGGGACGCGCGCACGGGCTATCGATACTACCCGCGTATGGACATCACACGGCTGAAGGAAATCAGAATGTACGAGGGGCTGGGCTTTTCGCTTTCGGACGCGCTGACCATGAGCGGCGATGTGCGCTACGACGAGGTGGAGGAGCGGCTCGAAGGCAAGCTGGAGGAGCTTCGCCGGAAAGAGGAGCAGATCATCCGCGTCAAGGAGGGACTCGAGCGCCAGAGGGAGGCCGTTTTGGGGCTCAAACAGGGAAAAATCGAGGTGAAACAGGTTCTGCCGGCGTATTTTCTTCTGCGCGCGCCGGACGAGGCCAGCGGGAAGACGGACGCAGAGCGCGAGGAGATCGCTCAGGCCCGCGGGGATGAGAAGGAATGGATTCGGGCGATGCCGCCGGTGATGCTCTGCGCCAGGCAATATGACCGGCAACTCCGGCCGGTGAGCGGAGAGTATGGTTCGCTGGTGCTTCAAAGCGCGGCGCGGGAGCTGGGCTTGCCCACTCGCAGGGCTGTCGCGCTTGCGGGCGGACGTTGTGTCTGCGGCGCGGCGCAGGCCCCCGTTCGGCAAAAGCCGCCGATCGACCACCTGACTGCGTGGACCCGCGCGCATGGCTATCGCGTCTGCGGGGATATTTACGGCGTCCGGCGGTTTGTTTACCACGGCGAGGATGGAAAACAATGGGCAGTGCATCAGTTCTATTTGCCGGTCGAGGAGCAGGGATCAAGCAAGGGATCAAACAAGGAAGAATAGAGGAAAGAAAAAATGCGGAAAGCAGGGGAGATAGGCTCTTGACGGTAAAGCTGGTTTATCCTTTATGATAGAGGCACAGAGGCGGCCTGCCGTCGCGCTTTGCACGGCGGAAGGCGCCCTTCAACGAAAGGAGAAAGAGGAACATGAAGAAACTGATCTCTCTTGCGCTGGTCTTCATGCTTGCGGCTGTGGCCGTCACCGCGAGCGCGGCGACGTACACGCCGGGCGAGTACGAGGCCTCCGCGCAGGGCTTCGGCGGAACCGTCACCGTGAAGGTGACGGTGGACGAGGAAACCGTCACCGCCGCTCAAATCACCGGTGAAAACGAGACGCCCAGTCTCGGAGGCGCCGCCATCGAGCAGATGAGCGCGGCGCTTGTCGGCGCGGCGGACGCCGATGTGGACGGCGTCGCAGGCGCGACCGTGACCAGCACGGCCGTCAAGGAGGCGCTTGCCGCCGCGCTGGCGCAGGCCAAGGGCGAGGAGGCCAACGACGCGCCCGTCGCCTTTACCGCCGGCACCTATACCGGCAGCGCGCAGGGCTATAACGGCGCGGTGGAGGTCGCCGTGACCTTCTCCGAAGACGCGATCACCGCGATCGAGGTGACGGCCTCCGCCGAAACCGAGCATGTCGGCGACGTGGCCTTTGCGCCGATGATCGCAGACATGCTGGAGGCCAACGGCTCCGGCGTGGACGCCGTCGCGGGCGCGACCTTCTCCAGCGCCGCGCTGCGCGGCGCTGTGAACGCCGCCGCCGAGCAGGCCGCCTGCACCAACATGAGCGCCTTTAAGGCCGCCACCGTGGCGCATACCGCTCAGGAGTCCATCGAAGACACGTGGGATGTCGTCATCGTCGGCGCAGGCGGCGCGGGCATGATCGCCGCCGCGCAGGCCGCGCAGGACGGCAACACCGTTCTGGTCGTGGAGACGGCGGCCGAGATGGGCGGCAACACGCTCGTTTCCGGCGGCTCCTTCCAGTCCGTGATGCCGTATCTGGTCTGGGATGCCTCCGATCCGGACGCGACCACCGGCGTCAACCCGATCGACGGGCAGACGTATGACAAGGTCAAGAACGACATCGGGCGCATCGCGACCCTGAAGACCATCCTCGATTGGTCCGAGGAGCCGTTTGACGGCACCGTCGACGAGGATCATCCGTTCGTCGCAGGCGACATCGAGCTCAACGCGGTTCGCGGCGTCCATGCCGAGTATCTGCCGGCGCTCAAGGAGCTAAAGGCCGAGATCAAGGCGTATCTGGACTGGGCGCAGCCGCAGCTGGACGCGGGCGTGAACGAGACGCAGCTGACCCTGTTCTCCACCCTCAACCTGCATATCTTCCAGACCTACTATGGCGGCCTGCGCCCGAACGCGGCGAAGACCGAGTGGATCTACAGCGACGTCGATCTGGTGAAGCAGTTCGTCGAGGGCGGCCAGGACATCAAGCCTTGGCTCGTCGCGCAGGGAGCGATCTTTGATTACACCCGCCAGTTCACGCTGATCGGCTGCCTCTGGCAGCGCGAAAACTCCGTGGTCGGCGGCGTCGTCGACGGCGTGGAGTATGCCAACAAGTGGGGGACGTATTTCATGGTGCCCTACAACACCATGATCAAGGCCGACGAGCACAACCAGCTGATGCTGCGCACCACCGCCAAGGAGCTCATCGTCGAGGACGGCAGGATCACCGGCGTCAAGGCCGTTCGGTATGACGGCACGGAGGTCACCGCGCACGCGACCAAGGGCGTGATTCTGGCGACCGGCGGCTATGCCACCAACATCGAGATGGTTCAGGAGACCAACGAGTATTGGGATCCGTCCTTTATCGCCGACAACATCGGCACGACGAACCGCGCGGCGCTCATGGGCGACGGCATTGCGATGGCTTCCGCGGTCGGCGCGGCTGTCGAGGGCGAGGGCTGGACCCAGATGATGCCGCTCGGCTGGGTGGACAACGGCAATCTGGCCGGCGGCGCGGGCGAGAACGTCATCTATGTGAACGCTGCGACGGGCAAGCGCTATGTCGACGAGTCCGCCGAGCGCGACGTGCTCTCCGAGGGCGGCTTTGAGAACGGCATGAGCCGCGAGACCGCCGAGAAGCTTGGCCTCAAGTATGTGCCGGGCATCTATGTCGAGCTCTCCAACACGGGCGTCGTCGCCGGTGTGGGCGGCTTCAACAACGGCGCCGCGGACGTCGAGGGCCGCATGTACTTCCGCGCCGTCGAGGAGACGGCGGAGATGATCGGCTGCGACGCCGGCGTGCTGCGCGAGACCATCGAGAATTACGACAAGTATGTCATGGGCCTCACCGACGAGCTTGAGGTTCCGAAGCTGTCCATTCAGGGCACCGTGGGCGATGTCGAGAAGGACGAAAACGGCAACTATCTGCCGGAGACCTACAAGCTCGAGAACCTGCGCGTGCGCTTCCTCGCCCCGTCCACCCATCACACGATGGGCGGCGTCAAGGTCGACGTGAACCGCCACGTGCTCACCGAGGACGGCAGCGTGATCCCCGGCCTGTATGCGGCGGGAGAGATCACCAGCGGCAACCACGCCGGCAACCGTCTGGGCGGCAACGCGATTACCGAGATCATCGTCTCCGGCCGTGTGGCGGCGCAGGCCGTGAACGCCGACAACGAGTAACCGGCTTTACACGCTTAAACAAAAAACGAGAGGGGAAACCCTCTCGTTTTTGTTTTTTGGCGGCATGCGGCTACGATTGGAGACGGCGAATTGCCCGCAGCGCCGCATCCTGCGCGGCGCGAACCAGCAGCGGCAGCAAAAGCCCGGCGAAGACGTAGAGCACGTTGATCTGAAAATGGCCGCCCGGCGCGTAGACGTAATTGCCCTGCGTCCTGAAGGAGAGAACGGAGAAGTCGGACGCGCCGATACCGAGCATGTTGAAGACCAAAAAGACGCAGTTGAGTGCAAAAAAACCCATGTAATGGTGCATCATGATATCGAACGTGTGGCGGCTGACGGAAAGCAGCGCGCGGCTTTTGCCGACATAGGGGGCCAGCAGCCGGGCCACGCGCAGGTAGAACGCGATCGCCAGCGCGCCGCCAGCATATACGCCCACGGCCCCACAGGGAAAGTAGGAGCAGTTGGAGAGCAGATACGACAGGTTTTCGTATTTGAAAAAGAAGAGCGACCGAACGACGGCGATGCCCGCCAGATACGGCAGGGTCGGCAGCGTGTCATGCCGTTCGAGCGAGCGGCGATAGAGCACGCCGCCCGCATAGCCGGGCAGAAGGATCAGCGAGCGCAACAAGAACAGCGGGAGTTCCTGCTGCCGGCCGGCGAAGCACAGCTCCACGCACAGCGCCCCCGGAATCAGGCAGAGCAAAAAGGTGACGCCCTCCCGCTCGCCCCACAGGGACGAAGCCCGGCGCACGAGCAGGTAAAGGGCCTGCGCCAAAAAGAGCGGGAAGACAAACCAACTGCCTAGGTTGTAAACAAAATGTTCGCCATCGGTGATCGGGGCGAGCAGCAGCGTATAGGCGCTCAGCGGCGCGCCGAGTTCGAAGCCGCCGGCCTTACGCAGCAGCGCCGCGCCCAAGCCATAGACCGCGTTCCACAGATACAGCGGCACAAGCAGACGCTTTGCCTGACGGGCGACGGCGCGAAGCGGGTGCTTCTGCGCGCCGCTGCGGAAAAAATAGCCCGAACCAAAGGCAAAGAGCATCAGATGAAACGAGTAATAGCCAAACAGACCGCCCATGTCGAACATATCCTTAAACGGGGTATGGCCGTCGACGACAAAGACGATGGCGATCAGGTAAAGCGCGCGGAGGGTGAGATTTTCGCCCTCGCGCGGAGCGCCGGTGGATGACATGGCGGTTCCTCCTGAGGATGGTAAGCGTGAATCAATATAAATCTATGATCAAATGACGGAGGATTCGCCCGGAGGCGCACCACCGCGAATTCACGCTGTTACAAGATGATTATATCACCTTTATGGCCTGAAGAAAAGCAGAAGCGGAAAGCGCGAATGAGATAAAAAAACAAGGAATAAGCTGTAAAATTTTGGACCCCAAACGAGTGAAAAAGAAAAGATTAGTGTGAAATTTTTTAAAACACATCCTTTTTGTCAGTAGACGTTCACGAAATAAACCGTATACTTAAAGTATCAGGTGAAACTAGGCCTCCGAATTCGAAAAGAGGCCATTCATGGGAGGTGTCCTATATGGTAAAGTTTGGTGAGCGCCTGAAAGCAGCACGGACCGCCAAACATATGAGCCAGCAAGCCTTGGCGGATATCATCGGGAAAAGCCTGAATACCGTCGGGCTCTATGAGAGGGGGCTGCGCCAGCCAAGTTTGGAAACGCTGTGTCTGCTGGCGGATACGCTTGACGTGTCCTGCGATTACCTTCTTGCGCGCACGGAGGCAAAGAAGACGGCGAAGATGTCGGAAGCCGGGGATGAGGATTTGGCGATGCGCGTCTCGCGCATCGAGACGCATCTGGGGCTGGATTGAGCGATTGCAAAAGTGCCGGGCACAGGCCCGGCGCTTTTTTTCATCCACGGGCCCGGCGCGCCGTCGCCGGCCGCGCGGGCAAGGGAAGGCCGGCCGCCCCGCCCGCTTAGCCCTGCGGCATGCTGAGCCTATGGTGGCGCTTTTTGACCGGGGTGAGCTCGAAGAGCCTGAACTGCTCCGCGACGTCGGCCGCCTCTTCCCTTGTGGCGGGAAAGGCGCGCTGATGCATGATCAGCTGGCCGGAGGCGGCGCGCTTGAAATGCATTTGCCCCATGCACAGGCCGTGGGCCGGGCAGCGCGCGACGGCGACGTATTTTTCCCTGCCCATATCGAACCACGGCGTCTCAAACGCCGTGCGCCGCCCGCACAGGGGGCAGGGAAGCGCCATCAGCGGCCGGTCGCAGAGCGCGTCCGATGGATACGCATACCGGGTGGGCAGGGAGCGCAGCGCGGAATTGGCGATCCGCTTTTCCTTGGCAATCATGCCCAAAAGCTGCGCCCTGCTCTCCTGCGGAAGGGCGCTCACGGCCTGATCGATGACGGGAAGCAGCAGCGCCGTACACTGGGCGTCGTAAACCGCGCGATGGGCGGGAACAGCCGGCGTGAGGTTCATGCGCTCCAAGGCGGCGTGCAGGTTCATTTGCTGATGGCAGGAACCCAGACATGCGCCGCCAAAGACGAGCTGGGCATCCAGCGGAGGCTCAAAGGGCATGGGCGTCATGAAGAAGGCCGCGTTGCGCCTCAGGACCGGGTAATCGTCCCGCCCCCATGTGACCAGCTGGGCGTCTTCGCCGCACCAGGAGATAAAGTCGCCCAGCACATCCGAAAACGAGCGCCCCTCGGCGAGCTCGGCCTCGGTGATGCCGGTGACCGAGCGGATATGCTTGTCCAGACGTTTGTAGAGCCTGGGGCGGATGAGCGCGCTGAACGTGTCGGTCACCCGGAAATCGCGCTCCACGCGGCATGCGCCGATCTCGATGATCTCGTGGGGCATGCGGTGGTTGGGCGCGTAGCTGCTCTGGTTCCATTCCAGATCAAAGACAATCATGCGGCGGGTTTGCCCGTCTGTTAAAGAAAACATGGTCCACATCCTGACTTCAAGAACTGACATGCGGCGTAAGGCCGCCGACTCTATTGTACAGCATCGCGGCGCATTTTCATAGAGGGCAAATCGCGGATAAAGATGGGGAAAGGCGGGAAAAGACGGGCGAAGACGCGCAAAGAAAGAGCAAAAAAAGAGCAAAGAAGGAAGCGGTTGAATTTCACACCGCTTTCTGTTATGATATCGCTAGACAGACCGCGTCCCATGCAGAAGCGGACGGCGGGAAGGGAGGCCTTGCGCCCATGAACCTGTTTGACATTATGGGGCCGGTGATGGTCGGCCCGAGCAGCTCGCATACCGCGGGCGCCGTGCGCATCGGGCGCATGGGCAGACGCCTGCTCGGGGAGGATACCCCCAGAAGCGCCCGGATCGATTTGTCGGGCTCGTTTGCCGCCACGGGACAGGGGCACGGAACGGATCGCGCCATCGTCGCCGGGCTGCTGGGCATGCAGACCGACGACGAGCGCATCGCCCGAAGCTTTGAATTGGCCCGCGAGGCGGGGATGGACGTGCGCTTCGCGCGCGTCAGCCTGCCGGGGGAGCATCCCAACACGGCGAGGCTGTGCCTGACGGGGAAAAGCGGCAGGCAGCTGAGCATCGTCGCCTCGTCGCTGGGCGGCGGGCGGATCATGGTGGTGGAGATCGACGGGCTGCGAGCCAGCTTTTCCGGCGATCTGCCCACGCTCATCGTGCAAAACAGCGACCAGCCCGGCCACGTCAGCGACGTGGCGACGATGCTGGCGCACAAAGGCGTCAATATTGCGACCCTGAACCTCTATCGCGATCACCCGGGCGGCAACGCCGTCATGATCATCGAGACGGACAAAGCCGTCCCGCCGGAGGGCATCGCGTGGCTGGAGCGCACCGAGGGCATCCACCGGGTGACGTTCGTGGGTACGGAAAACGGCAAGTGAGGTATATGCATGGCGATTGAATCCCTCGCCGCGCTGATGCGGGCGGACGATATCTTTGAAACCGTTGTGCGGGACGACTGCGTGGATCGCGGCGTCACGCGCGAAGCTTCCATCCGGCAGATGACCGCCCTATACGCCGCCATTCGCCGCGCAGGGGAGCGTTACGAGCCCGCCCTGCGCTCGAGCAGCGGCATGGTAGGGGGCGACGGCGCGAAGATGCGCGCTTATGTCGCCGCGGGCAGGACGATCTGCGGGGAATACATCGGCGGCGTCATCGCGCAGGCGCTGGAGATGGGGGAGAGCAACGCCTGTATGAAGTGCATCGTCGCCGCGCCGACGGCGGGAAGCTGCGGCGTGCTCCCGGCGGTGCTGCTGCCGTATCAGCGGCGGGAAGGCCTGACGGACGAGGCGATGGTGCGCGCGCTCTACGTCGCCGGGGCGATCGGCCAAGTGGTCGCGGCGAAGGCCTCGATCGCGGGCGCGGCGGGCGGCTGCCAAGCGGAGATCGGCACGGCCAGCGCGATGGGGGCGGCGGCGCTGTGCTATCTCGCCGGGGGCAGCCCCGAGGCCGTCTGCCATGCGGCGGCGATCGCCATCAAGAGCATGCTGGGCCTCGTCTGCGATCCCGTCGCCGGCTTGGTCGAGGTGCCCTGCGTCAAGCGCAACGCCGCGGGCGCGATGCTGGCGATGTCCAGCGCGGATATGGCGCTTGCCGGCATCCGTTCCGCCGTCCCGCCGGACGAGGTCGTTCTCGCCATGCGCGACGTCGGGGAGAAGATGGATGTTTCGCTGCGCGAAACGGGGCTTGGCGGCGTCGCCGGGACGCCGTTTGGGCAAAAAATGACCGAGCGGATGAGCGGTACGGAGAAGTGAGGGCTGAACCTCTCCGTTTTGTGCAAAAAAAGAGAGGACAGGAGGCGCTTTTTCGCCTTACAATGGGGAGCATCAAGGTACACGGGAGGAAAAGCGCTATGGATTCATGGATTACCCGCATCAACGAGGCGATGGACTATATCGAGGCGCACCTGAGCGAGGAAATCACCCCGCAGAGGCTCGCCCAAATCGCCTGCTGCTCGCCGTTTCACTTTCAGCGGATGTTTGCCTACATGGCGGACGTGCCGCTGGCCGAGTATGTGCGCCGCAGGCGCATGTCGCTGGCGGCGGTCGACCTTCAAAACGGCATGACCGTGCTGGACGCTGCACTCAAGTACGGCTACGCTTCGCCGACGGCCTTCAACCGAGCGTTTCAGGGCGTACATGGCGCGCCGCCCTCCGCGGCGCAGAAGGGCGGATTCACGCTCAAGTCGTTTCCGCCGATCCGCTTTCGCCTGACCGTCAGCGGCGGGGAAGAGCTTTCCTACCGCGTGCAGGAGCATGGGCCTTGGCGCATCGTCGGCCTCGGCGCGCCGCTGAGCAATCGGCTGGAGGAAAATTTTGCCGTCGTGCCCGGGCTGTTTGAGCGGGCGGCGAAGGAAAACGTCTTTCCCCGGCTCTTTGCGCTGATGGACGGCCGGCCCTGCGGGCTGCTGGGCGTGAGCGCATGCGTGGGCGAGGATCGCTGGCGCTATGTGATCGGCGTTGCCAGCGGTCGTCCGGCGCCCGAGCCGTTTGAAGCCCTTGAGATTCCCGCCGCAACGTGGGCGATTTTTTCGGGCCGCGGGCCGGCGAGCGCCATACAGGCGCTCGAGAAGCGGATTGTGCTCGAGTGGCTGCCGACCTCCGGCTATGAGTATGCCGACGCGCCGGATGTGGAGGTTTACCTGAATGACGACCCGCAGAACGCGGAATTCGAGGTTTGGATTCCGGTGGCTCAGAAGACCGCGGAATGCTGACACGCGCTCGAATTTTGCCGGGAGACGCGCAGCATCGCCCGCTGCGCCGCCCGGCAGGGGGACGTCGCCCGGGAAATCTTCCCTTTTTTGAAATGCGGGGTTGACAAATTGTTGAAATAGGTGTATGATAGCTCCATCAAACGCAGGAGGAACCCGCCATGTACACGCAGAACATGTTTTTGTACGCGTACCTGTATTGCTTTGGCAGTACGGGCTGTTTGTGTGCGCGGGAAAGGACGGCGTAAGGCCGTAAAACCGATCAGACAGGCGACCCTTTCAAGGCGGAAAGGGCCGCCTTTTTTGATGGAGTAAGAGACAAAGTGTAAAAAAGTGCAACATGGAGGAAAACGCATATGATCGTCATTTTGAAACCTCAAGTCGAACAGGAACGAATTGCCCAGCTGATGGCGAGCATCGAGCGGCAGGGGGTCGCCATCCATTACAGCCAAGGCACGCAGGAGACCATCCTCGGCCTCGTCGGCGATACGACCCATGTCGACGAGGATTGGCTGCGCGCCAGCGACATCGTCGCCGACGTGCGCCGCGTGTCCGAGCCCTACAAGCTCGCCAACCGCCGCTTCCATCCGGAGGATTCGCACATCGACGTCGCGGGGAAGAAGATCGGGGAAGGAAATTTCGCTGTGATCGCCGGGCCCTGCTCGGTGGAGAGCGAGGAGCAGCTTCTCGAAGTCGCCGCCGCCGTCAAAAGGAGCGGCGCGACCTGCTTGCGTGGCGGCGCGTTTAAGCCGAGAACCTCCCCGTATTCCTTCCAAGGGCTGGAGAACCGCGGGCTGGAGCTTTTGCGGGAGGCGCGCCGCGTGACCGGGCTGCCCATCGTCACGGAGATCATGAGCGAAACGCAGCTGGACGACTTTGCCGACGTCGACCTCATACAGGTCGGCGCGCGCAACATGCAGAATTTCCGCCTGCTCAAGGAGCTCGGCCGCAGCAGGAAGCCCGTGCTGCTCAAGCGCGGCCTGTCCTCCACGATCGAAGAGCTGCTCATGAGCGCGGAATACATCCTCGCCGGGGGCAACGACAACGTCATCCTCTGCGAGCGCGGCATCCGCACGTTTGAAAAGATGATCCGCAACAACCTCGACATCTCCGCCGTGCCGGTGATCAAGGCCAAGTCGCATCTGCCGGTGATCGTCGATCCCTCGCACGCGGCGGGCATCGCGTGGATGGTGGAGCCGCTTTCGCGCACGGCGATCGCCGCCGGGGCGGACGGCCTGATGATCGAGGTTCACAATGACCCGAAGCGCGCTCTCTGCGACGGCGCCCAGAGCCTGAACCCCGAGCAGTTTGACGGCCTGATGGCCGGCGTCAAGCGGCGCGTGGCGTTCGAGGAAAAAAAGCTGCTGTGATGGGGCGCGGGGCGTTCCCGCCTGCGCCGCATCAGCCCTTCCTTCGGGGAGGGTTTTGCTGTTTTGGGCGGGAAGAGTGAAAGGTTTCTTTACGGCTCATGGCAGGAATCTCGCGCTTTGCGCAGAATGGTATTAAAGTTACTCTTATTTTTGCATGATGTGGGCGGGGAGATTCTGTGACTGAGGAAATGGAGATGCTGCGGCGCATTACGCCGCAAGAGGAATACGCTGCGGGGCTGGCGATCTATCGCGCGGGCGGCGTGCATCCGCTTGAGGATGAAAACGGGCTGCTGCGCTACGCGGTGGACGGCGAGCCGAAGCGCATCGTGCGCGTGGGGGCGGGCGCGAAGCTGAGCGGCCGCTGCTCGTGCGACTTCTTTGGCAACGTGCATAAGCCGTGCCGCCATCTGGCGGCGGCGATGATGCAGGCGATCGCCTCCGGCGCCATTTTGGAAATGCGCAGGCGGCGGGCGCGCGAGAACGCGAGCGCGCTGATGGGCATCGTGCAGAGCGCGCTGCCGGTGGAGACGCCGATTTCGCTGGAGGTCACGCTGCGCGTGATCGGCGAGCGAGAGCCCATTCGCGTCAGCCTGCGCGTGGGGCAGGAGCGCATGTACGTCGTCAAGTCGATGGCGCAGTTTCTCGCGGCACTGCGCGAGAAGACGAGCCTGTCCTTCGGCAAGGGCTTTGTGCTCGAGCCGGAGTGGATGGGCTTTGCCGGGGTGGACGACAAAATCATACGCCTTCTCGAGGAGGCGGCCTATGTCTGCCAGCTCGAGGGGCGGCTTGTGCAGACCGGGCTGGACGCCAAATTCCTCACGCTGCCGGACCGGTATTTGAAGCGGCTGATGCAGCTGCTGATGGCCAAGCCCTTCAAGATCTCCTTTGGCGAAGAGGTTCTGAGCGTTCCCTGCGTGTTCGACGGGCAGGCGGAGCTGCTCTTCGGCGTGACGGCGAGCGGGCGTGAAATCGAAGTCGTAGCCCAGATGCCCAAATCGCTTCGGCTGCTGGAGCCGGAGGCGACGTTCGTGCTCTGCGAGGGGGATGTGCTGCGCCTGCCCGATGCGCAGCGCGCCGTCGTGCGCGTGCTCGCCGGAACGGCCGTAAACGGGCAGGCGGCCTTCCGCTTCGACGCCTCGCAGTCGACGCGCGTGATTTCCGAGCTGCTGCCGGCGCTCGAGCGCGCGGGCAGCGTGACGCTGGGCGGCGCGCTGGCGGAGCGCATCGTCCGCCGGCCGCTGAAGGTTCGGGCGTACTTCGACCGGGAAGAGCGCAAGGTCGTCTGCCGGATGACGTTTGAATACGGGGACGACACGATCGATCCCTTCGCGCCTCAGCGAGCGCAGGAGGGGGAGGAGAACCTGCTCATGCTGCGCGATTCGGCAGGCGAGCGCCGCGCGCTCGATCTGCTGGCGGCCGCGGGCTTCCGCATGCAGCAGGGGCGGGTCATTCTTGGCGGGCAGGAGCCGATTTACCGCTTTTTGACCGAGGGAATTTACGACATGCGCGCCGCCGCGGAGGTCTACTGCTCCGACGAGTTCAAACGGATGACCCCGCGCAAGCCGCACTTTACCGGAACGCTGCGCATGCAGGACGGCGCGCTGCGCCTTTCGATGGCCGACGAGGGCGTGCCCTCGCCGGAGATCATGGAAATCCTGCGTGCGCTGCGCGAGCGCAAGCGCTATTTCCGGCTGAAGGACGGCACGTTTCTCGACCTCACGGACATGGAGCAGTGGCGCGAGCTGGCGGAGGCCGCCGTGGGCGCGCAGGCCGGGGAGGAGGCGGAGCCCGAGACGGAAAACGCGCGCGGCGAGGTGGAGATCGCCTCCTTCCGGGCGGCGTATATGCTCAGCCTGCTGGAGGGAAGCTCGCTGCCGGTCGCGGCGGATGATTCCGTCCGCCAATTCGTGCGGCGCATGGACGAGGACGGAGACCCCTGCCCGGAGCCGCTGGGCGAGCTGCTGCGCCCATATCAGAAGCGCGGCTTCATGTGGATGCAGGCGCTGGACCGGCTGAACATGGGCGGCATCCTCGCCGACGACATGGGCCTTGGCAAGACCCTGCAGGTGATTGCGCTGCTGCTGTGGGCCAGCAGGCAGGGCGAGCATCGCCCGGCGATCGTCGTGGCGCCGACGTCGCTGGTCTACAACTGGCACTCGGAGATCGGGCGCTTTGCGCCGTCGCTGCGCGTGGCGGTCGGCGAGGGGGCCCAGAGCGCCCGGGCGCAGGTCATCGCGAAGCTGGCCTCGCCCGACTGCGACATCGACGTCTACATCACCAGCTATCCGCTGATTCGCCGCGATATCGCCCAGCTGACCGCCGTCAGCTTCCGCTTTGCGATTCTCGACGAGGCGCAGTACATCAAAAACGCAATGAGCGTCGGCGCGGGCGCGGTCAAGCAGCTGCGCGCCAAAACGCGCTTTGCGCTCACGGGCACGCCGATGGAGAACCACCCCGGGGAGCTCTGGTCGATCTTCGATTTCGTGCTGCCGGGGTACCTGCTCTCCTTTGCCCAGTTCATGCACAGGTTCGGCGCGGGGGAGGAGATGGACGTGCTCAGGCGGCGCATCCGTCCGTTCCTGCTGCGCCGTCTCAAGGGCGACGTGCTGCGCGAGCTGCCGGAGAAGATCGAGACGCAGATGCTGGCGGATATGACCGAGGAGCAGCGGCGCGTCTATCAGGCGAGCCTGCTTCGCCTCCGCCCGCAGGTGGAGGGCATGCTCGGCGGCAGAAACCGCATCGAGATGCTCGCCGCCATCACGGAGCTGCGCCAGATCTGCGGGCATCCGTCTCTGGTGCTGCCGGACTACGCGGCCTCCAGCGGCAAGCTCGATTTGCTGCTGGACATCCTGCCCGGCGCGCTCGAGGCGGGCCACCGCGCGCTGATCTTCTCCCAGTTTACGCGCATGCTGCGCATTCTCCAGCGCAGGCTCGAGGCCGCGGGCATCGAATGCCTCTACCTCGATGGGGATACGCCGCCCAAGCGGCGCATTGAGCTGGTCGACCGCTTTAACGGCGGAGAGGGACAGGTGTTTTTGATCTCGCTCAAGGCGGGCGGCTCCGGCCTCAACCTCGTCGGGGCGGATACGGTTATCCACTTCGACCCGTGGTGGAACCCCGCCGCCGAGGATCAGGCGACCGACCGCGCGCACCGCATCGGGCAGAAGCACACGGTCAACGTCATTCGCCTCATCACGCGCGGGAGCATCGAGGAGCAGGTCGTGCGCCTGGGCCAGCGCAAACGCGAGCTGTTCGACCAGACGATCACCGCGGGCGAGACGCTGCCCTCGCAGCTGACGGCGGACGACATCCGGGCGCTGTTTGACTGAGAGGGGTTGTGAGGGCCGGAACCTGCGCGAACGTGGCGGCAATGCACATCCTTTCGGCGATGCTTTATCAAGAACATGAGAAGTGCGTCTCGCATTCGTCAGGGAGGATGAGCATCCATGACGGCAGCTGCATTGGAAGGCGAATATTGCTTTTGACAAAACGGCTGATTGATGATACGATTTAAGAACGACAGGACAAATAGAAATGGCTGGAGTATTCATGAAGCACATCATCTGGGACTTTAACGGCACGCTGCTCGCCGACGCGCAGCTTTCCGTGGACGCGGACAATGACGTCTTCGACGCGCTCGGCCTGCCGCGCATCACGCTGGAGACGTACAGAAAGCATATGACCATGCCCGTGCGGGATTTTTACGCCGCGCTGGGCATCGACCTGAGCGTTTATCCCTATGAGACGATCAGCCGCCTTTGGCTGGAACGCTTCAACGCGGGCGCGGTCGCCGCGGGGCTGGTTCCGGGGGCGCTGGAGGCGGTGCGCCGGTTCGAGCGCTTAGCCATCACGCAGTCCGTGCTCTCGGCGAGCTATGAGCCGTCGCTGCGCGCGCAGTGCGACGCGCTTGGGCTGACGCCGCACATGCGCGAGATCGAAGGGCTTACAAACGAGAAGGCGGAGAAGAAGACCGACATCGGCCTGCGCCAGATGGAGCGCCTCGCTCTGGCGCCGCAGGAGACGGTGCTGGTGGGCGATATGGAGGCGGACGCCGAGCTGGCGCGCGCGCTGGGGGTCTCCTGCGTGCTGGTCAGCTGGGGGCACAACGACTTGGAGCGCCTTGTGAACACGGGCTGCCCTGTCGTACACACGTTTGACGAGCTGGCGACGGTCGTCGAATCGATGCCGTGAGGAGGGATCGGGATGGCGGACGGTATTCACGCGGGGCACCGCGCCCGCATTCGGGAGCGCTTTTTGCAGGAGGGGCTTTCCGGTTTTTCCGAGCATGAGGCGCTGGAGCTGCTGCTGACCTACGCCATCCCGCAGAGGGACGTCAACCCGCTGGCCCATCGGCTGATCGACCGCTTCGGCTCGTTTCACGGCGTGCTGGAGGCCGGCGAGGGCGAGCTTGTGCGCGTGGACGGCGTGGGCCGGCATGCGGCTTCGCTGATCTGCCTGATGCCCCAGCTGATGAGCTATTATCAGCGCAACGCGATGGGCGAGCGCCCGCAGATCACCAACCTCATGGAGGCCAAGCAATACTGCGGCGCGCTGTTCATCGGCGCGCACGAGGAGCTTTTTTACATCGTCAGCCTTGAAAAGAGCGGACGCGTCATCAAGACGGAGCTCATCCACAGGGGAACGGTCGACGAGATCGCCGTCTATCCGCGCATCGTCGCCGAGACCGCCTTCCGCCATCACGCGCACAGCGTGCTGATGGCGCATAACCATCCCGGGGGATTCGGCATGCCCTCGCAGGCGGACTACGACACGACGAGGGCCGTCGTCGGGGCGCTCAAGGTGCTGGGCATCGGGGTGGTCGATCACCTGATCTTCCACAGGGACGGCGTCTATTCCATGAGCCGGGAGAGCCAATGCGACGAGGGCCGCCCGGAGGAGTTCAGCTATATGCTGCGCAGCAGCAGCGTCTCCGGCAGGCGCGGCACGCTCAAGGAAGAGGGCGAGGACGGGCTCATCCTGCTCGGCCTGTACGACGCCAGATAAGGAGCAAGGAAACATGGCAAGGAGGCTTTTGATGGGGCTGCTGGCGCTTATACTCTTGGCGGCGCTGGGCGCCGCCGCGCTGATCGGTTTTGTCTACATCAAGGAGATCACCCTGCCGGAGCAGGGGGATTCCGACGTGATCATCGTGCTGGGCGCGCAGGTGAAGGCGGACGGCACGCCATCCGAGGCGCTCCGGCGGCGGCTCGCCGCGGCGCTTGAGGAATACCGGCGCAAGCGGCAGGTGATCATCGTCTGCGGCGCGCAGGGGGGCGACGAGCCGAGGGCCGAGGGCGACGTGATGCGCGATTGGCTGGTGGCGCAGGGCGTGCCGGAGGAGGACGTCGTGGCGGAGACAGCTTCCTTCAACACGCGGCAAAATCTGGAATACGCCAAGGCGATCATGGAGCACCGGGGGCTTGGCGAGGCGCTGATCGTGACCAGCGATTACCACGTGGCGCGGGCGCTTGAGCTCTGCGCGCGCGTGGGCATTCGCGCCACGGGCAAGGGGAGCCCGTCCAAACCGGAATACTTCCTCAAAAATCACCTGAGAGAAGGGCTCAGCTGGATCAAATTCTGGCTGGAGGGCATGTGATGAACAGAGAGAGACTGGCCAACGGGCTTGAAGCGATGGGCATCGCGGCGGACCGGCGGGCGATGGAGCGCTTTGAGGCGTTCCACGCCATCCTGGACGAATACAACGCGCGCATGGACTTGACCGCCGTGTTGGAGGAGGACGAGCGCGTCGACCGGCACGATTTGGACAGCGCCGCGCCGCTGGCAAAGGGCCTGCTTGCGGGCGGGGCGAAGGTCATCGACGTGGGCACGGGGGCGGGGTTTCCCGGCATGCCGCTGCTCATCTTGAAGCCCGACCTGCGCATGACGTTTCTGGATGCGCAGCAAAAGCGCATCGGGTTTATCGAGGACGCGCTCTCGCGCCTTGAGCTGAGCGCCGTGACGCTTCACGCGCGCGCCGAGGACGCCGCGCGCATGGCGGAGCACCGCGAGCAATACGACGCGGCGGTCTCCCGCGCGGTTGCCGGCGCGGCGACGCTCGCCGAGCTGACGCTCCCGTTTTTGCGCGTGGGGGGCGTGTCCGTCGCGTGGAAGGGGCCGGGCGTCGCGGAGGAGCTGACCCATGCCAAACGCGCCTCGTTCCTGCTCGGCGGCTGCGTGCGCGGGGTTTTGCCCGCGCCCGTTCCGGGCAGGGACGACTGGCAGCACGTGCTGCTGGTGACCGACAAGACGGGAAAGACGCCGAAGGCATACCCGCGCAGGGCGGGGCTGCCGGGCAAAAAGCCGCTGGCATAGGCCCGGCGGACGGCCGATATCTAGCTTTGCGGACCGGCGAAAAAGCGGCGGTTTTCCTCGAATTTCAAAAAATTCCAAGCTTACACCCTCATGTTCTCTTGGCAAACGGCGCAGACTGTTGGCAAAAGGAGATGAGGGCTTTGCTTTCTGCGTTTATGAGACGACCCTATGGTTTTCTGGTGATGGCGGCCGTGCTTGCGGCGATTTTGTGCCTGTTTCCGGTGACGGTGGACGCGCCGGAGGAGGAGACGCCGCCGGCCGTGGCCCAGCAGCCCACGCCCGAGGCGGGCATCGGCGTGGCGACGGGCGCGGATCTCTCCGAGCGGACGGACGCGAACACGCAGCTGCATCGGACGTTTTATTACGCACCCTGCGGGCACAGCGTCCAGCGGCGGGAGGCAATCGGCGCAAGGCTTTCGGGCCTCACGCGGGACGCGCTGCAAAAGGAGATCGGCGAGGTGATCGAGGGCGCGCAGATCACGGGCTTTTCCGCCGCCGAGGTCGACATTACCCAGAGGATGCCGATTCCCTGCCCGCTGCACTGGGTGCTGACAAACGGGGAGGACGGCATGCTGGCCGTCATGCAGAACCGGGACGGAGAGACGCTCGAGCTTGTGCGCGGCACGGACGTGCCGGTCGGACGTGTCCCCGAGGAGGAGCGGCAGGAGATCGCCGAGGGGCGCGTGTTTGACAGCGTGCAGGCGCTGGAGGGCTATTTGGAGAGCCTGAGCAGCTGATGGAAATTATCTCACACGGTGAGATAAAACGGCAAAACTGACATTTGGGACGGGCGCGCGTATCATTTGGCGGTTTGCGCTTGTCGCGAAAACGGAAAGCTGGTACAATGCGACCATCAAAGAAAGCGGCGCCGGGCCGGTTTCACAGGGGCCTATCAAGGCTGAGATCTAGCAAGGAGGAAATACGATGCGAGTCGTCAAAAAACCGGAAGAGCGCAAAGCGGAAATGGTCGCCGCCGCGGCAAAGCTGTTCACCGAGCAGGGGTTTGTGCGCACATCCGTCGCAGAAATCGTCTCCGCCGTCGACGTGGCGAAGGGGCTCTTCTACTACTATTTCACGACCAAGGACGACATGGTCAAAGCTGTCGTCGAAGGATATTGCAGCTATCTCGGCTCGCTGGCCGATGCGATTGCCGACAGCAGCGCCACCGCCGAGCAGAAGTTTGACCGGCTGTTTTCGCTGGAGGCCTGGAAGCAGTGCTTCAGCGCGCCGCTGACGGCCGATCTCTGCCTGCCCCAGCACGCCGCGCTGTTTACCGACATGTGCGACAGGCTCTATGCCCACATGGGCCCGGCGCTCGAGCGCATTACGGCGCAGGCGCTCGCCGAGCGCGGCGCGGACGAGGGCGAGGCCAAGCAGATCGTCGGCGTGGGCATGTACGGCATTCTGATGATGGCGCGCAAGGGCGAACTGAGCATGGTCAGCGCGCGGGCCGCCGTGAAGCGTCTGGTGGGCATCTGCGAGCGGTGCGCCTGAGCGCGGCTGAACAAAAAGACGGCAGTCAGGGTGAAAGCCCCTTTAACATATCAAAGGATTCCCCTCTCTCTTCGCAGCGCAAGGAAGCCGGCGGCAAGGAAGCCCCGGCTTCTTTGCGTCGGCTTCCCGCGCATCGCGCCAAGGAGTTAGACGATACAAGTAAATTTGTCTCCAAAATCACAAAAAGAGATTGACATCGGGTTCACAAGGAGATACAATAGTTATACCTTTGAGAAGGAGGGCTTTTCCAATGAAGAAGCTTGTTTCCATTGCGCTTGCGCTGCTCATGCTGACCGGCATGATCGCGGGCGCGTCGGCGGAAACCTACACCGGCACCGCCAACGGCATCGGCGAGGTGACCGTGACCCTGACCGTCGAGGACGGCAAGATCACCGCCGCCGAGGTGAACGGCGACAACGAGACCAAGGGCATCGGCTACGAGCCCTGTGCCGACGGCACGTTCGCTAAGATGATCGTCGACGCGCAGGGCGCGGATATCGACACCATCGCCACGGTCACCGTGACCAGCGACGCCGTTCGCGCCGCGACCGAGAAGGCGATGATCGCCGCCGGCCTCAAGGCCGACGAGGCGACCGCCGCCGAGGATGCGGCATGCGATGTCGTGATCATCGGCGCGGGCGGCGCGGGCATGAGCGCCGCGCTTCAGGCCGTCGATTCCGGCGTGGAGAGCGTCATCATCGTCGAGAAGACCGGCTCCACCGGCGGCAACACCTCCCGCGCGACGGGCGGCATGAACGCCGCGAAGACCGTCTTCCAGGACGAGAACGAGTGGAAGGACGCCACCACCACGGCTGTCGAGCAGACCATCGCCGGCGCGAAGGAGAATTATGGCGAGCAGCTCGCCGACCTGATTGCGACCGTCGAGGAGCAGTTCGAGGCCTACAAGGCAAATCCGACCGGCTACTTCGATTCCGTCGAGCTCTTCGCGCTTGACACGATGGTCGGCGGCAAGGCCATCAACAACATCGACCTGGTGATGGCGCTGGCGGGCAACTCCGCCGAGGCCATCGACTGGCTCGCCACCAAGAACGCGCACCTGACCAACGTCGGCGCCTTCGGCGGGGCGAGCGTTATGCGCATCCACCGCGCGATGACCGAGGACGGCAAGACCACGCCCGTGGGCGCGTACCTCGTCAAGGTGCTGACCGCGGACGTCGACGCGGAGAGCAAGATCGACCTGCGCATGAACACGGCCGCGACCGAGCTGGTCGTGGAGGACGGCAAGGTCGCGGGCGTCAAGGTCACCTCTGAGAACGGAGACTACACGATCAGCGCCAAGGCGGTCATCCTTGCGACCGGCGGATTTGGCGCGGACCTCGAGCGCGTGGCGAAGTATCAGCCCAGCCTCGACGGCTTCGTGACCACGAACGCGCCGGGCGTCACCGGCGACGGCATTGACATGGCCGTGGCGGCCGGCGCTGCGACCGTGGATATGGATCAGATCCAGATTCACCCGTCCGTTTACACCGAGACCTCCGCGCTGATCACCGAAGGCATCCGCGGCGACGGCGCGATCCTCGTCAACCAGAAGGGCGAGCGCTTTATCAACGAGCTTGAGACCCGCGACGTCGTCTCTGCGGCCGAGCTGGCGCAGGAGGGCGGCTACGCCTATACCATCGTCGACCAGAAGATGATGGACGCCTCCTCGACCTATGCGGGCTATGCGACCAAGGGCTATGCGCTTGTGGGTGAGACCTATGCGGAGCTGGCCGAGGCGATGGGCGCCGACGCCGACACCTTCACCAAGACGATGGAGGACTGGAACGCGGCTTGCGCCGCTCAGAAGGACGAGGCCTTTGGCCGCCTTTCCTTCGCTTCCCCGCTGGATACGGCGCCCTTCTACGCCATCAAGGTCGCCCCGGGCATCCATCACACGATGGGCGGCGTCGTCATCAACACCAGCGCTGAAGTTCTGAACGAGGCCGGCGAGGCGATCCCGGGCCTGTTCGCGGCGGGCGAGGTCACCGGCGGCGTCCACGGTGCGAACCGTCTGGGCGGCAACGCGGTGGCGGATATCGTCGTCTTTGGCCGCATCGCGGCGCAGAGTGCGGCGGAGTATATCGCCGAGTAATCTCTATAACAGCCCAACCGGCTGTCAGACCGATTCTTCCAGACGCCTCACGGCGGGGAGCAATCGGGCTGGCAGCCTTTTTTTTAAAGATTTTCATTCTATGGGTTGACAAAATCAGCCGGGGGGGGGGGGTAGAATTAACCTGTGTTATTCATTTCCGGCCAGAGGGCAAGAGAAGGAGAGCGGAGGAAAGGTATGGAGAGAGGGTTGAACATGAAGCGAGTGATCGGCGCGCTGCTGTGCATCATGCTCCTGTGGACATCGGCGGCTGCCGACGCCGGCGAGACGACGCCGGGAGAGGGCGTTCCCTGCGAGCATGCCAATGGCACGACGACGACCGAGCAGCGCAATGTGATGTACGCGCAGAGCGCGGCGACGCACACGAAGAGCTACAGCGAGGTCAAGGTTCACACGTGCCCGGACTGCAAGGAGGGCAACTATGAGGAGGTGCCGGCAGCCAAGACGGACGCGCCCGAAGCGCATCGCTTCGAGAACGGCGTCTGCACGGTGTGCGGGTATGCCTGCCAGCATGCGGCCCACGGGACGGATGGCGTCTGCGTTTATTGCGGCGCGGCCTGCGTGCACAGCTATGCGGGCGGCATCTGCTCGGTCTGCGGCGCGGCCTGCGTGCATCCGTCCTACAGCGATGGGCGCTGCACGGTTTGCGGGGTTTCCTGTATCCATCGATATGAGAACAGCGTCTGCACGGTGTGCGGGTATGCCTGCCAGCACAGCTATGTGAACGGCGTCTGCGAATTCTGTGGCAAGAACGAATGCGAGCACACCGGGCTGATGACGACGCAGATCTACGACAATAGGCGGATTTCCGGCAGCGACGAGAAATACCACTATATGACGTATGACCTGTATATGGCGGATTACTGCGGAATCTGCCAGAGGATCGTCGGCGAGAAGAAGCTCGTGCAGGCAGATTGCGAGAGCAGGGAGAACCACTATTACCTCAACGGGGAAAATGCATGCTATATCTGCGGCCATGTGAGCGAATGCACGCATGAGGTCACGGAGGAACAGACCTACTGGGCGGCGGTTGAGGTGCTCGGCAAGGATGAGAACGGGCATCAGGTTCGCGCGGATTTGATGAAGGATACCGTTTGCCTCGACTGCGGCAAGCATGTGAAGGTGGAAACGCTGGAGTCGGGTATTGTGATCACCGAGTCGCATGGCAGCGCGATTGTAGACGGCACGTGCTACATCTGCGGCTATACGATGGCGCAATGCGATCATCCGGAGACGGAGAAAACCGTCTATTACGATTGGACGGGCGTTGTCTCCAAGGACGAGAGCGGGCACACGATGAAGGGAACCAAGGTCACGGAAACGCGCTGCTTGGTCTGCGGGGACTGCTTTGAATCCGTCAGGGAGAATGATCAGACGGTCACCGAGCCGCACAATTTCTATCTCGACCGTTGCGCAGACTGTGGTTACATCAACCCTTGCAAACACGAAAAGACCCACACGGAAACCGGCTATTCCATGACGTATGACTACACGGCTACAGCGCAAGGCCATACCTTTAAGGGCTGCAAGCTGGAGCAGGTGTGGTGTGAGGTCTGCGAAAGCTGCATCAGCGAAGAGATCGTGGAGACGAATGGAACCTACACGGAGCTGCATGATTTTGACGAGACGGGCGTTTGTGTGGACTGCGGCTACAAAGAGACCGTGACGCCGACGCCTGCGCCGACCGCGACGC
>JAUNPI010000149.1 GCA_030536875.1 Clostridia bacterium
AGGCGATTTTGTCAAGGTCTATCTCTACGGGCTCATGCTCTGCTATCACGCCTCGCCGCGCATGAGCCTCAGCGCGATGGCGAAGGATTTGGACCTGCCGGAGGAGGACGTCGAGCGCGCCTTTCGCTATTGGGAGCGCGACGGGCTCGTGCGCCGCACGGGCGACAACCCGGTCAAATATACCTATTACAACCTCAAGCAGATCACGCTCACCCGCGCGGAAAACCCGCAGGAGAAGCTCTACAACCGCAAGTTTACCGGCGAAATCGAGCGGATTCTCGACCAGCAGACCGTGACCGCGGCGGATTACAACGCGATTTTTGACTGGGTGGACGTGCTGGAGCTGCCCGAGGAGGTCGTGCTCATGCTCTTGCAGATCGAAAAGGGCAAGAGCCGCACGGGCCGCGTCAAGATCAGCATCGCCGACCGCGTTGCGCAGCAGTGGGCGCAGAGCGGCGTGAAGACCGTGGAGGATGTGGAGAAAATCGTCGTGCTCGGGCGCAAGCGGGAGCAGGAGCTGCGCAGGCTGCTTGCGCGCCTGGGCCAGAAGCGCCCCCCCAGCGAGGACGAGATGGCGATGTACAAAAAGTGGATCGACGAATGGGGGTTCAGCGCCGAGGCGGTGCAGGAGGCCTGCCGCGAGACGACCAAGGGCGCGCCGACGATGGCGTATCTGGACGGCATCCTGCTTCGGCAGCATCAGCTCGGACGCCACGAGGCCGCCGCGCTGGCGGGCGGCATGGCGAAGGAGCACGCCGAGCGCGATTTTGCCCGCGAGGTCTACGCGGGGCTCGGGCGCACGGGCGTCACCCCGACCAAGGAGGACATCGCCCAGATCGAGCGCTGGCGCGGGGACGGTTACAGCGACGAGCTGATTTTGACAGCCGTGGCGGCGGCGCACAAGCGCGCCGGGGGCGGCAACATGGAGGACGTGGGCAACTGGCTTGCGCGTTGGCGGCGTCAGGGGCTATCCACGCCGGACGCCGTGCGCGCGGACTCGGCGCGCAAGCGGGCGCTCAACGAACAGCTATCCGAGATCTACGACGCCTGCGGCATCGAAAAGCGCGCCGGCCAGGCCGACCGCGACCTGCTCTGCAGCTGGATGGGCGAGATGGGCATGAGCATGGAACTCGTGCTGCTGGCGGCCCAGTATGCGCGCGGCAGCGCCGCGCCGATGAAGGCCGCCGGGCGCATCCTCTCCGACTGGCGGCGCGCGGGCATTTCCACCTGCGAGGCGGCGCGCGCCGAGCACGAGGCGCACAGGCAGGGCGCGGCGCAGGGGGCCGCAGCGCCCGCCGCGACGCCGGCGCGCGGAAGCGACGTGCTCATGCGCCACAGCTATACGCAGGAGGATTACAGCCGCATGGTCGTCGACCTTGACGAGGAGGACGAGTGATGTTAAGCCGTGAAAATGTCATGCGCGAGGCGCTTTCGGAGCTTGAGGCCCAGCGCGCGCGCAATTTGCAGACCGAGCAGGCGAGGCGGGAGGAGGCCGCCGCCCGAAACGCGGCCATCGGCCGGCTGTTGGAGAGGCGGCGTTCGCTTTTTGCCGGCGGCCTGCGCGGCGCGTTCGCCTCGCCCGCGCGGGCGCAGGAGATCTCCGCCGATATGCAGCGCCAGATGGGGGAGATCAACCGCGAGCTGCGGCGCGAGCTGCGCGCCTGCGGCCTTCCGGAGGACTATTTGCAGCCGGTGTACCGTTGCCCGCTGTGCAGGGACACGGGCTACGTCGGCGAGCCGATTCATGAACAGTGCAGCTGTCTCAAGCGCGCCGTGCTGGCGAGACTCTACCAGAACGACGGGCTGCAAAACCTCGCCCGAGAGAACTTCGGCACGTTTGACGAGTCCATCTTTCCGGATACGCCCATCGAAGGGAGAAAGGGAACCCAGCGCGGCTATATCAAAAAGATCCGCGAGCGCTGCGAGCGCTTCGCGGACGGCTTTGCCCCCGGCGAGGGGAGCGGCTTGCTGCTGTGCGGCAAATCGGGCCTCGGCAAGACCTTTTTGCTCAACTGTGTGGCGCAGCGCGTGCTCGAGCGAGGCTTTTCCGTCGTCGCCATCTCGGCCTACAAGCTGACCGAGGCCATGCGCCGTTTCCAGTTTGGCGGGGAAGACGCCGCGCTGGTGCAGGACATGCTGATGTGCGATCTGCTGTGCATCGACGATTTGGGAAGCGAGCCCATGCTGCGCGGCGTGACCGTCAGCGCGCTGTATCACATCGTGAGCGAGCGCAGCGGCGCGGGACGGTCGATCGCCGTGACCACGAACTGCTCGGTCGACCAGCTCTATGAAAAATACGACGACCGCATCGCGGCCAGACTCTGCGATCCCGGCCGCATGCAGATCTTGGAGTTTGTCGGCGTGGATGTGCGCCGCTTCGCCGCCGCGCGGCAGGTGCGCGACGCTCAGAGATAATCCCGAATGCCGGAGGCGAGCTGCTGCTCGAGGCGGATGAGCCGCTTGGCGATGTCCTTGGCGGCCTCGTCCGCGGCCTCGTATTGGTTCAGATAGCGGCTCAAGGATTTGACGCCCATGTTGCAGCCGTCGGTCATCAGGTCGGCGATCGTCGCATCCGAAGGGCTGATCGCTAGCTCGACGTTGGTCTTCAGGAAGGACATTCCCTTGGCCATCGGGTTTGGCGCCTTGCCCTCGTCTTGGAAGCGGTTCAGCGCGCCCCGAAGCTCGCGCCCCAGCGCCTCATGATCCGTTTTACAGCTTTGCAGGCGCTCTTTGAGGGCGTCGCTCTGCACATGCGGGAGCACCTCGTCGATGGAGGCGACGCCCATTTGAATGCCCGAATCGCACTCGCGCAGCAGCCGGATGGTATCCTGCTCAATCATGCTTGTTTCCTCCCTGGAAAAGATACGAAAAGGATGCCCCGCCGCGCGGCGCGCTATGCGCGCAGGGTAGGGCGCGGGGCGAAATCTTTGCTTTTTGAAATGTTCAGAATTAGCCTAACAGCCCATGCGCGAGAAAAGGAGGAGAGGGCCGATGATTTACCTTCGCTCGTTTGCGTTTCCGGACGATGGGCAGGAGTTTGACTATATCCTTGCGATCAAGCGCAAATGCTACGCGTCGTTTTATCCGTTCAAGGTGCTCTCGCGCAGGCGGTTTGAGCGCATCGATTTTGAGCCGGTGACCATCCTTTACGGCGGCAACGGCTCCGGAAAGTCCACCGCGCTGCATGTCATTGCCCAGAAGGCGGGGCTTTTGCGCGAGGCGGCGTTCAATAAGACGTGCTTCTTTGAGGACTACGTCGCCCTCTGCCGCATGGAGCTGGCCGAGGATATTCCGCAGGGGAGCCGCATCATCGCCAGCGACGACGTGTTTGACCACATGCTCCGCGTGCGCGACATGAACGAGGGGATCGACAGGCGCAGGGAAGAGGCCTTTGAGGAATATCTGGAGGCCAAGCGCGGCAGGGTGCAGCTGCGCTCGATGGCCGATTACGACGATCTGCGCCGGCAGAATCAGGCGCGCCGGATGACGCAGTCGCGCTATGTGCGCGAGGAGGTGGGCCTGAATGTGCGCACGTTTTCCAACGGGGAGAGCGCGTTCCAGTATTTCACCAATCAGATCGGCGAGGACGCGCTCTATCTGCTCGACGAGCCGGAGAACAGCCTCTCGCCCGCGCGCCAAAAGGAGCTGGCGCAGTTTATCGAGGACAGCGCGCGGTTTATGGGCTGCCAGTTTGTGATCTCGACGCATTCGCCGTTTGTTCTGGCGCTCAGGGGCGCAAAGATTTACGATCTGGACAGCGACCCGGTCGACGTTCGCCGGTGGACGCGGCTTGCCAACGTGCGCGCGTATTACGAATTCTTCCTGGAGCACGGGAAGGAATTTGAGTGATTCGGAAACCTAAACGCCGCGCCGCAGGGCGTTTGCCCTGACGGCGCGGTGTGATAAATGAAATCGGACAGATGGGCTAACGGCTTTCCGCCTTGGGCTCCACGCAGACGGTGACCTCCCAATCGGGGGAATAGTCTTCAAATTCGAGCGCGAGGATCATCTCCTCGGGCCAGTCCCCTTCGGGCGGAACGATGGTAAAGCCGATATAGGCGCTGCCATTGTCCCAGCCGTAGCGGCCTTCCGAGTGGCAGGCGGTCAGCTCGCTGCCGTCCATCGCGTAAACGCTGGCGAAATTGGTGAGGCGCTGATGGAAGAACGTCTCGTCGATGCCGTCGATTCGCAGCTGGATAAAGCCGTTGAGCGGCGAGAAGACGGCCTCTTCTACAGCAATGGGATGCCCGCCGACGGTCTCTTCCTTGAGCGTCGCGCCGCGCACGAGCCCTTCGGGCACGGCGGCGGAAATCGTGAACTCGATCAGCCCCGGGGAACGGGAGCCCTCCTGGCGCGGGAGCATCGGCAGGCCGAGCGTCAGCGTTTCGGCCCCGGTCACGTCCACGTCCCAGCCGGGCAGATTGGTTTGCAGATAGTAGAGCATCTGGCCCGGCTCGTCGCCCGGCATCTCCCACGTGTCGTTGAAGTAGGCGTCCTGCCCGTTGATCACGATATAATCGCACATGTGAACCTCGCCCTCTTCGGAGCCGGGCATCACATAGCCGTTTTCCGTGTGCTCGGCGAGCTTCAATGTGCCGCTCTTGTCGGTCAGGCTGTAGACGACGCGCAGATCCGCGCCGTCGTAGACGGCCTCCAGCACGTCGACGATCACATGGTCAAACTCGGCGTGCGCCAGCGTGCCGGACTGCACGAACGCCTCCGCGCCGTCCTGGGCGACCATCGGGGCAAAGCCGAAATCCTCCGTGAAGTTGAGCACGCCGCGGCGGTAGGTATACGCCACGCTGCCGATGGACAGGGCCAGCAGCAGCGCCGCCAGAAGGATCGCGGCGACGAGCTTGCCGGGCCTCCTGCGGGCGGGGGCCTGTCTGCGGCGACGGGCGTTTCGGGACGCAGGCCGTTCGGGCGCCTGCGCTGGGCTGTCGATCGAGGCGAGGATGCGCGCGTAGAGCGCGTTGGACCGCTTCTCTCCGAGACCCTCGGCGTCGGGGCTGAGGAACAGGTCGCATTCCCGGATCAAATCGCAGTCCATCTGTTCGGCGGGGAGGGAGAGCTGCCATTCCAGAATGGCGAGCGCGTCGTCCTCGGTGATCGAGCAGCTTTCCAGCCGTTTGCGGATGTTTTCGTCCAGCTCCATCGGGCAGCCTCCTTTCTCTAAAGCTCTTTAAAGCGCTTGGGTTCTCTCTATTATAACTAGAGCGTCAGCGAGGACAATCCTGTCATCATAACAAGGAAAATGTAAAATATTTCCGGATGCTCCGCCAGCTTTTTCTTGGTTCGGGACAGGCGCATCCACACGCAGGAAAGGCTGAGGCCATAGGCCTCGGCGAGCTCGCCCGCGCTTCGCCCTTCGAGAACCCAGCCGACAAACAGCCCCGCGTTCTCCTCGCCGACCAGCTTTTGAAGCTGCTCGAGATGGTCGCGCAGGATGGCGTTTTGCTCCGGCGAGGGGGAGCTGTCGGCGATGGGCGGCGCGGCGCCCTCCTCGTCCAGCGAGCGGGCGTGGCGCAGGCTGCGGCGCTGCGTCTTGGCGCGGGAACCGCGGATGCGGAATTTGACCGCCTCCACGAGCCAGCCGCCGGGGTTGGGGTGAGCCATGAGCGTTTGGCGCCGATCCCATGCGGTCAAAAAGACCTCCTGAAGGATATCAAACAGCAGATCCTCGTTTTCTCCGGGATCGAGGAGGCGTCTGCCGATGCGGAAGAGAAAATCCGCGTATTCGCGATAGAGCTGTTCAAACCACTCGCGTTCGTTCATTTCAGCGCCTCCTTCCGCAAAGATGGTTCCATTATAATCGATTTGGCGAAAAAGGGAAAGTTTTTTTGAAAATTTGTCAGGATTTTGTGCATCCTGCGTCTAATTAAGTATAGAGGAACGATTTCGGAGGGATGGATGCATGAAGAAAATAGGCGTATTGGCGCTGCTTTGCGCGCTGCTGTGTACGGCCGGCACGGCCCTGGCGGACACGGCCGGCCAGCTGGCGGAGCAGGCGAAGACCCCGTGGCGGGAGACGATTGCGGCGCACGGGCGGGAGCTGACCTTTGACGTCACGGCGCGGATGCCGGATGTGGAAAGCATGGGGCTCTACAGGGTGAGCGTCGCCTCGGACGAGGAGCGGGACATACCGCCGGCGGCGGAATACCCGCCCAAGCGCCGCGGCATCGCCCAGCGGAGAAAGCCGGAGGAGGTCTACCCGGCGGAGGAGCTGGGCTCCGACGTTCGCGCGTTTGGCAAGTCGCTGTCGGCGACGGAGGCC
>JAUNPI010000150.1 GCA_030536875.1 Clostridia bacterium
ATCACCATGGAGCCCATGGAGATCAGCGAGCTGGTCGAGGAGGCCAGCAAGGTCGTCATCTGCGGCGAGGTGCTCACCGCGGAGACGCGCGAGCTGCGCGGCGGCGAGATGCAGCTTCTCACCTTCGCGCTGACTGACTACACCAATACGATCAAATGCAAGGCGTTCTTGCGCTACAAGCCCCGGCGCGGGCGCTTTGGCGCCGCCGCGGAGGACGAGGAGCGCCCGCCGACGGACGAGGAAAAGAAGGCGGTCGCGGATGTCATCGCGGCGGTAACGCCGGGCAAGTGGTTCGCCGTGCGCGGCGATGTCAAGATGGACAGCTTTGAGCGCGGCCTGGTGATGATGGTATTGGACATTGACGCGCGCGAAAAGCCCATGCGTCAGGACACGGCCGAGCGCAAGCGCATCGAGCTGCACATGCACACCAACATGAGCGAGATGGACGGCGTCAGCTCCGCTTCCGACCTGATCAAACGCGCGGCGCAGTGGGGGCACCCCGCCGTGGCGATCACCGACCACGGCGTCGTGCAGGCCTTCCCCGAGGCGTTCGGGGCGGCGAAGAAGAACAAGATCAAGCTGATCCCGGGCGTGGAGGCCTACCTGACCGACGTGACCACCGTCGTCAAGGACGCGGACGAGCGCGCGCTGACCGACGAAATCGTCGTCGTCGACTTCGAGACGACCGGGCTGAATCCGCGAAAGAACCGCATCATGGAGATCGGCGCCGTGCGCATCCGCGGCGGGCAGGTGGTGGAGGAATATTCGAGGTTTGTCAACCCGATGGAGCCCATTCCCGACGAGGTGGTGAAGCTCACCGGCATCACGGACGCGATGGTTGCCGACGCGCGGCCGGCCGCGGAAGAGATTCCGAAGCTGCTGGAGTTCATCGGCGGCGCGGCGTTCGCGGCCCACAACGCCAAATTTGATTTCTCCTTTCTCACCGAGGAATGCGCGCGGCTGGGCATTGAAATCCACATGCCCGTGATCGACACGCTGGAATTCTCGCGGCGGATGTATCCCAACCTCAAGAGCCACAGGCTGGGCTCGGTCTGCAAGTCGCTGGGCATCAGCCTCAAAAACGCCCACCGCGCCGTTCACGACGCGCGCGCGACGGCGCACATGCTCAACCGCATGCTCGATACGGCGATGGAAAAGGGCGTCAGCCGCCTGTGCGACATCAACAGCGCGCTGACCGGAGGCGCGATCGGCGATTCCTATCACATCATTTTGCTGGCCGCCGAACAGGACGGCATCACCAACATCAACAAGATCGTTTCCGAAGGGCATCTCAACTACTTCAGCCGCAGGCCGCACACGCCGCGCGAGATCTTGCAAAAATACCGCAAGGGCATCATTGTCGGCTCCGCGTGCGAGGCGGGCGAGCTCTTCCGCGCCGTTGTGGACGGCAGAAACGACACGGAGCTCAAGCGCATCGCCAGATTTTACGATTACCTCGAGATTCAGCCCATCGGCAACAACGCGTTCATGCTGCGAGAGGGCACGGCGGAGGACGAGGAGCAGCTGCGCGATTTCAACCGGAAGATCGTCTGGCTCGGCGAGCAGCTGGGCATTCCTGTCGTGGCGACGGGCGACGTTCACTTCCTCGACCCGAAGGACGCGAAATTCCGCGCGATTTTGCAGGCCGCCCACGGCTTCAAGGACGCGGACAACCAGCCGCCGCTCTACTTCAAGACGACGCAGGAGATGCTCGAGGAGTTCAGCTATTTGGGGAAGGAGAAGGCGGAGGAGGTCGTCATCGACAACCCGGCGAAGATCGCCGCGCGCATCGGCGAGGTTGGGCTCTACCCCAAGCATCCGGAGGGGAAGGAGACGTTCCAGCCCTTCTGGCCCGACGCGGCGGACAACATCCGCAACCTGTGCGAGGAGCAGATCCGCGAGTGGTTCGGGGACAATCCGCCGGAAATCGTCGTCGCCCGCAAGGAAAAGGAGCTCTCCTCGATTCTGGGCTACGGCTACGGCACGCTTTACAACATCGCGGAAAAGCTGGTCAAAAAATCGAACGCAGACGGCTATCTCGTCGGCTCGCGCGGCAGCGTCGGCTCCTCGTATGTGGCGCATTTGGTCGGCATCTCGGAGGTCAACGCGCTCCCGCCGCATTACCGCTGCCCGAAGTGCAAGTGGTACACGTTCGATGTGGACAGGCAGAAATACAAGGTCGGCGTCGACTTGCCGGTTCGCGCCTGCCCGCAGTGCGGGGAGGAGCTCTTCCGCGACGGGTTCGACATCCCGTTCGAGGTGTTCCTGGGCTTCAAGGGGGACAAGGTTCCGGATATCGACCTGAACTTTTCCGGCGTCTACCAGCCGAAGGCGCACGCCTACATCGAGGAGCTTTTCGGCAAGGGCTACTGCTACCGGGCCGGAACGATCGGCACGCTGGCGGACAAGACGGCCTATGGCTACGTCAAAAAATACTGCGAGGAGCGGGAGCTTACCCTCTCCGAGGCGGAAATGAACCGGCTGGCGCTGGGATGCGTGGGCGTCAAGCGAACGACGGGCCAGCACCCGGCGGGCATGGTGGTTTTGCCCAAGGAGTACGAGATTCAGCAGTTTGTCGCCATTCAGCACCCGGCCAACGACATGAGCAGCCCCGTCATCACCACGCATTACGACTTCGGCTCCATGCACGACGTGCTGGTGAAGCTGGACGTGCTGGGGCACGACGACCCGACGATGATCCGCATGCTGATGGATCTGACGGGCATCGACGCGCGCACGCTGCCGCTGACCGATCCGGACGTGATTTCGCTGTTTTCGGGCACGCAGGCGCTGGGCGTCACGCCGGAGCAGATCGGTTCCAACACGGGCACGTACGGCGTGCCGGAATTCGGCACGCGCTTTGTGCGCCAGATGCTGGAGGAGACGCACCCGACGACGATGGAGGAGCTCATCCGCATTTCCGGCCTCTCTCACGGCACGGATGTGTGGATCGGCAACGCGCAGGAGATCATCAAGGCGGGCATTGCGCCGCTGGCCTCCTGCATCTGCTGCCGCGACGACATCATGAACGCGCTCATCGACTACGGCGTCGCGCCGAAGATGTCCTTTGACACGATGGAATCCGTGCGAAAGGGCAAGGGGCTGAAACCCGAGATGGAGCAGGCGATGCTCGAGCACAACGTGCCGGAGTGGTTTATCGATTCCTGCAAAAAGATCAAATACATGTTTCCCAAGGGGCACGCCGTCGCCTATGTGACGATGGCGCTGCGCATTGCATGGTACAAGGTGCACAGGCCCGCGGCGTATTACTGCGCATACTATACCGTGCGCGCGGACTGCTTCGACGGCAGCGTCTTGGGCGGGTCGCTGGAATCCATCCGCGCCCGCTACAAGGAAATGGACGAGAACGCAAAGGATCTCACCCAGAAGGACAAGGATCTCATGGTGATCATGGAGCTGGTCATCGAGATGCTCTGCCGCGGAATCCATTTGGCCCCGATCGACCTTTACGAGTCGGACGCCACGAAGTTCCAAGTCGTCTCCGACACGCTCATCCGCATGCCCTTCAACGCGCTGCCGGGCCTTGGCGAGGCGGCCGCGCAGAGCATCGTGGAGGCCAGAGAGGCGTCGCGCTTTATCTCCGTGGAGGATCTGCGCGTGAGAACGAAGCTTTCGGCGTCGCTGACCGATCTGCTGCGCGAGAGCGGATGCCTTTCCGGTTTGCCGGAAACGAACCAAACCACGCTGTTTTCCTTTTGATTTCTTCTGGAATTTCGCCGGAATAGCTCATAAAACGCGCGTAGAGGGTTGTATTTTTGAAAAAGCGGTGATATAATAGCCGCGTAGGATTTGAAATGCTTGTAAGCCGCGTCTCGCGGTTCGATGGAAAGAGTGGGATCGGTATGCCCACTCTTTCTGTTGACTGAGCCATATGATTTGGGAGTGTGTGAATGGCACAAAGCGATTTGACCCGGGTTGTCGAGCCCGCCTGCCGCAAGCTGGCCGAGCAGCTTTCCTATGAGCTGGTCGATGTGGAGCTGGCGCGCGAGGGCGCAAGCCGATATCTGCGGATCTATATTGACAAACCCGACGGTATTACCTTGAACGACTGCGAAACCTATCATCGCGCGGTGGCCCCGTTGGTCAAGCGCGTTGATTACGATTTCCTCGAGGTATGCTCGCCGGGTATTGATCGTCCTTTGAAAAAACAGAGGGATTACGACGCGCACGTGGGCGAGACGGTGGAGGTTCATCTGTATCGCCCGGTAGACAAGCGGCGCCGCTTTGAGGGCGAGCTGCTCGGGCTTGCGGACGGCGTGGTGAGGCTTGCGTGCAGCGAGGGCGAGCGATGCTTTTTGCTCAAGGAGATCGCCCTGTGCAAGCCCGTGATCGTGATCACGGAGGAGGAGCTTGAGGCCGGGGACACGGCGGAGGCTGACGAGGAAGGGGATGCGCCGGATGATTGATAAAAACGAAAATAAAGAGATGATTGAGGCGGTCGCGCTGCTGGCCAAGGAGAAGAGCATCAGCAAGGAAGTGCTCTTTACCGCCATCGAAGAGGCGCTGAAAAGCGCTTATAAGAACAACTTCAACAAGCAGTACGGCGTGGCGCCGTCCAGTGCGAACGTTCGCGTCGAGCTCGACCGCGTGACGGGCGCCGTGCGCCTCTACGCCAGGAAGACCGTCGTGGAGTGGGTGATCGACGAGGCGGGCGAAATCTCCATCGAGGACGCGCGCAAGATCCAGCCCAGCTACGAGGAGGACGACATCGTCGAGGTTGAGGTGACGCCGGGCAATTTCAGGCGCGTCGCCGCCCAGACCGCCAAACAGGTGATCGTCCAGAAGATCCGCGAGGCCGAACGCGGCAAGATTTACGACGACTTCATCGAGAAGGAAAACGAGATTTTGACCGCCATCGTCCACAGCGTCGACCCGGAGACCAAGACCGTCTACGTCGAGCTGGGCAAGACGGAGGGCGCGCTGGAGACCTCCCAGCAGATGCATGGAGACGTCTACACGCCGGGCGAGCGCTTCAAGGTCTACCTGCTCGAGGTCGTCGCCGACCGGCGGCTGGCCCGGCCGGGCGCCAAGTACGGCCCGCAGGTCAGCGTCTCGCGCATCCATCCGGGCCTCGTCAAGCGCCTGTTTGAGCTCGAGGTGCCGGAGATCCAGAGCGGCGTGGTGCAGATCAAGTCCATCGCGCGCGAGGCTGGTTCCCGCACGAAGATGGCGGTCTATTCCAGCGACCCGATGATCGACCCGGTCGGTTCCTGCGTCGGCCCGCGCGGCCAGCGCGTGGACCGCGTGGTCACCGAGCTGCGCGGCGAGAAGATCGACATCATCAAGTGGTCCGCCGATCCGGCGGAGTTTGTGGCCAACGCGCTCAATCCCGCGCACGTGGTTAACGTCTTTGTCTCCGAAAACGAGAAGGCCTGCCGGGTCGTCGTGCCGGACAATCAGCTTTCGCTGGCCATCGGCAAGGAAGGGCAAAACGCCCGCCTCGCCGCGCGCCTGACCGGCTGGAAGATCGACATCAAGAGCCAGAGTCAGATCGACGAGCTGCTTGCCAAGGAGGCGGCAGAGCAGGAGAGCGAGGAAACGCCCCTGCCGGAAGAGACGAACGAGTGATATCGGGGTGAGAGGCGATGAAGACACGCAAGATCCCCATGCGCATGTGCGTGGGCTGCCGCGAGATGAAGGAAAAGCGGTCGCTTCTGCGCATTGTGAAGCCCGCCGAGGGGGAGGTCAGCTTTGACCCCGTCGGCAAAGCGCCGGGGCGCGGCGCCTATATCTGCCGGTCGCAGCAGTGCCTTGACAAGGCCGTGCGCCAGCGCCAGCTCGAGCGCGCGCTGGAGACGAAGATCGACGAGGCGGTGTATGCCCGCCTGAGGGAGGAACTGGGTGGCGATTGAAGCGGATGCGTTTTACGCCATGCTCGGCATCGCCATGCGCGCGGGCGCGCTGACGCTCGGCGAGAGCGGCGTCCTCAAGGCGATCGCCTCCGGAAAGGCGGCGTTTGTGCTGCTGGACGGCGGCGCATCCGAGAGGACGAGGAAGATGTTTGCGGATTCCTGCGAGCATTACGGCGTGCGGCTGATGGTAACGGCGCAGGAGAGGCTCGGCCAAGCCATCGGCAAGCCGGGGCGCATGAGCGCCGCCGTGGCCAAGGGAACGCTCGCGGGCAAGCTCCTTTCGCTTGCCGGAGAGGAATGACGCGCCGGGGGCGCGCCCGACATGGGCGGCAAAACAGGCGGCTGAATAGGC
>JAUNPI010000011.1 GCA_030536875.1 Clostridia bacterium
TTGCCTTTTTGGATTCAAAATTGGATTTATATATCAAATCTGGATATCTAAAGGGTGGGAAAAAAGGAGCGTCAAGATTTTGCTATCTTGACACTCCCTCTGCCGGGTGACAAATCCGACTGTACTGGTGGGGTCGATAGGCTCTTTCTCCTCGCTCGACGCTCGTCGGTCAGGCGGCTCTGACGCGCCACTGGCACGTCATTCACTCCCGCCCATTCTCGCCCCATCGCCCCCAAACAAGCGTAAAAAAAGATCGGAGTTTTCCGATCTTCCTTTGCCGGGTGACAAATCCGACTATGCTGGTGGGGTCGATAGGGCTCGAACCTACGACCTCCACGATGTCAACGTGGCGCTCTGACCAGCTGAGCTACGACCCCAAGCACGTCATATAGTATACAACACCTACCCGAAAAAATCAAGTCCTTTTTTCGTGTTTCTGGAAATTTTCGCCGCGAGCCGACGGAAAACGGCCGGATGGACGGCGTTCCATTCGCCATCCATCCGGGAGGCTGTTGCACCTCATCCCTCGCAGACATTCTCCGGCTTCCCGTCGAGATACGCGTAGAGGTTTCTGAAAACGATCTCCGCGCGGCGCATCATGGACTCCTCCGACAGAAAAGCGATATGCGGTGTCAAGAGCGTGTTCTTCGCATGAAGCAGCGGATCGTCATCCGGTATCGGGGGTTCGCAGCCAAACACGTCGATGCCCGCTCCCGCAATGCGCCCTTCGTTCAACGCGTCCGCCAGCGCTTGTGCGTCCACAATCGGCCCGCGCGCACAATTGATCAGCAGCGCGCGGGGCTTCATCAGCCGAATCATCCTCCGGTCGATCATCCCCTTTGTGGAAGCGTTGCTGGGCATATGCAGGGAAACGATATCGCTGCAACCCATCAGCGTATCGAGCGGCACATACCGAATGCCCAGCGAGATCGCCTCCTGCCGCTCCGTCCGGGAATGCGCGATCACTTCCGCGCCGAAAGCCTTGAAGAGCTTGGCCGTGATCATGCCAATTCTGCCCGTTCCGACGATTCCCACCGTCCTGCCGGCAATTTCGCCCCCCATGAGCCCGGCGGACGTTCCCCCGCGACGAACCCCCGCGTCCGCCTGCGTCATTTTGCGCAGCAGGGCAATCGTCATGCCGATCGCCAGCTCGGCTACCGCCTGATTGGAATAGTTCGCCGCATTGCACACGATGACGCCGCGCTTCCTGCAGGCCTCCAGCCCGACGTGATCGATCCCCGTAAAGGCGACATTCAGCATTTTGAGCTGCTCGCTCGCGTCAATCACCTCCGCCGGATAGGGATTGTTGGCAATCATCACGACGTCGCACCCTTGGCTTCGCCGCTTGAGCTCCTGTATGTCCGTCGTCTTTTGATCGTAATAGACAAAGGTATGACCTGCGGAGCGCACCGGCCCGGCAAGCTCCTCAATCCGTTCACGGCTCACACCCAGCGGCTCCAGCAAACCAATTTTCATCTTATCGCCCTTCCTTTATTGCTTTTACGGTTCAAAGCGGTCCATTCCGCATCATCGTCAGCTGCGCTCCTCGCTGATGATCGCGTTGATCTCGTCAATCGCATCCCCAGCGGCCTTCAGGTTGCATTCGCGCATCTCGCCTAAGCTCCTGCTGAGAATCACGCCCTTGGCGCCGGCGCGATAGATCGTGTGCAGCTCGCGCTTGACGTCCTCCGGTTCCGTCGTCTTGGCGGGCGTGGGCATATCCAATCCGATTCCCGGATAAATCGGTACCTCTCCCCGGCTTTCCTGAACGGCCCACGCCACATCCCGGTACAGGTAGTCCATGCTCATCCCGCTGGCGGGGAGCTGATCAAATGGCGGCTCGCTCGTAAAGCCAAGCATCGTGTTCCACGCATCGTACATTTTTTCGATCGGCACATCATAAAACAGCGCCTGATGATAGCGTCGAATATCCAGATGATACCGATACCCGCCGCAAACCGGATCCATCTTCGGTTTGATCCAATCGCAGCAGCGCCGGAGAACGTCATAATCGTATCCCGCCCGCTCAAAAATGCTCATCGCCCGGTGATGCCAGATATGCAGCCCCACTTTCGCTTGCGGGTTGCTCATTTTCGCCGTGCTGTAGACTTCCGCAAAAAAGCTGTTGATTGCGTCAAACCACATCTGGTTCCACTGCAGAATCTCGGGGTAGCGCATCATCAGGCGGAAGAAAGTCATGAAATAGCCGTTCGCAGGCGTCGTATCCTCTCTCTCATTTCCAAGCGGCACGCCGTCGCCGGCAAACGGATCCCCGCCATTCTTCGCCTGCCTCCAACTGCGCTCGGAAAACTCCAGCAGTTCCATCCATCCCTGCCGCGCCCGGTCGATCCGGATTCCGTTTTCTCTCGCTTTGGCCATGCAGTGCGGGCAAAAACAGATCGGCGCCATCGGCTTGCGGCTGCGGACGCTGGCCGCATACTGCCCGACAAGCACGTGTGAAATTGGGCCGTTTCTCTCCAGATTAAAGTTGATGCCCTCCAGCGGGTAATGCAGCAGCTGGTCGCGCACAGCGCTCAGGTAATACTGCCGGTATTCCGGGTTGTTGAGACACGGGCGGAAATTCTGTCTGCCAAACAGATCGATCTGCGAGCAGTCCGTAAAGTTCTTGAGCTGGCGCGAGATGGTCTCCCTGCCCGCGCCCGCCGGCCAGAACCCGGGAAGCCCGCCCTCGTAACACATCGTATGCGAATACACCTGCATGCCGTAACGGGATGCCGCGTCGCAGACCTTCTGGAGCATATCCTCCTGGACGTCCCGCTCGACGTTGCAAAACGGTTTGAGCCGCGTAAAAGCGTATTGATCTTCGTGATAACGGTAATGCGCGCCGTCGGGATTGTGCGCGTTGAAAATGATCGCGTTCACCCTCGCCGCCGCCAGTTTGTCCATCGTCTTTTGCAGCCCTTCCTCCCGGATGCTCTCCGGCGATACGGGAAGCCCTACGAAGAATTCCATCGTCATCCCCCCATTGGTTGAATTGAAGATATCGTGGAGGGCGAAGCGACGCGGGCGCGTCGCCTCGTCCCCTGCTCGGTTTGCGTCACTTTCCCTTGGCAGCGTTGTACTGCTGCGTCCACACGGCGCTGTACACGTCGCCCTCAATGGCCTTGTAGGTCTGCACGACGCCGTCCCACCGCTCGATATCCATCTGGCCGATCACGATCTTGGTAATCGCCTCTTCGATCATCGTCCAGCCATCGTTGGTCAAAAACTCGGCATCGGTGCCGGTGTAACTATAGGAGATGCCCGCGTCAAAACTCGACATGATGGCAAAGTCGTTGCGGATTCTCTGCTGAAGGACATCGTATTCATAGTCGCGCACGGAATCGGGGCTGACATACACCCGCGGCATCTGCGGATAATAATAGAGATTGCCCAGCGCATAATACCCGGAATAGTTCGAAGCCTGCGGCGTCAGCTCGATGATGTTTTGCTCCTTGTCCTTCCAATTCCAATGGATGCCCTCGATGCCATAGTTCACAAGCGCCAAGTTCTCCGGGGAGGAGAGCATCCAGTCGTAATATTTGATCAGGTATTCCGCATTCTCCGCCGTCTTCATCACGACCGTCTGATGGTCGTAGATCGGGTTGCTGGGCCATGCGCACGCGCCGCCCTCCGGCGGATTCTCAAGCGGCGGCAGCGCGACGTAAAGCGCGTCTTCCTTACCCTCACCGCGGATGGTGATCTCCGCGCTCACGCCGGTCGTATACCAGCCCGACGTCATGGCGACACGGTCGGCGTTGCGCAGATCGGCGCGCTGCGTGTTGGTCAAAATGTTGGCCTCAGGGTGCATATAGCCCTTTTGGTACCACCTGGCAAACGTCTCCAGCATCAGTTTGAAATTCGGGTGCTCGTAGATGGAGCGAACGACGCCATCCTCATCCAAATACCGCCTCTCCGCATCCAGATTCGTCAGCCCATTTCCAAAGAAGTAGCAGGAAAAATTGCCCATGCCGCACAGGAAGCCGTCGCCCAAATAGGGGATTTCGTCGTTCGGGTCACCGTTTCCGTTGAGATCGTTCGCCAGCACGGCGTCAAAGAACGCCTCCAGCTCCTCAAGCGTCGCGGGCACTTCCATGTTCAGCGCGTCGAGCCAGTCTTGGCGGATCGTGGGCACAAAGCCCATTGGGAAAACCTCGCTTCTGGGCAGCGTCCAAATGCGCCCCTCGGCGTCCGTGCCGAGGAACTCAAACGCCGGTCCCATCTGCTCCTTGATGTTCGGGCCATACGCGTCGATCAGGTCGTTGAGCGGCACGATCGCATCCCGCTCGATGAGGTTCATGTAGTTGACGCCGGTCGCGCCCACGAGGTTAAAACCGTCGAACACGTCGCCGGCCGCCACCATCATGTTGAGCATCTCGCCGTAGCTCTCGTTGGAAAGGGCGATCACCTCAAGCTCGATGCCCGACTGCTTTTCGATCTCCTCGAGCACCATCTCGTTGTCCGGCATCGTCTCTTTGTTGCTGTTGGTTCGGGTGTAGTACTTGACGGGGGACTTCTGCGCGGATTCTGCCGCCGCCGTGGCCGCGCTCAGGCACAGAGCCGCAAGCATCGCCAACACAAGCAGGCAAGACACGCTCTTCTGGGTGGGTTTCATAGGGTTTTCCTCCTTTTTATTTTGATAGCCGCATTCATGCGCGGCTGTCATTTCGCATCCGGCGGCCTCAGCCCTTGACGGAGCCGATCATCACGCCCTTGACGAAATACTTTTGAACGAAGGGATATACGCAGATGATCGGAAGCGCCGTGATGACGATGGTCGCCATCTGAACCATCTCCGCTTGCGGAATCTGCGCCCGGGAAGCCGCCTCCGGCTCCACCATGTCGACCACCTGCGCGCTGCGGATGATCTCGCGAAGGAACACCTGCATCGACCAGAGCTTGCGGTCGGTGATGTACATCACCGCGTCAAACCACGAGTTCCAGTGCGTCACGGCGTAAAACAGGCCGATCGTCGCGATGGCAGCGCCCGAAGTCGGGATCACGATCTTCCATAAAATCTGCGCCTCGTTCGCCCCGTCAATGGTCGCCGACTCGATCAGCGCGCTGGGGATCGCCATAAAAAAGTTTCTGAGGATGAGCATGTTCCACGCGCTGATGAGCCCCGGCAGAATGTACACCCAGAAATTGTTGATCAGCCCCAGCGAGCGGATCAGCATGTAATTGGGTACGATGCCCCCGTCAAACCACATCGTGAAGACCACCATCATCGTCAGAGCTTTTTTCAGCGGATATTTGCGCTGCGAGAGCACATACGCCGTCAAAATCGTAAACACGAGGTTGCAGGCCGTGCCGACGACGGTCTTGAGGATCGTGATCATATAGGCGTTGGTCACATAGGAACCGCGCATAAAGATATACCGATAGGCCTGAAGGCTGGGGTTGCGCGGGATAATGGACAGGGGATTGGCCGCGCGCTCTGCGTCCAGCATGAACGAGCGCCCGATCACGTACAAAACGGGATAGATGATGATTACGCAAAGCACAATCATGAAAAGCGTGTTGCAGATCAGAAAAATTTGATCCTGCTTTGTCTCTCTTTTCTTCACCGTCAGCGCCTCCTCACCACAGTCCTTCGTTTCCCATTCTCTTGGCCACTCGGTTTGTCGTGACAACGAGGATGAGAGAGATCACCGATTTAAACAGCCCGACAGCCGCGGAATAGGAATACTGCTGGTTGACAAGGCCGATGCGGTACACGTAGGTTTCGAACACATCCGCCACCTCGTAAACCGACGGGTTATACAGGTTGAAGATCTGCTCAAAATTCTCGTTTAGGATCTTTCCAACCTGAAGGATGAGCATGATCGCAATCGTCTCTTTGATGCTCGGGATGGTGATATGAAGGATTCTCTGCCAGCGGCTCGCGCCGTCGATGGCGGCCGCCTCGTAGATTTGAGGGTCGATCCCGGTAATCGCCGCCAGATAAATGATGCTCCCCCAGCCGACGCCCTTCCAAATTTCGCTGACCACCAGCACCGAGCGGAAATACCGCGTGTCGCTCAAAAAATAGATCTTATCCAGTCCCATTGCCGCAAGCGCCTCGTTGATCGGCCCGGAGGTCGAAAGCAGCGTGGACAAAAGCCCGGCCACCACGACCCACGACAGGAAATGGGGCATGTACGATATCGTCTGCACCGTGCGCTTAAACTTTGTGCTGGTGATCTCGTTGATCAGCACAGCCAGAAGGATCGGACACGGAAAGGAGAAAATCAATCGATATACGCTGATGAGCAGCGTGTTGCGCATCAGCCGCGTAAAATAAATGGAAGAAAAGAAGCGTTCAAACTGCGCAAAGCCCACCCATTCCGCCGTAAAGATGCCCGCGATTCCACCGACGCCCTTATAATTCTTAAAGGCGATGACAAGGCCGCCCATAGGCAGGTATTTAAAGATCAGGAAATACACTATTGCGGGAAGCGCCATGAGATGCAGCCATTTATACTTCACCCAGAAATCGTACAATCGCTTGGATATCCGCTTGGGTTCCGCAGGCGGCTTCACCATTTTGTTGTTCTCGCGCATCGCTTTCCACGTCCTTTCGTTCGGCTTCTCGTTTGGCTTCCGTTCGTCTTCATGCTCCTCTGCTGTCCATCCGTTTTCCAATAATTTCAATTATTGAAATTGTATTTCATTTACAGCACAAGCATATCATATCCTTCGGCCAATGTCAATATAATTGAAAACATTATTTTGGATATCAATATTGAATTTCAATATATGAAATTTAATGCCGCAAATTCTTGACAACGATCATCGGAGATGATACACTTCTGATGTAAGGACCCTCTCATACAGAAGCGTCAGAGAAATACCCTACAAACGAAAGCGAGGTTCTTTTTGTGCAGACACAGAAAAAAGCGACAGGCGCCAATCTTTCCGTCATCAAAGCGTTCAACCTCATCGAGGTCATGGCGTATCAGCCCGGCCCCATGCGCCTTCAGGACATCGCCCGCTTGGTCGGCGCGCCCTCAAGCTCCGTTCTGCGTCTTCTCTCCTCCCTCATGTCGATGGGCTACGTCAATCAAAACAAGGACTTGCGCTATTCCCTTTCCCTCAAGTTCTCGCTGATCGGCCGGCTCGTGAGCGCCCAAACCGATCTGCACGGCATCATTCATCCCCACCTGATCGAGCTGGAACAGATCTGTCAGGAATCCGCCTGCATGGCCATCGAACAGGACATGAGGGTGCTCTATGCCGACGTCATCCACGGCCCCGACAATCTGCTGAAAACCACGCAATACATCGGCAAAACCGCGCCAATGCATTGCACGGGCGTCGGCAAGCTGCTGATGACCAACTACTCCGATTCCGATATCGATCGCTATATCGAGACCAGAGGGCTCCACCCGTATACCGAACACACCATCAAAACCAAAGAGGAGCTGCTCGACGAATTGACCCGCATCCGCTCTCAGGGCTACGCCCTTGACGACGAGGAATGCGAGCTCGGCGCTCGCTGCATCGCCGCGCCCATCTACGATTACACCAAGCAGGTCGTCGCCTGCATCAGCGTTTCCGGCCCCGTTTCGCGAATGAGCCACGACCGGCTCGGCGACATACGGCCCACCATTCTTGAGTTCTCAAAACAGATCTCCGAAACCCTGTCTTACAGCGAACAGATGCGCTGACGAAGCCGGCTCTTCGAAAAAAAGTCGCGCGCGATTTTAAGCCGCGTCCCCGAAACGAGGAATAGTTCCCGTCGATTGCGGGCAGTTTGGGTTGCGGGCCGTTTTGTCCCGCCTGAAAAAAAGAAAATGATTTTTAATCAGGCATTGACAAATTTAGGGACCTATTCTATAATACTTTACATAGGATAGTGAGGTTTGCCATTCTCCGGAAACGTTTCCGAGGAATGGATGCCGCTTGTGTTGCATCCTACTTTCCCGCGCTGCTTGCGGAGCGCTGCGCTGCGCCCCGTACAGAATATTATCTTGGAAGGAGACCCAGTCTATGAAGAAACTCATCACCCTCGCGCTGGCCGTCTGCCTGTGCCTGGCGCTGGCCCTTTCCGCCTCCGCGGAGGGCTCCGTCTACTACCTCAACTTCAAGCCCGAGCAGGATGCTCAGTGGCAGGAGCTGGCCGCTCTGTACACCGCGGAAACCGGCGTCCCGGTCACCGTCGTGACCGCCGCTTCCGGCAACTACGAGACGACCCTCATGTCCGAGATCGAAAAGAGCGACCCGCCGACGCTGTTCCAGGTCAACGGCCCGGTCGGTCTGGCGAACTGGACGGATTACTGCTATAATCTGGCCGATTCCGAGATCGTCAAGCATCTGACCTCCGACGCCTTCGCCCTCAAGGACGGCGACGAGGTCAAGGGCGTGGCCTACGTCATCGAGACCTACGGCATCATCGCCAACACCAAGCTCCTCGAGAAGGCCGGCTACAAGGCCGAGGACATCACCAACTTCGAGACCCTCAAGCAGGTCGCCGACGACATTCAGGCCCGCAAGGACGAGCTCGGCGTGGACGGCGCCTTCACCTCCGCCGGCATGGACGGCTCCTCCGACTGGCGCTTCAAGACCCACCTGGCCAACATGCCGATCTATTACGAGTATCAGGCCGACGGCATCGGCTCCACCCCGGCCATCAAGGGCACCTATCTGGATAACTTCAAGGCTATCTGGGATCTCTACATCACCGATTCCACCTGCGATCCGGCCCTGCTGGCCTCCAAGACCGGCAACGACGCCGTCGCCGAGTTCGTGGGCGAGAAGGCCGTCTTCTACCAGAACGGCACGTGGGCTTGGAACGACGTGAGCGCTCTGGGCGAGGAGAACCTGACCATGCTCCCGATCTACATCGGCGTCGAGGGCGAGGAGAATCAGGGCCTTTGCACCGGCACGGAGAACTACTGGTGCGTCAACGGCACCGCCTCTCAGGAGGATATCGACGCCACGCTCGCCTTCATGGAGTGGGTCATCACCTCCGACGCGGGCCGCAAGAGCATGTCTCAGGACATGGGCTTCGTGACGCCGTTTGACACCTTCACCGGCGAATACGAGTCCACCAACCCGCTGGTCAAGATCGACGCCGCTTACACCGCGGCCGGCAAGGTGCCGGTGTCCTGGAACTTCGCCACCATTCCTTCCGAGGAGTGGAAGAACGGTCTGGGCTCCGCGATGACCGCCTATGCCGCCGGCACCGGCGACTGGGACGGCGTCAAGACCGCTTTCGTCGACGGCTGGGCCACCGAGTATGAGCTGAGCCACTAATCCCCCCTGTTTGGCCCGAGAGGGCGGGCGGCGCGTTCGTCCGCCCTCTCTTCTTTCTCTTTGCGAATGGAAAAAATCGCCATTCCCCCGCATACAATCCTATACGGACGGACAACCTGATGGCGGGCCCCCGTGGGCCGTCTGCAAAGGCAAACGCAGCGACGGTGTTCCTTTGCAGACGGCCTGATCTCACCGACCCGGGAGGAATTTCTCTTATGGAAAAAGCGATTAAAAAATTCTGGCCGGTCTTTCTGCTGCCGACGCTCTGCGCGTTTGCGATCGGCTTCATCTGGCCGTTTCTGTGGGGCATTTACCTGTCCTTCCACAAGTTCACGACGATCAGCAAGACGACCTTCGTCGGGCTGGACAACTATTTCAAGGTCTTTGCCGATTCCACGTTCGTGGATGCCTTCTGGTTTACGGCCGCCTTTACCGTCGTCTCCACCATCCTCATCAATGTAATCGCCTTCGCGCTTGCGCTGGCGCTCACCCGCGGGCTCAAGGGCACCAACATCTTCCGCACGGTGTTCTTCCTGCCCAACCTGATCGGCGGCATCGTGCTCGGCTATATCTGGCAGATTCTGCTCAACGGCATCCTGACCAACCTCGGGCTGCCCCTCCTGGCGCTGGATGCGCGATACGGCTTCTGGGGTCTGGTCATCCTCATGTGCTGGCAGCAGATCGGCTACATGATGATCATCTACATCGCGGGCCTGCAAAACGTCCCGGGCGATCTCATCGAGGCCGCCTCCATCGACGGCGCGACGAGCCTGCAGACGCTCGTCAAGGTCAAGCTGCCGATGGTCATGCCCTCCATCACCATCTGCTCGTTCCTCACGCTGACCAACTCGTTTAAGCTCTTTGACCAAAACCTCTCGCTCACCAACGGCGAGCCCGGCAAGGCGAGCCAGATGCTGGCGCTCAACATCTATGACACGTTCTACGCCCGCAGCGGCGCGCAGTGGAAGGGAATCGGCCAGGCGAAGGCCGTGGTCTTCTTCCTGCTGGTCATCTCCATCGCGCTGATTCAACTCTACATGACCCGCCGCAAGGAGGTGCAGCAGTGATGACAACCGCCAAAGTTTATCACGACGGCGCCGTTTCCGGCGCGCGCCGCGCGCTCGACGCGTTCCTAACCGCCCTGCTGGCGGTGATCTCCGTCGTATGGATCTACCCGGTCCTGTTGATTTTGATCAACTCGGTGAAAACCGAGCTCTCCATCTCCACCAGCACGGTCTTTGCCCTGCCGACGATGGAGACGTTTGTCGGGCTGGACAATTACGTCTACGGCGTCACGCAGATGAACTTCCTCTCCTCCTTCGGTTATTCGCTGGTGATCACGGTCACCTCCGTCGTGCTGATTCTGCTGTGCTGCTCGATGTGCGGCTGGTATATCACGCGCGTGAGCGGCGCCGTCTCCAAGGGCATGTACCTGCTGTGCGCGTTCTCGATGGTCGTGCCGTTCCAGATGGTCATGTTCACGCTCTCCAAGACGGCGGACACGCTCGGCCTGAACACGCCCTTCAACATCTGCATCATCTACCTCGGCTTCGGCGCGGGTCTGGCGGTGTTCATGTTCACGGGCTTTATGAAGTCCGTGCCCATCGCCATCGAGGAGGCCGCGATGATCGACGGCTGCAACCCGCTTCAGATCTTCTTTAGGATCGTCTTCCCCATCCTCAAGCCGACGATGATCTCCACCGCCATTCTGGAGACCATGTGGGTGTGGAACGACTACCTGCTGCCTACGCTCGTGCTGGATATCAAAAAATACCGCACCATCCCGATGGCCATCCAATACTTCCGCGGCAGCTACGGGCGCGTGGAAATGGCCCCGATGATGGCCTGCATCATGATCACGGTTCTGCCGATCATCGTCATGTATCTCCTGTGCCAGAAGTACATCATCGAGGGCGTCATCGCCGGCGCCGTCAAGGGCTGAGCGGCGTCCCCTCCAAGGAGCCCGCCCATGAACCCACCCGTCTACTTCGCCCCTCTGGAAGGCATGACCGACGCCGTCTTCCGGCGCACGCACCATGCGCTCTTTCCCGGGGTGGCCAAATACTTCATTCCCTTCATCAGCCCGACGCAGAACCTGCGCTTTACGGCGCGGGATCTTGCCGCCGTCAGCCCGGAACACAACGCCGGGCTGTTTGTTGTTCCCCAGATTCTCACCAAAAACGCGGATCACTTTCTCTGGTGCGCCCGGTCGCTGTGCGATATGGGCTATGGCGAGGTCAACCTGAACCTCGGCTGCCCCTCCGGCACGGTGACCGCCAAGGGCAAGGGTTCGGGCATGCTGATGGATCTCTTCGCCTTGGAGCGCTTTCTCGACTGCGTCTTCGCCCGCACGCCGGTTCCCGTCTCCGTCAAGACGCGCATCGGCTATTCCGACCCGGACGAGTTTGGCGAGCTGCTCTCGCTCTTCTCGCGCTATCCGGTGTGCGAGCTGATCATCCATCCGCGCACGCGCGCGGAGTTTTACAGGGGAACGCCGCACAGGGAGATCTATGCCGCCGCGCTTGAGCAGACCGCCCTGCCGGTCGCCTACAACGGCGATCTGTTCACCGCGCAGGACTGCCTCGCGCTGATGAGCGCCTGCCCGAACACGCGCGCGCTGATGCTCGGGCGCGGGCTGATCGCCAACCCGGCCCTTGCGCGCGAGCTCGCAGGCGGCCCCGGGCTGACGCTCTCCGATCTGCGCGCCTATCACGACCGCCTGCTTGAGGCGTATCTTACCGCGTATCCCGTCCACATCGCGCTGGGGCGCATGCGCGAGATCATGAAGCACGTCGTCTGCTGTTTCGACGGCGCGCAAAAGCCCCGCAAGGCCATCCGCAAAGCCGTCAGCCTCGCCGCCTACGAGCAGGCCGTGCAAAACCTGTTCGAGGGCTGCGCGCTGAGGGAAACGCCCGGGTTTGGGCCGGAAGAATGACAGCCCACGCCTCAGTCTTCCCGCCCCGCATCCAAAATATGGCTTTCATCCAGCGGGATCCCGTCGTGGGCAGGGGCGGCAAAGGGCACGTCCGCCAGGCAGCGCGGCGTGATTTCCGCCTTGCCCGTAACCTCCTCCGCCTTGCAGACGATGCGCCAAAGCAAAAGGCTGCCCATCAGCGGCGTTTCCGCGCAGGACGTATCGCGGTGATGATGGATCAGAATCCGCCTCATCGCCTGTGCGGCCTCCTCCGCCTGCTCTCGGGGGTCGATGGGGGAAGCGACGCCGCGCGCGATGATCGAGCGATAGTCGTGCAGATGGCCCTTGACGGTATCCTGCGCATAGTTGACAAACGCCGACGCGGTCACGCAGACATGCGGGTCGCGCGCAAGCAGCTCAAGCTTGCGCCCCTTGCGCGCGCAGTGAAAGTAGAAGATGAGCTCATCCTCTCGCCACTCATAGCCAAAGTTCAAGGGGACGACATAGGGGTATGCCCCGTCGTGCATACCCAGATGGATGACCTCCATCCGATCGAGCATGGCGCTCAAGATCTCGCGGTCCGTAACCTGCCTGCGCGCCTGTCTCATCAGAGCTGTCATTTTTTCACCTCTTTTCCGGCTTCGCATTTGCGATCCGAATTGCATTTCAGCTCGATTGTACCATGCTCCTTCCAAAAGATCAACACGGCCGTATGCGCGCGGGCAAACGCATAACCGTTCGACGGTGTTCCCTGCAGTCATCGCTTTTCATCCAGCAGCATGACGCCCTCTGCGGGGTTTTGGTCAATCGCGCCCACAATGCGGTGTGGAACATATGGTTCCTCCAAATAGGCCACATCTTCCTGCGTCAGCTTCACGTCCAGCGCGCCTGCGGCGTCATCCATGTGCGAAGCCTTCGTTGCGCCGATGATGGGAGAGGCCACTCCCTTGGCCCAATGCCATGCCAATGCAATCTGCTGCATCTTCACGCCGTAACGCTCCGCCAGCTCCTGCACCCGCCTGACAATCTGCATATCCTGCTCCTCAGTGCGGTCGTATTTGCCCATCGCCACGCGATCCGTCTTGCTGCGCAGCGTATCCGCATTCCATTGCGGGCGGGTCAGATGCCCCGCGGCCAATGGGCTGTAGGGCATGAGCGATACGCCCATCTGCCTGCAAATCGGGATGACCTCTCGTTCGTCCTCGCGGTAGAGCAGGTTATAGTGATTTTCCATAGCCTGAAACTGCGCCCAGTCATGGTCACGGGCGGTGAGCTGCATATTGTAGAACTGGTAGCCATACATAGCGGATGCGCCCAACGCCCGCACCTTGCCTGATCGGACAAGCTCGTTGAGCGCTTCCATCGTTTCTTCAATAGGCGTGTCATAATCAAAGCGATGAATGATGTACAGGTCAAGATAATCGGTTCCCAGGCGTTTCAGCGTACCGTCGATTTCCCGGCGAATCGCCACGGCGGACAGTCTGCCGGGGTTAAAGTAGACCTTGGAGGCAACAACCACCTTGTCGCGCGCGACGTTCTTCTTCAGCGCACGCCCCAGATATTCCTCGCTGGTTCCGGCGGAGTACCCGTTGGCCGTGTCGAAGAAATTGATCCCCAAAGAAAGCGCATGATTCTTTTTCCAAACCATGACAGAGCCTGTCTCCATGCGAGGCTCAAGCGGAATAAAGCGAAGCTGATCAAAAACCATCCCCAAATCAAAGCACAATGCAGCGCCGACACCTTTTTTAACCATGTTCGCCGCATTCAGAATCAGGTTATAGGTTGCCGCCACCTCAATCTGTTCATAACTATCGCCAAACCAATTCGCCAATTCGTTTTTGACCAGCTCTCTTCGCACCATGATCAGCGGAACACGCCGCAAATTCTCGGGTGTGATCGACGCCCTTTCGGCAAGCGGCGAATCGTTTCTCACCAACACGCCCCAACGCTCTTTTGTAGGCATTCGGATGAATTCATATTTTGAAATATCCACCGGCTCAGTCAGCAAGCCCATGTCCAACAAGCCTTTCTCCATGCGTTCTTTGATGTCGTCGGCAATAGCAGTGTAGATGCTGAATTGAATTCCCGGGTATTTGGTGCGAAAATTCAGCATCCTTTCCGAGAGGATGGACATGCCTCTGGTCTCTCCACAGCCAATCGATATCTCTCCGGAGAGATGCTCCTCCTTGTGCTGCAGCTCCCCGATTGTCTTTTCCGACAGAAAAATCAGCTCCTGCGCACGCCGTCGAAGCAGCATCCCGTCCTCCGTCAGGCTGATGCTGTGTTTTCCTCGCCGGAAAAGCTGAACGCCCAGCTCTTCCTCCAGCTGCATCAGCTGCCGGGACAGCGTCGGCTGCGTGACATGCAGCAGATGCGCCGCTTTTGTAATATTTTCTTCACGGGCCACCACCAGAAAATAGTTGAGCACTCTGAGTTCCATGCCGATCACCTTCCCGCGCCATTATAGCATAGGTATCGGCTCGCTATCAACAAGTCTCCTGCGCAGGCATGCCGAATCGAAAGCAAATCAGCCTTTAATTGATATGTGCATATACAAAAATCGGCATTTTTATGGTTGGACATCCCCCCTTTTGCCCATAACGGCAGCAGGCGGGCAGATCGAACCAACCTGCCCGCCCGAAAGGTCTGCCAAATCTTCAAAAGCGCTCTCTTATTGCTGCAGAGCTTCCCTAGCGCAGCTACCCGCATACAGACCTGATGCCATACACCCGACGACATGTGAACCCAAACCAATATTGCACAGGGGGAAGTAACTGCCCGAACCCGCGCCGCCACAAGCATATAGGTTTTCAACGGGCATTCCGCCTTTTGTCAGCGTGACATTCATATGCGCATCCGTATAGACGGCAATGTCAATACCTCCCGTCGAAATGGCGTTCACCTGAACAGCATAATATGGGGCTGTTATGATCGGCGCCATCTGATCTACAGGTGTATTGAATTCGCTGTCCATACCTGCCTCATAGTCTTGATTGTACTTGCTCACAGTCGCAAGCAATCTGTCAGAATCAACGCCTATTTGTTCGGCAAGTTCTTCAACCGTCCCGGCAGACCATGCAAGACCGTTTTCCTTCAGGAAATCAAAGAATCGTACTCCTTCATGTGTGCAATCAAATATCATGTAGCATGTTCCGCCCAATGCCATCACCTTCATCGCCGTATCATGCCCACGATCCGAATCGTCGACAAAGCGCGCACCTTCCTTGTTGACCAACATGCCAGACATCTCATTATAGAGTTTGCGCTCTTCTCCGAAATGAGCAAGAACCGTATTGTATCCCAGAATGATATGTCCGTCGCTAATGGGGTCATGCACATCGTTGACTTTTCCGCCTAAACCCGTAATCTGTTTTTGCGCAAAGCTCTGATTGGCGGCGGTTTCTGCCCCAACAACGTTTCCGTAAGCAGCAGGCAAATACAGCGAAATCGTTTCATCGTCAAAGCCGGCATAGCCTGTGGCCAGAATAACCTTCTTTGCGTAGATGTTGTACGCCTTTTCGTGGTCTTGGACGGCAACGCCAATGCACGCGTCTTCATTCATCAGCAAGGATGTAGCCGTCGTCTCGTAACGGATCTGCACCCCCGCCTGACCGACAATCTCCGTCAACGACTTCGCAAAATAGGCTCCGCCGCCGTATACATCATAACCATTATCGCCGGAACGTTCTCCGGTATCCTGATCGGCAACAACCGTGCTGGACGTGTATTCCGTCGGCCCGTCGCTGGAAATGCGTGAAGATCGGCCGATGTACGCATCCGAACCCGTCAAATAGAACCCGCGCGCCATCAGCCCGTTGAGGGTGTCATCTGTAAGATCCGCGATATGGGTCATCAATTCCTTATCAAGCACGTCCGCATATTGCGGATACAATTCGGTCAAAGCTCCAACAAGCGCTTCGGCTTCAATGCTGTTTCCGGTATATGCATTGAGCTCCGTGCCAAAATAGCTGGCAATATAGCCGCCACAGATCGCCAGATTGCCGCCCGCATAGCCGTTGGCTTCGACGACCAATACATCAAGACCGCTGTCAACATCAGATAGCGCGGAATCCGTCTTTGCTGCAAGCGCTGCCAAGAGCCCTGATGTGCCGCCGCCTACAACCAGAACATCGACACTCAGGCTATCCCCCTGTCCAATGTCCTCCTTTCCCGACCAATCAGCCAAATCTGCGCCCGCCTGCACAAGACAATCGCTCACTCCCGTGCGAATTGCCGCGCTTGTAAGCGTTGCTCCTGTTACCGCATCCACCGCAATGGACTGTTTTTCAAGAATACGCTTCGGCATTTGCGCAATGGCCGCTTCACTGACATAAGGCGAATCATTGGCCTCGATCACGCGAATGCTTTCAATCCTGTCGGGGGATACCTCGACCTCCACCGTCAGATCGTGCTTCGCCCCGTGAGCGGCAGCGTAATACGTTCCGGGCTGCATTTCGCTGCAGCTCTCTTTGCCTGCAGCCTGATCAAGCGCATCCTGAACCGCCTCCTGAACGGCTTTCGAGGTAACTGTTGCACCGGAAACGCCGTCAATCCCTGACGATTGCGCTTCGAGAATCTGATGAGATAATGCTTCTCCCGTCACATCGCCAATTCCCTTTGTCTCTCCGGACACATCAAGCGTGACGTCGATGATTCTGTCGTTTTCTATGGTTAAGGTCGCGGTGATTACACTGTCCATGCCTGCCGCACTGCCGGTAAAAACCCCATCCATATGGTTTTCCGCACATGCGGACAGGCAAACGGCAAACATAAAAACGGTTGCTATGCTTATAAAGCACTTCTTCTTCTTCATTTGCTCTACCTCCAACTTGAAGATTTACGTTTTGCAAAACTCGATTTAATAAAATTATAGGCCGCTGATTTATGGATAGTCAAATACTTATTCTGAATCACAAGAAATGCCCCATTTGTATTTCTTGCGCCGGTTCAATCGGCGCCGGAGCGTCTATCAGGGCAAACAACAAAACGGTGTAAAGACTCCCTCCTCTCGGGGCCGCCCGTCTTGCCTTTTTCACGCGTTTATAGTACAATACATCGCGATAGGAGGATATGGCTGATGAAGGTTTCCCCGAAGGAACGCGCGCCCATGAGCGCGCAGTCCCTGATTGCGCTGGGCTTTGCCCTGATCATCCTCATCGAAATGCTGCTTCTGATGCTCCCGGCATCCTCGCTCTCCGGCGAGTGGACGGACCCGCTGACCGCGCTGTTCACCGCCACGAGCGCCGTCTGCGTGACGGGCCTCGTCGTCGTGGATACGGCAAGCCATTGGTCGCTCTTCGGGCGCGCCGTGCTGCTGCTCGGCATCCAGATCGGCGGGCTCGGCGTGATGACCCTTCTCTCGCTGATTCCCCTCCTCTCCGGCAAGCGGATCGGCCTGCGCCAGCGCACGCTGCTTCAGGAGAGCGTCGCCTCGCTCCACATCGGCGGCATCGTCCGAATCGTTCGCCGCGCGATGATCGGCACGGTGATCATCGAGGGGGCGGGCGCGCTGCTGCTCGCGCTGCGCTTCGTGCCCATGCTCGGCATCGTCCGCGGGGCAGGCTATGCCCTCTTCCATGCAGTCTCCGCATTCTGCAACGCGGGCTTCGACCTGATGGGCTCCGTTTCCGGCCCCTATACCTCGCTGGAGTCCTTCTCCGCCGACGCGCTGGTCAATATGACGGTGATGGCGCTGATCCTGCTCGGCGGCCTCGGCTTTTTTGTCTGGGACGATCTGATCGCGTGCCGCTTCCGGTATAAAAAGCTTCAGCTCCACTCCCGCGTCGTGCTGCTGATGACCGCCGGGCTCCTCATCGTGCCCACGGCGCTGTTCTATATCTTTGAACACGACGGCGTCATGGCGGGCATGACCACCGGCGAGCGCCTGCTTGCCAGCGCGTTCAGCGCGGTGACGCCGCGCACGGCGGGCTTTGACACCGTGCCCACCGGCGAGCTCTCCAGCGCCGGCAGCCTGCTCACGCTCCTGCTGATGCTCACGGGCGGCAACCCCGGCTCCACGGCCGGCGGCGCGAAGACGACCACCATGCTGCTGCTCCTCCTGCTGGCGGTTTCCATCTTGAAGCGCGAGGAGGATGTCCACGTGCTCGGGCGGAGGATGGAAAACGGCATCATGCGCCGCGCCTGCTCCATCGTGATCGTCTATATGACGCTGGCGATGGCAGCGACGATGGCCATCTGCGCCCTCCAGCCGGAGCTTGCCCTGCGCGACGTGCTCATCGAGGTCTTCTCGGCGATGAACACGGTCGGCATGACCGCCGGCATCACGCGCGCGCTGTCCCCCCTCTCTCAAATCATCATCATTCTGCTCATGTTCGGCGGCAGATTGGGCAGCCTGACGTTCGTGTTCCTGATCACGCACAGGCCGCAGCCCGCCAAGATTCAATACCCCACCGACAGGCTGCTGGTGGGCTAGGAGGTCAACATGAAATCCATTCTCGTCATCGGTCTGGGCCGCTTCGGGCGGCATTTGTGCCTGAAATTCATGAGCTTGGGCAACGAGGTCATGATCGTCGACCAGAACGAGGAGGCCGTCTCCGCGCTCGCCGGCAGCGTCACCAGCGCGCAGATCGCCGACTGCACGGACGAGGCCGTCCTCGCCGAGCTGGGCGTGCGCAATTTCGACCTGTGTTTCGTGTGCATCGGCACCAATTTCGCCAGCAGCCTGCTGATCACCTCGCTGCTCAAGGACATGGGCGCGCGCCGCGTCATCGCCAAGGCCAGCCAAGACATCCACGCCAAGCTGCTGCTGCGCAACGGCGCGGACGAGGTCGTCTACCCCGAGCGCGACAGCGCGGAGCGCATGGCCGTTCGCCTGAGTGCGCAGAACGTGTTCGACTACATCGAGCTCACGGACGAATACTCCATCTACGAGGTACCGCCGCTGGAGAGCTGGATCGGCAGATCGGTTCGCGAGCTCGACGTGCGCAACCGCCACCACATCAACATCCTCGCCGTCAAACAGGGCGACGAGCTGCGCCCCATGCCCGGGGCGGATTACCGCTTCACGGGCAGCGAGCATATCCTGGCCCTCGCCGCCAAGGAGGACGCCCGCAAGCTGCTCAAAAGGATATAGGGCAGGCCGCACGCCGGCCCCCCCCCGCCGAGCGTCATTTGAGTCACGTTTCGCATGAAAAGTTTTCAATCCTGTTGCGTTTTTTGCCGCGTCATGCTATACTGGCTTCAAACCCTTGGAGGATACGGTCATGTTGAATTTCTCTTTTGCGCGATTTAGCGGCTATGGCTATTGCGGTCATGGTCTTGCTTTCGTGCGCGCATGAGAGGGAAAACGGGAAGGTTTTTCCGTTTTTGACGGGTATCGTCAGGCTCCTGCCACACAGGCAGGAGCCTTTTTCCATTCATTCTAATGACAGACCCAACGACAGGCCAAACGACAGAAAGAGGAGGACTTTTTCCATGATCATCATCATGAAACCGCAGGCCACGGAGGAACAAATCGGTTCGCTCTGCCAGTCTCTTCAGGGCGCGGGCATGCAGGTGCAGCGCAACGCGGGCGTCGACTGCACGGTGCTGGGCGTCTTGGGCGACGTGGCCCGGCTCGATCCGCACGATTTCCTCATCCAGCCGGGCGTCGAGCGCGTGATGCCGGTCTCCGAGCCGTTTAAAAAGGCCAACCGCAAGTTCCACCCGACCGACAGCGTCATCGACTGCGGCGGCGTCAAGGTGGGCGCTCGCAAGCTGGCGCTCTTCGCCGGCCCCTGCTCCGTGGAAAACTACGACCAGATCACCGACACGGCGCTCAAGGTGCGCGCCAGCGGGGCGAACATCCTGCGCGGCGGCGCGTACAAGCCGCGCACGTCGCCCTACGCTTTCCAGGGCCTCAAGCTCGAGGGCCTCGCGCTGCTCGAACAGGCCAAGGCCATCACCGGCATGCCCATCTGCACGGAGATCATGAGCCCGAAGCTCGTGGAGGAGTTCGACCGCCGGGTCGACGTCATTCAGGTCGGCGCGCGCAACATGCAGAACTTCGACCTGCTCACCGAGCTGGGCCAGACGCGCAAGCCGATCCTGCTCAAGCGCGGCCTGAGCGCGACGGTGAACGAGTGGCTGATGAGCGCGGAATACATCATGGCGGCGGGCAACCCCAACGTCATCCTCTGCGAGCGCGGCATCCGCACGTTTGAAACCTACACCCGCAACACGCTCGACCTCTCCGCCGTGCAGGCGGTCAAGCGCCTGTCCCACCTGCCGGTGATCGTGGATCCGAGCCACGCGACCGGCCTCAATTGGATGGTGGAGCGCATGTCCCTGGCCGCCATCGCCGCGGGCGCGGACGGCCTGATCATCGAGGTTCACAACAACCCGCCCTGCGCCCTGTGCGACGGCGCGCAGAGCCTCACCCCGCCGCAGTTCGCCCAGCTCGTGGGCAAGATCGCGGCGATGGCCCCGATCGTGGAGCGCACGCTATGAAGATGATGTTTATCGGCCTCGGGCTGATCGGCGGCAGCATGGCCCTCGCCCTGACGGGCTACCCCGATCTGGAGCGCTACGCCGTCGAGCGCGACGAGTGGACGCGCTTTGAGGCGCTGGGGCGCGGCGCCGTGCGCGCGGCGTGGGAAAACGCCTGCGACGCCCCGCTTGACGACATGGACGTCGTCGTCCTCTGCCTGCATCCCACCGCTGCGGCGCAGTTTGTCCGCGAGCATGCAGCCCGCCTTCGCCCCGGCGCGCTGCTCACCGATGTCTGCGGCGTCAAAAAGCCGATTCACGACGCCGTCGCCGAAATCGCGGATCGCCCGTTCACCTATCTCGGCGGCCATCCGATGGCGGGGCGCGAGCGCGGCGGCTTCGCCAACGCGACGGGAGAGCTCTTCCGCGGCTCCCACTATATCCTCACGCCGGATGAGACCGTCCCCGAGGCGAGCATCCATCTGCTCAGCCAGCTCGCCACGTTCATGGGCTGCGCGGATATCGTCTTTACCACGCCGGAGGCGCACGACGAGCGCATCGCCTACACCAGCCAGCTCATGCACGTCATGGCGCTCGCCCTGTGCGATCAGCGCCTGCTCTTCGACAGCCAGGGCTTCGAGGGGGGCTCCTTCCGAGGCGCCACGCGCGTGGCTGCGCTGGATCCCAACCTCTGGTGCGAGCTGTTTTGGGCAAACCGCGAGACGCTCGCCGCGCTCACCGACGAGCTGATCGAAAAGCTCGGCGAATACAGCGCCCTGCTGCGCTCCGGCGACCGGCAGGCGCTGCTCGAGCGGCTCGCCGTCTCGAGCGACCGAAAGAAGGAATTCGACCGCCGCCGGGCTCAGGCCCCCAGCGAAACGCCGCTGTTCAAGTGAGGAGGAAGAGCATGCCCATCGTCACCGTCACCGCCCCCGAGCGCGAAGACCGCTATGACATCCACATCGAGCGCGGCCTGCTCGGCCGCTGCGCCGCGCTGCTTGCCCCCTACGCGGGCCGGCGCGCCGCCGTCGTCGCCGACGCCAACACCGCTCCGCTGTATGCAAAGACGCTGATGCATCAGCTCATGCAGGCAGGTCTCTCGCCCACGCTCGTCACCCTCCCCGCGGGGGAGACGACCAAGTGCCCCGAGCAGCTCATGCGCCTCTATGACGCCTTTTTGGACGCCCGCCTCACCCGCGCGGACCTCGTGGTCGCGCTGGGCGGCGGCGTGGTCGGGGACATCGCCGGCTACGCCGCGTGTACCTACCTGCGCGGCGTCCCGTTTGTGCAGGTCCCCACGACGCTGCTGGCGCAGGTCGATTCCTCCGTCGGCGGCAAGGTCGCCGTCAACCACCCGAAGGGCAAGAACCTGCTGGGCGCGTTTTACCAGCCGGAGCTCGTGCTCATCGACAGCGACACGCTCCTGACGCTGGACGCGCGCCAGTTCGGCGCGGGGCTGGGCGAGGTCGTCAAGTACGGCTGCATCGCCGACCGCGAGCTGTTTGAGACGATCGAGGCCTGCGGCTCCCGAGAGGCGCTCGCCCCCAAGCTGGACGCGGTGATCGCCCGCTGCTGCGAGCTCAAGGCGCGCTATGTGCGCGAGGACCCGCACGACCACGGCGTGCGCATGCAGCTCAACTTCGGCCACACGCTCGCCCACGCGCTGGAAAACGCGATGGGCTACGGCACGCTGCTGCACGGCGAGGCCGTCTGCATCGGCATGGTCGCCGCCGCCCGCTGGGGCGAGACGCTGGGCGTCACGCCCGTCGGAACGATGGAGCGCATCCGCTCGCTGCTGCTCTCCTACGCTCTGCCCGTGGACATGCCCGACGGCCTGTCGCCCGAAACGCTCGCGGACACGATGGCACTGGACAAGAAGGCCGCGGGCAGCGTAATCCGCACCGTGATGCTGACCGAAATCGGCGCTTGCCGCGCCGTGCCGCTGAGCCAAGCGCAGCTGCGCTCGCTCCTGTAACGGCGAGAGAAGAGAGGAGAAGCCATGATCAAGACCGTCTCCCCCGCGTCCCTTCGCGGCAAGCTCCGGGTCATCCCCAGCAAATCCGCCTCCCATCGCGCCGTCATGCTCGCCTCGCTCGCCGCGAGCGAGACGTCGCTTGAGCCCATCCAGCTCTCCCGCGACATCGAGGCGACGCTTGAGTGCGCCAAGGCGCTGGGCCTTGCCTCCGGCGCGGAGATCACGCCGCACGAGCTGCCGGGCTTTTCCCGCGTGCGCCTTTGCGGCGGCCAAAGCGCCGCGTCCGGCACGCAGCGCGTGCTCGACTGCGGCGAATCCGGCTCCACGCTGCGCTTTTTCATTCCGCTCGCGCTCGACGGGCGCGGAAGCGTCCGCTTCGTCGGCCACGGGCGGCTGATGCAGCGTCCGCTGGAGCTCTATGAACGGCTCTTCGTGCCGCGCGGCATCCGCTGGCAGCTCTCCGGCGATACGCTCCTCGTCGAGGGCAGGCTGACCGCCGGGGAATACGCGCTGCGCGGCGACGTGAGCAGCCAGTTCATTACCGGGCTTCTGCTTGCCCTGCCGGGTCTGGACGGCGAGAGCGTCATCCGCGTCACGACGAGGCTCGAATCCCGCGCGTATGTCGAATTGACGCGGCGCATACAGGCGTCGTTCGGCGTCGTCTCCCACTGGGAGGACGAATCCACGCTCGTCGTCCCCGGGCGTCAGCGCGCCATGTCCCCCGGCGCTTTCAGCGTGGAGGGCGACTGGAGCCACGCGGCCTTCTATCTCGTCGCCGGGAGCATCGGCGCGGCGGGGCCGCTCCTGCTCTCCGGACTCGATAGGGCAAGCACGCAGGGCGACCGCGCCATCGTCCCGCTGCTTCAAAGCATGGGCGCTCTCATCCGCGAGGAGGAAGGCGGCCTGTGCGTCTGCCCCTCCCGACTGCACGGCATCACAGCCGACGTCGAGCAGACGCCCGACCTCGTCCCCACGCTCGCGGTGGCGATGGCGGCGGCGCAGGGGGAAAGCCGCATCACCGGCGCGCAGCGCCTGCGCATCAAGGAGAGCGACCGCCTCGCCGCCATGCGCGCGGCCCTCTGCGCCGCCGGCGCGGAGGTGACCGAGCTTCCGGACGGCCTCGTCATTCGCGGCGGTAAACGCCTGCACGGCGCGACCATCGACGGCTGCAACGACCACCGCATCGTGATGGCGATGGCCGTCGCCTCCGCCATCGCGGACGGCGATCTCGTCATCAGCGACGCGGAGGCGGTCGCCAAATCGGCCCCCGCGTTCTGGGCGGAATTTGCATCGTTGGGAGGGATCGCCAGATGAGAGCGAGCTTCGGCGAACAATTCAAGCTGACCATCTTCGGCGAGTCCCACGGGGCCTCCATCGGCATGGTCGTCGACGGCATCCCCGCCGGAACGCCCATCGACGAGGCGGCCATCGCCCTGGACATGGCGCGCCGCGCCCCGGGCAGAGACCCGACCGCCACCGCGCGCAAGGAGGCCGACCGCGTGCGCATCGTCTCCGGCCTCTTTGAGGGGCGAGCGACGGGCGCGCCGCTGTGCGGCCTGATCGAGAACACGAACACGCGCTCCGGCGACTACGCCCAGCTGCGCGAGCGCATGCGCCCGGGCCACGCGGATTACGCCGGGCGCGTCAAATACGGCGGCTTCAACGATCCGCGCGGAGGAGGGCACTTCTCCGGGCGCATCACCGCGCCGCTGGTCTTCGCCGGGGCCATTGCCCGGCAGCTGCTGCGCGCGCGCGGCATCGAGATCGGCGCGCATATCGCCGCCATCGGCGGCGTCGGCGACGCGGCCTTTGACCCCATTGCCGTGGACGAAAGGACGCTCGCGGCGCTGCGCGCCACGCGCTTCCCGCTGCTCGACCCCGCCAAGGAAACGCCCATGCGCGAGGCCGTCGAGCGGGCGCGCCTTGCCGGCGACAGCGTCGGCGGGGTGATCGAGTGCGCGGCCGTCGGCGTGCCGGCGGGCATCGGCTCCCCCTTCTTCGGCTCCGTGGAGAGCGTGACAAGCGCGCTGCTCTTTTCCGTCCCCGCCGTCAAGGCGGTATCCTTTGGCGACGGCATGGAAATCGCCTCGCTGCGCGGCAGCGAGGCCAACGACGCCATGCGCATGCGCGACGGGCGTCCCGCCTGCCTGACCAACCACAATGGCGGCGTCACCGGCGGCATCACCAACGGCATGCCCATCGTGCTGCGCGCCGCCGTCAAGCCGACGCCCTCCATCGCCAAAGAGCAGCTGACCGTCAACCCCGCCACGGGCGAGGATGTGACGCTCTGCGTCACCGGGCGTCACGACCCCTGCATCGTCCCGCGGGCGGTCGTCGTCGTGGAAAGCGCATTGGCGCTGGCGCTGTGCGAGCTCGTGATGGACGACGCCGCCACCCGGGCGCTGAAAGCCCCTTCAGGCGGCCTTTAAGACCTTCGCCTCAACCATATTGGAGGATAATATCGATGAAAGACATCTCCCAATGCCGCGCCGAAATCGACGCCATCGACGCGAAGCTGGCCAAGCTCTTCGAGCAGCGCATGCTCGTCGCGCGGGACGTCGCCCTGTACAAGCAGGCCAACCACATGGACATTCTCGACCCCTCGCGCGAGGAGGCCGTGCTGCGCACCCGCGCCGAAATGATCGGGGAGGAGGATCTTCGCCCCGTCGCGATGGACTTCTTCCGCGACGTCATGCGCCGCTCGCGCGAGGAGCAATACCGCTATCTCAACGCGCGCACACAGGCCTCGTCGGTCGCCTACTGCGGCGTGCCGGGCGCGTTCAGCGAGAGCGCCGTCGTCGGCTTCTTCGGCGAGGACTGCACGCGCGTACACTTCAAGACCTTCGAGGAGGTCTTTGCCGAGGTTGCCGATGAGCGCGTGCGCTACGGCGTCGTCCCGGTGGAAAACTCCTCCTCCGGCTCGGTCAACACGGTCTACGACCTGATGGGCAAATACAGCTGCCACATCGTAGGCGAGCAGCTCGTGCGCGTGGAGCACTGCCTGCTCGGCGTGCCGGGCGCGCGCGTGGAGGACGTGACGACCGTCTTCAGCCACGAGCAGGGCTTCGCCCAATGCCCCGTCTTCTTGGGCAGCCATCCGGACTGGGTCAAGACGCCGTATTTCAACACCGCCATCGCCGCCAAGCACGTCGCCGATATGGGCGACATCCGCTGTGCGGCCATCGCCTCGCGTCTGGCCGCCAAGCATTACGGCCTCGAGATTCTCGCTCCGGATATCCACTCCTTCGACGGCAATCACACACGCTTCGTCGTCGTCAGCGCCTCCCCTTCGCCCATCGGCATTCCGGACAAGGCGACGCTGACCTTCACCCTGCGCCACGAGCGCGGCACGCTCATGCGCGCGCTCTCCAGCTTCGTCGCTTTGGGGATGAACCTGACCCACATCGAGTCCCGCCCGCTGCACGAGAGCAACTGGGAATACCGCTTCTATGTGGATTTGACCGGCAACGTCGCGGAGGACAACCTGCGCGTGCTCATGGAGTCGCTGCGCGCGGACTGCGACAACTGCCGCCTGCTGGGCGCCTACCGCGCCGCAAAGGAGGCGGAGGGCCATGCGTAAGACCCTCTTCCTCATCGGCATGATGGGCTGCGGCAAGAGCACGGTGGGCAGGCTTCTTTCCGGCATGCTCGGCTGCGCGTTTGTCGATCTCGACGAGGAGATCGAGCGCCGCGAGGGCCGCAGCATCCCGGAAATCTTCGCCGAGGGCGGCGACGCATCCTTCCGCCTCTCAGAGACGGCGGCCCTGCGCGAGGCGTGCAGCGCCTCCCCCTGCGTCGTCGCCACGGGCGGCGGCATCGTCACGCGCGAGGAGAACATCGCGCTCATGCGCGAAACCGGGCTGGTCGTCTTCCTCTGCCGCCCTTTAGAAGACATCATCGCCACCGTCCGCCAGGACACGCGCCCCAACCTCGCCGGGAACAAGGAGGAGCGCATGCGCACCCTCTACGCCGAGCGGGAGGCGCTCTACCGCCGCGCCGCGCATATCGCGTTTGACAACCGCATGAGCCCCTATCATTCCGCCAAAGCGCTCAGTCAGGCGCAGGAGATTCGGGATATCCTGTGAGGGGTTAAAAATGCGAGTCGGCAAAACCTTCCCGCACCTTTTGTGACCAGCGATAAAATCCAAAAAGCGGTCGGCTCTTGACATGCCGACCGCCCATGATATACAATATAGCCAAGAGGTTGGGAGCCTCGCACGCCGCCCCGCTTTCGCGGAGTTGGTTTAAAGCTTCGATGCCGCCGCTGTAGAGGGCAGTCTACACGGCGGCGTTGCTTTTATGATATGCCTTTACCAAGCATATAAAAAGCGATAAGCAACGAAACAAGCGAAAACACCCAGCCTGTGATGGCGAGGAAATCGTCGTTCTTCATGCTCTCACCCTCTTTCGTAAAAGCGAAAGCGAGTGCCACCGTGCAAGACCTCTTGGCTATGAGACCATTATATCGTATAGATTGTGGATCGTCAAATCATATTATTCCCGCTACACCCTCGTCCCATCCTCAAACTCAAAATCAAAATCGAACTTCGCCCCTAAAGCCTTAGCGATCTGCTCTAACTCCCCGATAGAAAACGATTCTCTCTTCAACCTTTGATTGAAATTCGACGGACTGAGGCCTATCATGCGCGCCAAGGAGAACTGGCTGATCTTCTTGTAGGCCAGAGCCATCCTGATTTTTTGTTCTAGGGTCATGCTCCTCACCTCAAAAAGTATTTCTTTTTCCAATACCCCTATTTCATCGCCCGAAGCGCCTGCTTGTGCTCCTCGCTCACACGGCAGCTTTCCACAGCCTTTTGGATCGCCTTGGCGTGCGTCCAAGGCGCGAGACGGCGGCTTTGGATCAAGGGCAGCGCGGCGTCGTACTGCTTGGCCAGCGCCGTGGCAAAATACCACGCGATCATCATGTTCACGTAGTATTCCTCCGAGCGCAGGCCGGCGACCCACTCGAGCTGCGCCGGGTCAAAGCGCTCGTCCAGATAGTGGCTCATCAGCATGCCGATGCCAAAGCGGATCGTGTAGGTATGGCTTGAGGCCATCCACCGGCGAATCTCGGGCAAAAGCTCCTGCGGATGCCTGCCAAAGACCTTGGGGGACATCTGGTCGCAGGTTGCCCAGTTGTCCACATACGGCAAAAACCGGTCGACGGCCTCGAGGCAGGCGCGATAGTCCTTCATGCCGGAGAGGATAAAGCCGTGCAGATTGTTTTCCTCAAAGGTCGCATGCGGCAGCTCCGCCAAAAACGCCGCCGCCTCCGGCGTCTTCGCGAGCTCGCGCGCCAGAGCGCGCAGCGCGGGCGTGCGCACGCCGATGATGGTCTTGGGGTCGACCGTCGGCAATAGCCTCGCCTGAAAGTCGCGGTAGCCGGCGTCCTGCAGCTCTATGAGCCGGGCATGAATATCCATCGTCCTGACCTCCCTGTTCACCGTCCGCGCATCGGATGCGTTCGGGTCTTGCGCCATGCCTCGCGCGCGTGTCCGTGATGCGCGCTTTACGGCGTCAGGCCCAGTTCGGCATAGGCCTGATCGATCGCGCTGTTCCACGCGCTGACCGTCTCCGGGCGCTGGGGCGCGCCGCAGCTGCCGCAGGGCGTAAGCTCCGTATACGGGTAGCGGGTCAAATCGCCGTAGGTGATCTCCGTCAGCGGAAGATATGTGCTGCGCACGCTGGAGCAGCGCTGATCCACATGGTATTTCTCGCCGCCCTTGGGGTTGTAATAGACGCTCTCGTCGCTGGAGAGCTCCTCCAGCTTCCGCCCGTCGTCGTCCCAGACGATGATCTTGATGTTCTTCTCGTATTTGAGATTGTTCCAGATCCACTGGTGGTTGTATCCGTCCTCGTTTTGCTGGCGCTGCACGCGGATACAGCCGTGGGAAGCGCGCGAGCCCAGCGCGCTTTCGCAGATGGAATAGTCCCCCGACCCATCCGGCGTGCCGCCGACCATATCGCCGTAATAGACCGCGGGGACCATGTGCAGCAGATCGCCCCCATTGAAGCGGATCGCCTGATCGCACCAGAGATTGCCGGACCAGAAGCCGCCTGTCGCGCTGCATAAGAGGAACTCGCCGGAGGCGGTCTCGTTATAGTCCGCGTTGGAGCCCGATGTCGTGCCGGTGGAAACCTTGAGCGTGGTGAGCAGCTTGCCCTCCTTGTAGAGATAGAGCCGCTGGGTCATCTTGTCGACGATCATGCCGTATGTCGAATTCGGCGTGACGGTTTTGAGCCGGTATGAACGCACCCAGCCCTGCTCCAGCTCGTCGCAGTCGTTGTAGGCCTCGATCTTCGCCCATCCGTCCTGCTCCTCCAGCACGCGAACGGCGACCGACGTCCCATAAAAAAAACCGCGGTTGGCGTCATAGGTCTTCCGCTGGCCGTTCGGCCCATCGGAGAGATAGACCTTTTCCTTCTGATCCACGTCGAGCACGGTGATATCCGCCATGAGCCGCGCCCACGCCGCCTCCTCATCCTGCGGGTCAAACTCGCCAAACCACGATGAGGCAATCGCCTCCTTGGCGGAGGCGAGCATGGCCGCCGCGGCGCTTTCCGCCTGCGCTTTCGCGCGCAGCTCGGAGGCGAGCTGCTGGGCAGCGATCTCCGCGTTCAGGCTGCGCAGCGTGTCCACGTCGGCCTCCCCCGTCTGGGGGAGGCTCTTCGCCTTTTGGTAGGCCTTTACGGCGTTTGCCGTCGCCTTGCCAAACTTCCCGGCGCAGTCGCCGTCGTAATAGCCCAGCTCCTTGAGCTGGCGCTGCAGCGCCGCGACGCTCTCGCCGGAATCGCCCGTCGCCATCTTCGTGGCGACCAGCCCCTCCGTCAGCACGCCGTAGCCGCGGATGGACGGGTCGTCGAGTTTGTAGCTGTAGCGCGCCACGACGGTGGGCTCCGGGCCGAGGATGTGGTTGTTGCCCTCGATGGTGTGGACGGTATAGCTGCCGTCCGTCTCCTGCGTCACAAACTCGACGATGCCCACGTGATCGATGCGGTTGTACTTGTACCACTCGATGTAGATGAGGTCGCCCGGCTGGGGCACATACGGTCTGTCGGCCACGCTCACGCCGTCGGCAAGGTAAAACTGCTCGCCCGCGCCCTTGAGCGTGCCGCTCGTTGTGATATAGCGCCCCCGCTCCGTGTACCACGCGACGCCGCTCTCGCAGCTCGTCTGCAGGGGATAGTCGTTTTCCAGCATGGCGCTGCCGTAGGCCTCGTCCGCCCGGTTCACGCACCACGATACGAACTCCGAACACCACTCGCCGTAGGCACTGCCGCCCCATTCGCCATACTTGCTGTATCCGCCCTTCGTGGCGGTGTAGCCCAGCTCGCTGACCGCGACGGCCAGCAGCATGTCGGCGCGCTCATCCGCCAGCGCGCCGGCGCCCAGAAGCAGCGCAAGCGTCAAAACCAAAGCGACGATGTGTTTCATGTCCATCCTCCCAAGACGTATTTTCTCTGCCAGACACATGACGATTCAGCGGCGCGTTTTCTTCCCGATTCATGCCCGCCTCAGGCGATCAGAGAAGCATTTTCTGCTCCTCCGCCCACGCCGCCTCGCCAAAGGTGCGCCACGGCATGGCATCCTTCGGCGGCGGCGCGTCAAAGCGCATTTCCTCCCGCAGCGTCGGATGGACGAGCCCCAGATGCGCGCCCCAAAGCGCGATTTGCTCGCCCGGCCTGCCCGCGCCGTAGCGCGCGTCCCCCCATATGGGCATGCCCGCGCGGCTCAGCTGCACGCGGATCTGATGCGAGCGCCCGGTGAACAGGCGCACGCGAAGAAGCGACCATTCTCCCGCGCAGCCCACGCGCGCAAAGCAAAGGCGCGCGTCCTTGGCCCCGGGCGTCCCCTCGGCGACGGCGCGGACGGTGTTGGTCTTCCCGTCCTTGAGCAGCCAGTTAAGAAGCTCTCCCCTCTCCGGCGCTTTGCCGGTCACGGCGGCGACATATTGGCGCGAGAGCGTCTTCTTTCGCACCTGCTCGCTGAGCCTGTCGGCCGCCTTGCTCGTGCGCGCCAGCACAAGCAGGCCGCCGACGGGCCTGTCCAGCCGGTGAACGAGGCCCAGGTACACCGCGCCGGGCTTTTCATATTTCTCGCCGATATAGGCCTTCATCGTCGTCAGCAGATCGGGATCGCCGGAGGCGTCCGCCTGCGTGGGCATGTTCGGCGGCTTGACGACGATAAGCAGGTGATTGTCCTCATAGACGACGCCCACGCCGCGATAGGCTTGCATGCTCGACCGCTCCTTTTGCTTATGCTCTCTGCCAGCGCCCGCTCGCCCCGCAGGGCAGCACGCCGCCGGCCGTCACCGGCAGGCCGACCTCGTCGGCGCTCATCGCGCCGCCAAAGCGCGGCGTCACGCACATATCGATCATATTGCCGAGCACGCTGGCCTGAAATCCCGTCGTATAGCCGTTGATCAAAAAGAACAGCGGCTCGGCGGACAGCGCCTCGGAGCAGGCCTTGACCAGACCGTAGAGCTCGTTTTCGAGCTTCCAGACCTCTCCGCCGGGGCCGCGCCCGTAGCTGGGCGGATCCATCAAAATGCCGTCGTAAAGGTGCCCGCGTCTCGCCTCGCGCTGCACAAACTTGAGCGCGTCGTCGAGGATCCAGCGCGTCCTGTCCTCCGGCACGCGGCAGAGCTCGCGGTTCTCCCTCGCCCACTGCATCATCCCCTTCGCCGCGTCGACGTGGCAGACCTGGGCCCCAGCCATCGCGCAGGCCATCGTGGCCCCGCCGGTGTAGGCAAACAGGTTGAGCACGCGAACGCTCTTCCCCTTCTCGTGCTCGGCGCTCACCAGCGCGCGCATCCAGTCCCAGTTGACGGCCTGCTCAGGGAAGAGCCCCGTGTGCTTGAAGCCCGTCGGGCGCACATAGAAGCGCAGGTCGCCGTAGCCGATCGTCCATCGCTCGGGAAGCTTCTGGAAGAACTCCCACGAGCCGCCGCCCTTGTCGCTGCGATGGTAGTGCGCCTGCGCCACGCGCCACAGGGAAGGATCCCTCGCGGGCCAGATCGCCTGCGGATCGGGGCGGCGCAGGTAGACGTCGCCCCAGCGCTCCAGCTTTTCGCCGCCGCCGCAGTCGAGCACCTCGTAATCCTGCCAGTGGTTTGCTAAAAACATCGCTCTCTCTCCTCAAAAGAACCGCTTGAGCCGGTCCCTCTGTCCCTCTATCATATCAGAAATCACGCCCTCTGCATAGAGCAAATCGACGCCGGCAAGCGCCGGATCGCACTCCATCGCCTCGCGCAGCGCGTTGCGGCTCCCGGTCGCCCCCGCCTCGGCGTAAAGCAGGTTGCACAGGCTGATTTGGCCCATGATGTCCTCCAGCTCCACCGGCAGGAAGGCGGCGTAGCCCTCCGCCCCGCCCGGGCCGATCTGGGCCGGGCCCTCGACAAAGCGCCCCTCGGCCACGCCCGCCACCGCCCCGTCGCAGGGCATCGTGAGGCTCTGCACCCGGCAGTCGCCCTCGCCCCACAGCGCGCGCAGGATTTCAATGGGCCTCGCGCTCTGAAGGCCGCTTGTGCGGATCTGCCCCCACGCCCCCAGCCCCTCCGGGCGCATCGGGCCGTGGACGGTCAAAAGGGCGAGGTTGCGCTTGCGCACCTCGTAATCGCCCGCGCCGACGCCGCTCGCCGGCGGCACCGTGCGCCTCGGGCTGAGCGGCGTGTCGGCGAGCAGCTCATACTGCGTCGGCCTGTCCCCGGCGGGAATCGCGCCGTACCAGTCGATGTACTGCGCAGAGAGCTCCTCCCGGCTGTCCTCGCGCATCTCCTTCATGCAGCGCTCAATGAGATCCTCCCCGCGCGCCTTGTCGCGCAGCTGCGTCACCCATGAAAAATCCGGCAGGCCGGCGCAGGTGATCAGCATGTCGTCCTCGCGCACGCCCAAATAGAGCGCAAGCCGCTTCCTCGTCTGCTCGGTCACGCCGCTCACGCCGAGCGTGCGCACGCCGCCAAACCGCTGCGCGCATTCGCACGCGCGCGAGAGCGGCAGGCCGCCATACCCGCTCCCGCAGAGGATGAGCGGAGCGCCCTCGCATTCCTCACTCATCTGCTCGGCGAGGTCCGCGATGAAGTCCAGCGCGCGCAGCGTCTGCATGGCCCCGCCGAGGCCGCCGCGCAGGCGCACCTGCTTGCCCAGCCCCACGGCGTCCAGCGCCTCAAAGTCCTTGCGCCACGCCGCCTCGTCCAAAAAGTCGGAGCAGACGACGACTGCGTCCGCGGAAAACACCGCCTTGTGCAGCTGGGTCGTGTAATAAAAGCGCGCCTCCACGCCAAACGCGCGCGCCAGGGCCTGCGCCGCGCGCGCGGACAGCTCCGCCATATCCAGATCGGCGTCGACGAGCCACAGCTCGACCGGCATGCGGAAGCGCACAAACAGATCCTCGAAAATGGCGGGGGCAAAATGATATGCCCCCGCGCCTGCGATCACAATCTTTCTCATCGCTCCATCACTCTCTCAGCGATTCTGATCGACGACCCGCCGGCTCTCGCCGCCGGGTCGTCTTTCCCTCTTGATTCCCGTCTTGATGCCCGTTGTTTTTGTCGGTGGTGCTTCCCGCGTCAGGGCAGCGACTCCGGCGCCGGCTGCTGGGCAACCCGG
>JAUNPI010000151.1:0-227 GCA_030536875.1 Clostridia bacterium
AGCAGGAAACGGATGGCGTCCGTCAAAAAATCGGCGGCTCCGCGCATATCAACTATTTTGCTTTGGACGAGCGCTTTCATCGCAGACTTTTATATCAAGGTGAGCATGCAAATGAAAGCGTCTATATGGCCGATCTGCTGTTAAACGACTGTGTTGACCGAATTGAAAACATTCGGGCGAACCATATCGGCTTTTCATTCATTACGCTCTGTTCAACAGAAAGAGGC
>JAUNPI010000151.1:237-6162 GCA_030536875.1 Clostridia bacterium
CCGGCTGTACCATCGAAATGATTTTCAAGACTTGGACGACGATCTTGCGTTCACGCGTGATCCGGTTGAAAGCCAATGCACCCTCATGTATTTCCCTTTGGATTACGAATAACGCTCTCCCTTTGGAGAATGTGCCTGCACGGCGCGACCGGATGCGTTCCTCGTTTCACGCCCTCACATCCCGCCTGCGCAGCATAAACGCGGCAATTAGGCAGAACAGCAGCGTAAAGAGCGCGCAGGCGATCAGATACGCGCCCGCGCCCCCGGCGAGGACATCCTCCGCTTTGTTGGAATTCATGCCCATGATCATCAGCGCATAGGGCCACGCGAGGCCGAGCCCGTTTGAGGTCATGAGCATGCCCGCCACGCCGCCGCCCAGCGCGATCATCACCGGCACGGCAAAGCCGCGAATGACCATCGACAGCAGCAGCTGCAGCGCGATGATCGGCACGGCCCCGACCGCGCCGCGCATCATCCACAAGAGGATTTCGAGCGGAGGCCACCCCGGCAGCCCGGCCCAGAGCTTGCCGCAGGCGATATAGAGCGCGCAGACCCACGCCTGCGTGAGCAGCGCCATCTTGAGGACGACGACGAGCTTGGCCGCAAAGAGGTCAAAGCGCGGAACGGGCGCGGTCATGATCAGGTTCCAGTTGTGGCCCAAATGCTCCAGCCGCCACAGGTACGCCGCATACACGCCCACAAGCGGCGAAAAGAAGAAGAGCGCGTAAAAGAGCGTGTGCTGCGTGAAGAGGTTATACCAGCCGGGCGTCAGGATGGTCAGATTCTGCGTGTAGTTGAACGTGCCATAGATCGCCGAAATCAGGGGAACGAGCAGGAACACGAGCCAAATCACGCTGCCGCGCAGCTTGCGGTTCTCCGAAAGAATACACCGGTAAAGCATGGTCAAACCTCCTTTTTGTCCACACAGCGCCACGCCAGCGCAAAGAATGCCGCGCCAAGCGAGAGCGCAAACAGGAGCAGCGCGATATTGAAGTCCCGCTCGAAGAACGTGCTGACGCGCGTCTGGCTGTCCCAGTCCATGCCCACGCCCGCAAGCGGCACATAGTAGCCCCACGGCATCAGGTAGCTCACAACGGGCGGCAAAAACGCGGCGAACACGCCCAGAAGGCTTCCGATCATGCCCACCGCAAGGGAGACCACCTGCGTTCCGGAGCGGATGGACAAGAGCAGCTGGCCAAACAGCAGCATCTCGTTGACGCCAAACGTACATAGCGCAAGCCACGCCAGCTGGCGCATGTCCGGCATCTGCGCCACGCCCTTCAGCCCCGCCAGAAGAAAGATCCCCGCGATCTCCGCCGCGCAGATCAGCGCGTTTTGCAGCGTACACAGCAGCGCCTTCGACAGCAGCAGGCTGCCCCGGCTTTGCAGCGTGAAGAGCAGGCGGCAGCCGTTGCCCTGCGTCTCCATGTCCCAGATCCGGCTGGCGAGCACGGCCATGCCCACCGGGAAGACGACCGTGTTCATGAGCGGAACCGCGTAAAACATGCCCTCGAAAAAGGTCGCCATCTCGTCCTGCGTCCTCGGCGCCGAACGGCTGGCCCACAGCACCACGAACAGCGCGATGCCCACGGCGAGCAGCAGATCATGCCGCCTGCGGGCTTTTTTGATTTCTGCGGCAATCGCCCGCCTCATGCCTCTCCCTCCTTCCGGGTCTGCTGCCCCTGCTTTTCGTGGATCAGCTCCATAAAGATCTCCTCCAGCGTGCGCGCGCGGCGCTCGACGATGATTTCCCCTCCGCGCTCGCTCATCAGCCGCTCCAGCGTCCCCTGATAGAGCAGATGGCCCTTATTGATGATGCCGGCGTAATCCACGATCATCTGCAGTTCGGAGAGCAGATGGCTGGAAATCAGCACCGTCGCGCCCGTGTTCTTCGGGATGCCCGCAATCAGTTCGCGCATTTCGGCGATGCCCTCCGGGTCAAGCCCGTTGGTCGGCTCGTCGAGCACGAGCAGCCGCGGGCTGCCCAGCAGCGCCTGCGCGATGCCCAGCCGCTGGCGCATGCCCAGCGAATACTGCCCCACGCGCCTTGTGCGCTCCCCGCTGAGGCCCACGATCTTCAGCACGCGCTCGATATCCCGATACGGCACGCCCTTGAGATCCGCGAGCACGCGCAGGTTTTCCCTCGCCGTCAGATGCGCGTAGCACGAGGGCGACTCGATCAGCGAGCCCGTCCGCCGCAAAAGAGCAAGGCGGTTTTTCTCGTTCATCGCCTCGCCCATCAGCATGATGCTTCCGGATGTCGGGTGCGTGAGCCCCAGAATCATCTTCATCGTCGTGGTCTTTCCCGCGCCGTTGGGGCCCATAAAGCCGTAGACGCAGCCCTCCGGCACGCGCATGTCGAGCCCGCAGACCGCATCCCCGGCGGCAAAGCGCTTGGTCAGGCTCTTCGTTTCAATGATGTTGCCCATGAAATCGCTCCTTGTTCAATCGATTCGTCTTTTCGCTTTTCCTGTTTTCTTCGTCTTTTTTTCTTCGTCCTTGCTTCGTTCCGGAACGATCTCATTGTAGGCTCCAAACCTTATTTGAACCTGAAGCTCAGCTTAAGATTACCTTAAGACGCGCTTTGCGGGGCGACGCGCCCGGGCGGCTGTGCTATAATAAAGGGGCAATACACCCTTGAGGAGGGGACGGATATGAACCGGATACAGGATGCGCGCATCCTCCTTGTGGACGACGAGGCCGATCTGCTCGCCCTGCTTCGCGAGTCGCTTTCGGGCGCGGGCTACCGCCATCTGACCGTCGCCGCCAGCGCCGCCGAGGCCCGCGCGGCCTTCGCCCTCGAGCGCCCGGACTTTATCGTGCTGGACATCAATCTGCCGGACGGCGACGGCTTTTCGCTCTTTCAGGCGTTCCGCGAGAAGGCGGATGTCCCCGTGCTCTTCCTCTCCGCGCGCGACGCGGACAGCGACCGCCTCTTCGGCCTCGGGCTGGGCGCGGACGATTATTTGACCAAGCCCTTCCTCACGCAGGAGCTGCTGCTGCGCATCGCGACGATTCTGCGGCGCACCTACCGCGCAGAGCTCTCCCGCGGCGAGGAAGCGGAGCTTTCCATCGGCGCATCGCGCGTCAACCTCTCTCAGGCCGTGGTCCTCACGCCCCGCGGCCCCCTTCAGCTGACGGCGACCGAACGCGCGCTGCTGCAAAAGCTGGCGGAAAACCGCGGCCGCATCGTCACCTACGACGCGCTCTGCGAGGCCGTCTGGGGCGAGGGCTACTACGGCTATGAGAACAGCCTGAACGTCCATCTGCGCCACCTGCGCGAAAAGCTGGAGGAAAATCCCTCCCGCCCGCGGTTTCTCATCACCGTGCGCGGCCTGGGCTACAAGCTGCAAAAGGAGGAGACGCCGTGAAGACCATCTCCCGCCTCGTCCGCCGCTACATCGCCGCGGCCTTCGCCATCGTCCTGCTGATCCTCTTGTTCAACATCGCGGCTTTCCTCGGCGTGCTCACCAGCTCCTATAACGTCGCTCACGAGAAGAGCGACTGGCGCATCGGCAGCTTCGCCGCCTCCTTTTCCGAGGACGAGGCCGGCGTCCTCCGTCCCGAGGAAAGCGCAAACACGCAAAGCCTGCTCTCCGCCTGCGCATGGGCCATGCTGCTTGACGACGAAGGCAACGTCCTCTGGCGCCACAACCTGCCCGAGTCGCTCGATCACCGCTACACCGTCTCTCAGGTCGCCTCCTTTTCCCGCTGGTATTGGGCAGATTACCCCGTCTTCACCTATTTAAACGACTATGGCATCGTCGTGGCCGGCATGCCCAAGGGCAGCTATGTGCGCTTTGACTATTACATCAACGCCACGATTTTGGACGGCCTGCTGAGCGCGCTGCCCAAGCTGCTGCTCGTCGACGGCGCGCTGGTGATCGCCGTCTGTCTGCTGCTGGGGTTTCGGGCCTCGCGCCCGCTGCGCGAGGTCGGAAGGGGAATCGACGCGCTCTCCCGCGGGGAGGAGGTCGAGCTCGCGGAGCACGGCATGACCGCCGAGCTCGCCGGAAAGCTCAACCGGACGAGCGCCCTTCTGGCCGGCCAGCGCAAGGCGATCGCCAAGCGCGACAGCGCGCGCACCAACTGGATCGCCGGCGTCTCGCACGATATCCGCACGCCGCTGTCGCTGATTTTCGGCCATGCCGAGCAATTGGAGCGCGCCGCGTCCCTCCCCGAGGCGCAGCAAAAAAAGGCCGCCGCGATTCGCGTGCAGGCCCAAAGGATTCGGATGCTGATTGAGGATCTCAACCTGACCTCAAAGCTTCAGTATGACGCCCAGCCGCTCAGGCTGGAAGAGACGCTGGCCGGCCCGTTTCTGCGCCAAGTCATGACGGACTTTTGCAATAGCCCGCTGTGCGAGCGCTGCACGGTCGGCTTTGACATGGATGCGCAGGCCGGGCAAACGTCCCTGCTCTTAGACGGCGCGCTTTGCCGCCGCGCGCTGGAAAACCTTTTGCTCAACAGCGTGCGCCACAATCCGCAGGGCTGCGCCCTGTCGGTGACGGTTCGCGGCGGCGAAGCGCTGTCCCTGACCGTTTCAGACGACGGCGTGGGCTACCCGGAAAAGGTCTTGCTTGCGCTCGATCATCCGGACAGCGTGGAATCTCCGCCCCACATCTTGGGGCTGCACCTCGTCCGGCAAATCGTGTTGGCGCACGGCGGCCGCGTCAGCTTCGCCAATGGCGAACAAGGCGGCGCGATCGCGCTCATCACGCTTCCCGCGCATCCTCGCGCCGGCGGCGTTCCAGCTCTTCCTCATAGCGATCCGCGTCGCCCGCCGCGCGGCAAAGCGCAAGCGCGAAGACCCAGACCGCGATGACGACGAGTGCGAAAATCAGCATGGCTCTTTTCCTCACTTTCAAGCCTCATAACGCAAGGGGCTGTCAGGCTAAGAATCCAGACATTTCAAGCAAAAACTAAGAATTTGCGCCCGAAGGTTTCCAAAGGGCGATCGGAAAGCCCTTTGGCGGGGCGTTGGGGCAGAGCCCCAAGCTCAAGAAAGCCAATGATTCTTAGAAAAATTGCTTTTTGAAATGTTCAGAATTAGCTTGACAGTCCCTTGTGCGTCGGCGGACGCCGTAAATCTTCCGCGCCCGTTATCGCCCGGTGATGCGGTCCCAGAGATCGCCGAAATCGTCGGCGAGCTCGTCGAGCCCGGTCACCTTGCCCACGCGCTCAGCCAGACCCTTGACTTGGCCGTAGAGCGTGCCGTCGTCGGTGATCTGCACGTCGGTCAGGCTGTCGTCGACCTTCTTGACCGCGTCCACAATCGTCTGCTTCATGCGGTCGTCGAGGCTCGCGCTGTATTGGTCCTCAAATTCAACCGCCACCAGCACGCGCTCATCCCGCACGATGACCTCCGCGTCCTTCACCTCGCTGATGCGCTCAACGGCCTCGCTGATCTGCTCGGCGAGCTTGCCGGCCTGCGCGGGCGTCATCGCAGTCATGGCGGAAGACGCCGTGCCCTCCGGGGAGCCGGACGCATCCGGCGATGTCATCGGCTGCGCCGTCGCCTGCATCGGCGATTCCATCGTCGCCGCAGCGGACGGTTCCATCGTCGCCGCGGCGGGGCTGTTGGTCGCCGCCGGGGCAACCGTTGCCAGGCCGCTGGCGTTGCCCGCCGCGCAGCCGCTCATGACCATGCTCGCCGCGACCATGCACAGCAGAGCTAAAATCCATTTTTTCACTTGATTCGCCTCCTTGCCGCTATTGTGGCCCGCAAGAGGCGAAACTATCGGAAAAAACAACGACAATTTTTGGAATCGGCGTCATTCCCCGTAAAACGAACACCCGCCGATGAATTCCCGCATGATCGATGTCGGCGGAATCTCGTCTTCGTCGTCGAGTTCAAGGAAATAGTTGAGGAATTTGACCAACCGCCGCGCGCGGACATAGTGCGGGCTCTCCTCGCCGATGGCG
>JAUNPI010000152.1 GCA_030536875.1 Clostridia bacterium
GGCGCAAATTCTTAGTTTTTGCTTGAAATGTCTGGATTCTTAGCTTGACAGCCCCCTTTTGAACGCTTTTTGCTTAGCCCAGCTCAGCGAAGAACTTGATGGTGCGAACCATCTGGCTGGTGTAGCTGTTCTCGTTGTCGTACCAAGAGACAACCTGAACCTGATAGGTCTCCTCGTCGATCTTGGTGACCATCGTCTGGGTCGCGTCAAACAGAGAGCCATAGGTCATGCCGATGACGTCGGAAGAGACGATCTGATCGGTGTTATAGCCGAAGGAGGCGGAAGCCTGCGCCTTCATCGCGGCGTTGATGGAATCCACGGTGACATCCTTGCCCTTGACGACGGCCACGAGAATCGTGGTGGAGCCGGTCGGAACCGGAACGCGCTGGGCGGAGCCGATCAGCTTGCCGTTCAGCTCCGGAATGACGAGGCCGATGGCCTTCGCGGCGCCGGTGCTGTTGGGCACGATGTTCTGCGCGCCGGCGCGAGCACGACGCAGGTCGCCCTTGCGCTGCGGGCCGTCGAGGATCATCTGATCGCCGGTATACGCATGAACGGTGGTCATGATGCCGGAGACGATCGGGTAGGTGTCGTTCAGAGCCTTTGCCATCGGCGCCAGGCAGTTGGTGGTGCAGGAAGCCGCAGAGATCACCTTGTCCTCGGGGGTCAGGATGTTCTCGTTGACGGAATAAACGACGGTCGGCAGATCGTTGCCAGCCGGAGCGGAAATGACGACCTTCTTGGCGCCGGCCTCAATGTGAGCCATCGCCTTGGCCTTGCTGGTGTAGAAACCGGTGCATTCGAGCACGACGTCGACATCCAGCTCGCCCCACGGCAGCTCGTTCGCCTTCGGCTTGGCATAGATGGTGATCTCCTTGCCGTTGACGGTGATGGAGCCCGGAACCTTCACGGTCTTGCCATCCTCTTCAAACACCGGCTCCTTGGAGGTCACGGTGTCCTTATACTTGTAAGAGCCCTGCGCCGTATCGTACTTGAGCAGGTGAGCCAGCATCTTCGGGCTGGTGAGATCGTTGATCGCGACGACCTGATAGCCTTCGGCGTCAAACATCTGGCGGAAAGCAAGACGACCGATGCGACCGAAACCGTTAATCGCAACTCTAACCATTGGAAATCTCCTCCTAATCTGTTTGTCAATGATTTGACACTTGGGAATACCCTCTTATATTGTACCCAAATTATCCCGCTTTTTCAAGTGTTTCAGCCTGCTTTTTGTATAGAAAAAAGCAAATTGCTCAAAAAGATTGTCAAAACCCGTTTGGAGCCTTTGCAGAAGGTTTTGGGCTCACTGTTTTTCGGCGGTTTGCAGGTATTCCGCGCGGACATAGCCGTCCGTCACGTCAGTGCGCACGTGCGCCCAGCCGTCGGCATTGACGGATAGGACGATCAATTCCTGATCCTTGTACAGCCTGCGCTTGATCTCGGCGGAAAGGCTGGGCGCCTCGCGGAGGTTGAGAGAGGAATCCTCCCCTATGTTGGCAACCGTGGCGAGGTAAGCGCCCTCTTCCATGTTTTGCGTCGAAACGGGCATGAGCGTAGGCCTCGGGGTCGGGCTGGGCGTCGGCGCAGGCGTTGCCATGAGCAGCATATCGACGGTGGGCTGAGGCGTTCTCTGCGCGCTGTATGTGACAAGATCCATGCCCGGATAGTAGAACGAGAGAATCTGTTCATAGCTCATGCCATGTTCGCTCGCCATTTGCTGCGCGCCGCGTTGGCTCATGCCCACGCCGTGTCCGTAACGGCGCGATTCGACCATGTAGGCCGAGCCGATATCGTAGACGGTGATCAGTTCGTTTTTCGAAATGTTAATGCTCAGCCCCATTGCCTGTTCGGCGGCCGTAAAGATGGGCGGGATGACCGTCAGCTCTTGATCAAGCGCGGTGTAAGGCGAATAGACAGGCGTTGCGGTCGGAGAAGGCGCGGGACTGGGCGTGGAATTTACCGCCTGCTGGGCATCGCTATGCGCCGGAAGGGCGGTTGGCTGCACATCGCGAAACAGCGCTTCCCTCACGGAAACCCTGACGCCGAAGCGCAGCTCTGTCATCAGTCGAGAATCGCCTTCGAACTTTGGCGAGATCGCCTCAAGACTCGTGATCTCGTCAAAGCGCACGAGATCGTCCTCCGCCGCATAGCCAAGGGCCTCCAGCTGTTCGGACATGGCGAGCACGAGCGCGCTGTGCAGCGCCGGCCCGACGCCCTTGTCGCCCGGCTTTTTCTCAAGCGTGTATCGTTTGACCACGCTGGCCTCGTTTTCGAGGTCGTAGGGATCGTCGCGCATATCCATGTATCCGTAAGCATCCGGATCGGAGGTCGGCCAAACGTGCTGCCCGAGCTCGGTTTGGCCGCCGTTGCTGGCGGAATAAAAGCATTGTGCCAATTGGCCCTTGTAAGAGCCGCAGAGCCCGGCCGTTTCGCGCACGGCTTGCTCGGAAAGCGGGCTATAGGTCGTTCTGCCCCGATACGCCTGATCGTTCGTCGTGTCTTCGACGTCGTAGTCGCCGGAAGAGCCGCTCTTTCGCAGGGCATAGGTGCGCGCTGCGACGGCCTGCGCCTTGAGCGCTTCGAGCGGGAAGGAATCCCCCATCTCAAAGGGAACGACGCCGAGCAGATAATCCTCCACGTCGATGGAGAGAATCGGGCGAATGACGCCATCCGAAATCGTGAGGGACAGATCGCCCTCATACAGGCCGTCTTCCCCTTGAAGCAAAAGCGCTCCCGGCGTCTCTCCGGCGCAGCGAAGCAGCTTCATGGATGCGCCCATCAAAATGGCGGCGCCGCCCGTATGCAGCACAAGCTGGCCTTCGCGAAGCACGACGGTCATCTCTGTGCCATCGGCAAAGTACATAGAGCCGTCTTCCAGCATATAGGTGCCCTTGACGTCCACACGAAGAGAATCCTGAACGCCCAATCTTCTCAGATAGACGCGAATGGTCGGCTGTATTTGCGCGCTGGCGATCGAACAAAGCGCGGTCAGCAGCACCGCAAGCAAAACGGCAATACGTTTTCTCATCGGCAGCCTCCTAGATTCAGAGTTGATCCCATTATACCAAAAAGCGCAGCGGAGTTCAACCGTGGGAAAGAATACGAAAAGCCGGGCATTCGGCCCAGCTTTTCCAGCGTACATCAGCGGACGACACGGCGGTCAAATCGCGGGGGATGCTATGCGAGCGGCGCGGTAGCGCCTTGCTTTGCTCACAAGGCATTCGAAAAGCTTTGCGGCATAGGCGCTTTCCTCGGATAGGTATTCTGGATGGAACTGCACGGCGAATACGTCGTCGCTCTGCGCCCCACGGACGGCCTCAATGATACCGTCCTGCGTGCGCCCTTCAACCACGAGCTGGGCGCCGGGATCTTTGATCGATTGATGGTGCATGCTGTTGGCAGGCATGCTCTTAGCGCCGATTACGCCGGAGAAGAAACCGTCCGGCTCAAAATACACCGTGTGGACGGGTGCGTTATACGGAGCGGGCTGCTCGTGTTTGGCGCGCTCAACGCCGCACTGCGTCTGAATATCCTGATAGAGCGTGCCGCCCATCGCTACGCAAAGAACCTGAATCCCCCGGCAGATGCCGAAAATAGGCATATGGCGTTCGAGCGCCAGAGGGATGATGGTCAGCTCAAAGTCGTCGCGCTGCGCGTCCGGCTCGCCGCACGCGGGGATGGCGCTTTCACCGTAACGCGCGGGCTCCACATCGCCGCCGCCCGCCAGAAGGAGGCCGTCTAGGTTGTCCAAAAGAGCCTGCGCCGTCTCCTTGTCTGCAACCTGCGGCAGCAGCATGGGCAGACCTCCCGCGCGCAGCACGGACTGCATGTAGTTTTCGCGAATAAAGAGCTGACGGTCGCCTATGTTGTGCGAGCCGCAGATCCCGATTACGGGACGATTGAGCATACTTGTTTACCCCTTTTTCTTGTCTTTGATGCCGGAATCCTTCTTGATATCGCCGAACTTTTCACGGTATGCATCGATGCATTCGGCGATGATTTTCGTGGCAACCTCGCGGTTCTGCGCCTTGCTGACGACCGTCGTGCGATCCTCCAGCTCTTTGTATACGGTGAAGAAGTGGCGAATCTCGTCGAGCACGTGCTCCGGCAGCTGGCTGATGTCGAACATATAATTGTAATTCGGATCCCCCAGCGGCACGGCGATGATCTTCTCGTCGCGCGCATCCCCGTCGTTCATCTCGAACATGCCGATCGGACGGCATTGAACCAGCGTCATCGGCTCGATCGCCTCCGAGCAGAGCACAAGAACGTCGAGCGGATCTCCGTCGTCCGCGTAGGTGCGCGGAATGAAACCATAGTTTGCCGGATAATGCGTGGAGGTATACAGCACGCGGTCGAGGCGCAGCATACCCGTCGCCTTGTCCATCTCGCATTTGTTCTTGCCGCCCTTTTTGATCTCGATGACCGCCATGAAGCGCTCTGGGGTGATCAGTTCCGGAGAAATGTCATGCCAAATGTTCATAAGGTCTATCCTCCCGATTTCGTTAGAGCTGCGCTTGCAGCTCCATGTATATGTCGTTCTGCGCGGATGCGTCTGCGCGGAAATCGCCCTGAAACCAGAGCTTCTGGGCCTCGACGGCCTGGTAAAACAGCATGCCCAATCCCTCGATGGCGGGGATGGACGCCCGCTTAGCCATGAGAAGCAGCTGTGTTTTGCGGGGATTGTAGACGGCGTCGAATACCGCCGCACAGCGGGAGATAACGTGCTCCCCCACTGGGCTTTCCTGCGTATGAGGATACATGCCTACCGGCGTGCAGTTGATTAAAAGATCGTGCGCCGCCTCCGGGATAGCGCTGAGCGGGCAGACGGCGATGCGATGCATGCCGTCCTGCTGCGTTTGGGAGAGCTCGGAGGCGAGGCGTTTCCCCTTCTCAACGTCGCGCACGGCAAACGTCACGCGGCCGCCGCGGGAGAGGAACTCGTAGCCTGCCACGCGCGCCGCGCCGCCCCCGCCAAGAATCAGCACATCGGCCTGACCGGTGAAAACGCCGTGTTCCTCGATTGCCCTGAGCATGCCGAGTCCGTCGGTGATGTGCCCGATCAATCTTCCGCTGCGGTTCTCGACCGTATTGACCGCGCCGCAGGCGCGCACGGCGTCGTCCACCTCGTCAAGAAGCGGGATGATCCGCTCCTTATACGGGATGGTGACATTGAAGCCGTCAAAACAGCTTCTGAATACGTCGACGGCGGAAGCGAGGCGGTCCTTCGGCACGGTGATGGGCAGATAGATAGCGTCCCGGCAGCAGGCACGGAAAAGGGAATTGTGGATATAGGGCGACCATGTATGGCCCAGCGATTCGCCGAGCACGGCAAATCGCTGGGTTTTCGCCCCGATACGCTCATCGAGCATGGTTCTCCTCCCGAGCTTACAGCCTCAGCACGGCGCCGCATTCCTTTTCGCAGGCCGCGAGGATCTTCTTCATCAGCGGGTTTACGTCGTCGTCGGACAGCGTGCGCTCCGCCGTGCGGAAGCTCAGCGAGAAGGCGACGGATTTTTTGCCCGTGAGAAGCTGAGCGCCACGATAGATATCGAACATTTCCGCCTTCTCCAGCATGGCGCCGCCTGCCTTGCGGATGGTCGAGAGCACGGCGCCGACCGTCGTCGCCTCGTCCATGACCAGCGCGATATCCCTTGTGACCGCCGGGAACTTGGGCAGGCTGTGGACGTGCCCCATCTTCTGGCGAAGTTCGGCGAGCAGCTCGAGATTCACTTCGGCGATGATCGTCCGCTTGCTCAGCTCAAATTCGCTCATGACGCGCGGGTGAACCTCCGCAACGCTGCCGATGCAGCGGCTGCCGGCCATCAGACGCGCCGCGCGGCCGGGGTGATGATACGGCTCGGCGCCCGGAACGATGTCGCAGGTCACGCCGAACCGCGCGAGCAGATCGAGAACGATGTCGCGAATTGTGTAGAAATCGACGGATGCGCCGTATGCGCCGATGCACATCATCGGCTGCTCATGCGGCAGCTCGCCGCTCTTGCGGGCGCTGATGTCGAACACGGGCGCGATTTCGTAGAGCATCGCGCTCTCGTTGTTGCGGCTCTGGTTGAGCGCGAGCG
>JAUNPI010000153.1:0-1746 GCA_030536875.1 Clostridia bacterium
GAGCAGCACAGCATGGTCGCGCAGGGGAACGCCGTCGTATACACGCCGCATTCCGGGGCGATGCGAAGGCCCGCAGGGCCGTCCGCCGTCATCACGTTCGGAATGCCGAACTTGAGCAGATTGCCCCACCCGAATGTGTTCGCCACGCCGCGGTTGGGTTGGCCGCCGAGCAGGCGTATCAATTGCTCGTCCGAAAGCCGGCTGACAAAAGCATCCGTGCTCAGCCGGTTTTGAACCACGTCGATGAGCGTGGGAATCGTTTCATCCCTCTGCCAAGAGCATTCCGGAAGGCCGTTCGGGCATTCCGAAGGCGTCTTCCCGTCCGGCGGCAAAACGCTCCAGTCCTCCGCAAAGTGCTCCGGTACGGCACGCTCGGGCAGCTTCTCAAACGACCCGTCCGCAAGCATGCGCTCCGGCAGCTGGGAGGGCGCGCAGCGCCTCTCGCACTGCTCGAGGATGAGATCCTCGGCAAGCGTCCATGCCTTTGCAGCCGGCACGGCGTCGCGCACATTGTCGCCCACATAGAATCGGTATTCGCCCTTCTCCAGCAGCCACGCGGATGCATGCACCTTGCCCAAATCGTCGTAGCTGGCAAAATCTCGGGCGTCAAAACGGATATTCAGGCGCTGCGACTCGCCGGGCAGCAGCTTCTTGGTCTTGGCAAAGCCCACCAGCACGCGCGCGGGTTTGCCGAGCCTGCCCTGCGGGGGCTGGCAATACACCTGCGCGACCTGACGCCCCGCCGCGCTTCCCGTGTTGCTCACGCACAGCGAGACGCCGAACGCCTGTCCTTCGGCCGCCCAATCGACGTCCGTCATGGCAAAGCGCGTGTAGCTGAGCCCATATCCGAAGGGATAGCAGACCTTTTCCTTTGCTCCGCTCATCGTCTCAAAGTAGCGATACCCCACGAAGATGTCGTCGCGGTATTCGACGTAGTCCTGCGAATCGTTAAACCCTGCCGAGGACGGATAAGCGGCGAAATCCACGGCGAACGTATCCGTCAAATGGCCGCTGGGGTTCTCGTCGCCCATGAGAACATCCGCCGTCGCGCTTCCGCCCTCCATGCCGCCCTGCCATGCCAGCAGCGCCGCGCCGATGCGCTCGTCGTCCTTAAACCAGCTGCCGTCCATCATGCCGCCCGTGTTGAGCACGACGGCGACGCGGGGGAACGCCCCGCGCACGGCGTCCACCATCGCCAGTTCCTCCCGGCTCAGGAAGAAATCGCCGTCAAAGGGCTCGCCGGTTCGGTCCCATCCCTCGCTGGAAAAGCGGCAGATGACGATCAGCGCCGTGTCGGTAAACGCCCGCGCCTGCTCAGCCCATTCGGCGGGAACGGGCGGCTCCTGCGTCTGGCCCGGCGCTCGGCCCGCGGCGCGCTGCTTCGCCACGTTTTCCCGGTAGTAAGCGGACAGGGGCGCAAACAGCTCAAGCCTTCCCTCCGCCTGCTTTTCTTCCAAACCGTCCAGGATGCTGCGGACGTAGGCCACCGTCGTGTCCCCGCTTCCGCCGCCGCCCTTCACATAGTCCGCCTGCGCCTTGCCGAACACGGCGAGCTTCGTGCCGCTTGCAAAGGGGAGGATACCGCCCTCGTTCTTGAGCAGCACCATGCCCTCCCGCGCCGCCCGGCGGGAGAGCGCGATGTGTTCCCGGCAGCCGGTGACGCGGCGCCCGTCCTCCCCCAGCGGGGTTGCGGGCATGTAGGTGATTCTCTGCCACTTTCTGTCCATATTCAATTCCTCCGTTTGG
>JAUNPI010000153.1:1783-3132 GCA_030536875.1 Clostridia bacterium
TCGTTGCTCTCTCTTGCTTCCCGTCGGTTCTTCGCCCGCCCAAGGTCAGACGGGGCGCTCCGGATCAATGAGCATCGGCATAAACAGCCCGCCCTGCACGCTTCTGGCGATGAACTCCACATAGTCGCCCGTGTGCGTGTCATACCAGTCCGAAAAGGGGACGCGCGTCTTGGTCTCGCGCAGATACAGCGCCAGCGGGGCCAGCAGGTCACGCCTTACCTCCCCATCCCTCGCCATCGCCGCGCACCACGCCATCCAATCGGACTTCGTATAACCGGCCCGCGAGTCGAGCGGCAGGCCATAGCGGTTCATGAGCGGCAAATAGCTCATCGTCTCGTCCCGATAAAATGACTCCGGCAGCAGGTGAAGCCCCAGCGCAAGATCCCAAGCCAGATTGTACTTCATGCTGAATCCCTCGCCGCCAAAGACGAGCGCCGTGGGATGGCCACCCGAGCGGCTCAGCCAACGCCGCGCCATCTCATGGGCGCGCGCTTCCCACTGAGCCGCTCGCTCCTCCTCCCCAAAGCGGTGCAGCAGGCGCGCGTAGCAGGCGATGCCGACCATCGCCTTGGCGGCGAGGTTCACGTTGTGCGCCAGATGCCCGGCGAAATCGTCCGTACAGAGCTGTTCACCCGGGTCCTCGCCATAGCTCTCCAGATAGCGCACCCATTGATCCAGCAGCGGTGCGTAGCGGCGCGCAAGCGCATCCTCCGCGCCGAAGGAAACCGCAGCCTCGAGCATGATCAGCATGTTGCCGCATTCCTCCACGGGCATCTGATACCGGTCGTCATAGAGGTCCGCCTCAGGCGGATAGAGGTACAGCGGCGGAACCACGTTCCCATGCGCAATGCCATGACGCAGGGCGTAAACCTGTCCCGCCGCATATGGATAGCGCCCTATGTCGTGCGGCGCAAAATCCCTGTTCCACACCGGCATGGATGCAAATTCGAGCACGGGTCTGCACAGCGCGTTCACCAGCTCGGGGCTGTATTTGAGCAGGATGGGGATGGACGGATAGCTGATATCAACGGTGCCGATGCAGCCATTGGAATCGTTTTCCTTGGAGAGAAGCGCCATCTCTCCTCGAGGCGTCGCAATCAGCTTGTGCGCGGCGAACGTCTGCCGCCACGCGGCGCAGACGACGGCGGCATAGTCCTCCCCGCCCGCACGCAGCGCGTCCTCTTTGATTTGCGTATCCTGCTCGCATACGGCCTGCCAGAGCGCATCGTGGCGCGAGACAAAGTCTCGCAGCGCCTCAAACAGCGTCCGTCCCTCCCGCTGGTACCACGCGCGGCATGGCGTGCCGAAGTAATGGACCGCCGCGACGTCGTCATAGCCCAGCGCAAGGA
>JAUNPI010000153.1:3142-6066 GCA_030536875.1 Clostridia bacterium
CTCCGGCCTTTCCCCCGCCGTGAACGCCCATTCGCCGCGCAGCAGCGCAGGCCCGCAGGTCACCCTCTGCCAAGACGCCATCCAGCAATAGCCCCAATCCATCGTAACGTGGTCGCCCGAATGGCTAAGAACGCGCTGCCTCTTCTGCCCCATCAGGCCGTAGGCGACGCCGCCTGACACAAACGCATCCACGTGCAGCTCCGGCTGCATTTCGCCGTCATAGCAGATCCGCCCGTCGACCTCCAGAGACACCCGAACCTCATGCGCCTGCCCATCCTCTGCCCACGCCTCAAAATCCACAAAGGTGACGGGCGTGGAGAGCGCATCCCAGTCTGCCGCCAGCGCGGGCGACCAGAAGACCGCCTCTAGCCGGACAGCGCCCGCGCGCATGGAAAACCGCGTCGCCGAAGCGGAAACCTCCACCTCCAGCGTCTCTGCCGCCCGCACGCCGTCCTTGCCCAGAAAGCGATAGCGGCATCCGTCCACATCGATATAGCCCTTGATCGGCTTGCGCGCGCCGGACCAGTGGATGCTCTGGGCGTCCGTCGGCCGGTCGCCGGGCAGCCATATGGAAAAATACGGATCGTTGACCACCAGCGGAAGCGCCGGCAGCCGGGAATGAAATGACATTTCTTTTCCTTCTTTCTTTTCATTTACTTTCACATCATTTTATGCTTTCACATGGTTTTCTGCTTGATTAGACGCCCTCTGCTGCCAAGCAGACCAACGCCGGAAGGCCGGCTCTCCGCCCCTCCTGTCCGCATCCGCTTGTTTAAAAGGGGATATTCTCCATTGGATGAAGAATATCCCCCCTTGATGATGGATAATAACTTACTTTTTTTATTTTCCGCCAAAGGTCTCGTTCAGCTCTTCCACAGTGGGGTCGACGAGGTAGGCGTTGTCGGCGATGACATTCTTCCAATTCGTCTCCAGATCGCCCTGGGCCACGACCAGATTGGCGCACAGGCTCTTGTAATCGATCGCCGTCAGCGCGGTCTGTTTATCGCTGTTGAAGCCATAGCTGTCCCAATCCCGCTCGATGATGCTGCCCTCGGTCAGGCGGGAAAGCTTCGCGTTGTAGACGCTCAGCAGCTGGTTAGCGTAGAACATGCCGCTCTCGCCCTTGTTCGCCGGGTTGGTGTTGAAGCCGTTATCGTCGCCGCAGGCGCCCAGCAGCGTGTACACCGGCCACGCGCAGGAATCGCTCGCGCGCTGGAACTGTTCCATGTCGTAGGCGGTAACCTTCTCGCCGTTTTCGTCGATCACCCAGTCGATGTACTGGAAGCCGTCGCAGCGCAGGTCGGCTCCCGCGTCGGAGACCGCAAAGTCTACGATGTCCATATAGCGCTCGAAGACAGCCTCGTCGATATCGGCGGAGAAATAGGTCGCGCCCCAGAAGTTGTCGCTGGCCATATCGTGGTAATAGCCGTCCTCACCGACAATCGCGGCCTGATGCCATGCGTCGTCGCCCAGCCCCAGCTCGTCCTTTAGACCGTTCCTCACGTCCCAGCAGATGCTGCCGGGCAGGATCACCGCGCCGGTGGTGCCGGAAATGCGGAAGGCGTTGCTGGCGTCCGCCTCGGAATAGGTGTAGAACTCGGGGCTGAGCAGTCCCTCGTCATACGCCTGCTTCCAGAGCTTCAGGCCCGCAAGGGTTTCCTCATCGGCAAAGCCCCAGCGATACTGGCCGTCCTCGGCCTTATAGATGCTGCTGTAGTTGGGATAGGAGCTGCTCAGGAAAAGGCTGCTCAGGTATTCGGTGTTTCCGTTGAGCGGGATCAGCTGCGCGCCGACCTTGCCGGGATCCTTCTCCTTGATCAGGCGGGCGAACTCGAGCAGCTCGCTGGCCGTGTAGGCATCCTTGATTTCAAAGCCGACCTCTTTCGCCCAATCCTCGCGCAGATAGACGGAGTTATGGCTCACGACCGTGTCGCTGGGATAGTAATGATACATCACCACGCGGAAGAGCGCATACGTGCCGCCATTCTTCTCCTCCAGCGCTTTGGCGACGGGCACAAGATCCTGCGTGTGCGCGATATTGGGCCAGCGCTCTCTCCAATCCTCGGGCAGCTTGTAGAACAGCTCCTGATCGATATAGGAGTTGATCTCGTTGATGTCAAAGGTGTTCCAGCGCAGCACATCCGGAACGTCGCCGGAGTTGATCATCGTGCGCACCTTGTCGTTGGAATTGGCGTCCGGGATGGCGATCATGTCCCATTCGAAGTTGAAATGCTCCGTGAACCACTGGGACTGCACATCGCCCTTGTTGTAGTCGGAGGTGTCGTTCAGCATTTCCGAAGCCAGCTCGATCTTCAGGTGGTCGTCATAGGTCTTCGTGTCCAGGGTATCGGCCCATTCCTTAGCCTTCGCGATGTCGGCCTCGTCATAGGTGATCCTCTCCAGTTCGGCCATTGCCGTCGCGCCGGCCAAGCACAGCGCAAGGCAAAGCAGCAGGGCCATCAGGTTCTTCGTTTTCATGGTGTTTTCCTCCTTGTCGTATTCATCCTTTTTGCACAAGGATGCTTGTTTATCCATATTCTAATGGAACAAAGCGGCAAAGTATATAGAGGATATTTGCATCTGTTTGGACAAAATCGTAAACATGGTTTTTGTCACTCCTTGACCGCCCCGATCATGATGCCGGAGACGAAGAAGCGCTGCAAAAACGGAAAGACGCACATGATCGGCAGCATGGTCGCGACGATGGCAGCCATTTTGATGCCCATCGAGAAGGTCTTCAGCCGCATCATAGCGTCGGCGGAAGCGGCGTTCTGGCTCTGCGTGACCTGATAGCTGTTGATGATGTTCTGCAAGATCAGCTGCAGCGGATACATCTCCGAGCGGTTGATGTAGAGCATGGAATTCCACCACTCGTTCCACTTATCCACCGTGTAAAACAGCGCGATGGTCGCGATGATGGGCTT